>DATILH010000088.1:0-9952 GCA_035476655.1 Variovorax sp.
GTGATCGTGAACACGTCCTCGATCGGCATCAGGAACGGCTTGTCGATCACCCGCACCGGGGTCGGGATGTAGCGGTCCATCTCGGCCACCAGCTTCACCACCGAGTCCGCGCCCAGCTCACCCGCGGCACCCTCGAGCGCCTTCAGCGCCGAGCCGCGCACGATCGGCGTGTCGTCGCCCGGGAACTGGTACTTGACCAGCAGCTCGCGCACTTCCATCTCCACCAGCTCGATCAGCTCGGCGTCGTCCACCATGTCGCACTTGTTCAGGAACACCACGATGTACGGCACGCCCACCTGGCGCGCCAACAGGATGTGCTCGCGGGTCTGTGGCATGGGGCCGTCAGCAGCGGAACAAACCAAGATCGCGCCGTCCATCTGGGCGGCACCGGTGATCATGTTCTTGACGTAGTCGGCGTGGCCGGGGCAGTCCACGTGGGCGTAGTGACGGTTGGCCGTCTCGTACTCGACGTGGGCGGTGTTGATGGTGATGCCGCGCGCCTTTTCTTCGGGAGCCGCGTCGATCTGGTCATAGGCCTTGGCTTCGCCGCCGAACTTGCTCGACAGCACCGTGGCGATGGCCGCCGTCAGCGTGGTCTTGCCATGGTCGACGTGACCGATCGTGCCCACGTTCACGTGGGGCTTGGTGCGGGTGAACTTACCTTTTGCCATTTTCAATCCTTGAAAGAGCGATGCCCGTGTGTTGGTTTAACGTCTGCACCCCATTGCTGGTTCTCTCGCCACGGGCAACGAGAGGCACGGGGTCGCAGACAGATCGATAGATGGATTACTTGGTACGCGCGGCAACGATGGCTTCGGCCACGTTGCGCGGGGCTTCCGCGTACTGCTTGAATTCCATCGTGTAGGTGGCGCGGCCTTGCGACATCGAGCGCAGGGTCGTCGAGTAGCCGAACATTTCCGACAGCGGGACTTCGGCCTTGATGGCCTTGCCGCCGCCGACCATGTCGTCCATGCCCTGCACCATGCCGCGGCGGGAGGACAGGTCGCCCATCACGTTGCCGGCGTAGTCTTCAGGCGTCTCAACTTCCACGGCCATCATCGGCTCGAGGATCACGGGGCTGGCCTTGCGGGCGCCTTCCTTGAAACCGAAGATGGCAGCCATCTTGAAGGCCATTTCGTTCGAGTCCACGTCGTGGTACGAACCGAAGTGCAGCGTGACCTTGACGTCCACGACCGGGTAGCCGGCCAGCACGCCTTGCGTCAGCGCTTCCTGAACGCCCTTTTCCACCGCGGGGATGTACTCGCGCGGCACCACGCCGCCCTTGATGGCGTCGACGAACTCGAAGCCCTTGCCGGCTTCCTGCGGCTCGATCTTGAGCACGACGTGGCCGTACTGGCCCTTGCCGCCCGACTGGCGCACGAACTTGCCTTCGGCTTCTTCGACCGTCTTGCGGATGGTTTCGCGGTAGGCCACTTGCGGCTTGCCCACGTTGGCTTCCACGCCGAACTCGCGCTTCATGCGGTCCACGATGATTTCGAGGTGCAGTTCGCCCATGCCCGAGATGATGGTCTGGCCCGATTCCTCGTCGGTCTTGACGCGGAACGAGGGATCTTCCTGCGCGAGGCGCTGCAGGGCGATGCCCATCTTTTCCTGGTCGGCCTTGGTCTTGGGCTCGACGGCCTGCGAGATCACCGACTCGGGGAACACCATGCGCTCCAGCGTGACGATGGCGCCCGGATCGCACAGGGTTTCGCCCGTGGTCACTTCCTTCAGACCCACGCACGCGGCGATGTCGCCGGCTCGGATTTCGCTGACTTCTTCGCGGTTGTTGGCGTGCATCTGCACGATACGGCCGATGCGCTCTTTCTTGCCGCGCACCGGGTTGTAGACGCTGTCGCCCTTGGAAAGCACGCCCGAGTAGACACGCACGAAGGTCAGCTGGCCCACGAACGGGTCGGTCATCAGCTTGAACGCGAGGGCCGAGAACTTCTCTTCGTCGTCGGCCTTGCGCACCACCGGCTGCTCGTCATCATCGGTGCCGGAGACCGGGGGAATGTCGGTCGGCGCGGGCATGTATTCGATGACCGCGTCGAGCATGGCCTGCACGCCCTTGTTCTTGAAGGCCGAGCCGCACAGCATCGGCTGGATTTCGCCGGCGATCGTGCGCGTGCGAATGGCGAGCTTGATTTCTTCTTCCGAAAGCTTTTCGCCTTCGAGATACTTGTTCATCAGCTCTTCGCTGGCTTCGGCGGCCGCTTCCACGAGCTTCTCGTGGTACTCGTTGCAGACGTCGACCAGGTCGGCCGGGATTTCGCCGTAGGTGAAGGTCACGCCCTTGTCCTCGTCCCAGATGATGGCCTTCATCTTCACGAGGTCGACGATGCCCTGGAACTTGTCTTCGGCACCGATCGGGATCTGGATCACGACCGGGTTGGCCTTCAGGCGGTCGACCATCATCTGGCGAACGCGCAGGAAGTTGGCGCCGGTGCGGTCCATCTTGTTGACGAACGCGAGGCGGGGCACTTTGTACTTGTTGGCCTGGCGCCAGACGGTTTCCGACTGGGGCTGCACGCCGCCGACGGCGTCATAGACCATCACGGCGCCGTCCAGCACGCGCATCGAACGCTCGACTTCAATGGTGAAGTCCACGTGGCCGGGGGTGTCGATGATGTTGATGCGGTGCTCGGGGAAGTTCTGCGCCATGCCCTTCCAGAAGCAGGTGGTGGCAGCCGAGGTGATGGTGATGCCGCGCTCTTGCTCCTGCTCCATCCAGTCCATCGTGGCGGCACCGTCGTGCACTTCACCGATCTTGTGGTTCACACCGGTGTAGAACAGGATGCGCTCGGTCGTGGTGGTCTTGCCGGCGTCGATGTGCGCAGAGATACCGATGTTGCGGTAGCGCTCGATGGGGGTCTTGCGGGACATGAAAATTACTCCATTAACGGATGAAAGCCCGCCCACCACACGGTGGGTCGGGCTTCCAGCCAGTGCTTTTGTTGCGGACGGACTCTTAGAAGCGGAAGTGGCTGAAGGCCTTGTTGGCTTCGGCCATGCGATGCACTTCATCGCGCTTCTTCATCGCGCCGCCACGGCCTTCGGTGGCTTCCATCAACTCGTTGGCCAGACGCAGGGCCATCGACTTCTCGCCGCGCTTGCGGGCGGCTTCCTTGATCCAGCGCATCGACAGGGCCAGGCGACGGACCGGGCGCACTTCGACGGGCACCTGGTAGTTCGCGCCACCGACGCGGCGGGACTTCACTTCCACCATCGGCTTGACGTTGTTGATGGCCATGGTGAAGGCTTCCACGGGATCCTTGCCCGGGTTCTTCGACTCGATGAACTCGAGCGCACCGTAGATGATGCGTTCGGCCACAGCCTTCTTGCCGCCTTCCATGATCACGTTCATGAATTTGGACAGCTCGACATTGCCGAACTTCGGGTCCGGCAGGATTTCACGTTTGGGTACTTCGCGACGACGTGGCATTTTTCTAACCTCTTTGCTTCAGTTGGCACCGCTTTCGCGATACCGCGAGAGTCAAGCGGGACTCTCACTTACTCGACCCAACAGCGGGTCACTACGTTCGATGCACCAGCCAAGGTGAACGAACACCGTTTCGATGAAAGGCTTAGGCCTTCTTCGGGCGCTTTGCGCCGTACTTGGAACGGGACTGCTTGCGATCCTTCACGCCTTGCAGGTCCAGCGAACCGCGCACGATGTGATAGCGCACACCGGGCAAGTCCTTGACACGACCGCCGCGAACCAGCACGACGCTGTGTTCCTGCAGGTTGTGGCCTTCGCCGCCGATGTAGGAAATGACTTCGAAGCCGTTGGTCAGGCGCACCTTGGCAACCTTGCGCAGAGCGGAGTTCGGCTTCTTCGGGGTCGTGGTGTAGACCCGGGTGCAGACACCGCGACGCTGCGGCGAGTTCTGCATGGCAGGGCTCTTCGACTTCGACTTCTCGACTTCGCGGCCCTGACGCACCAATTGATTGATGGTTGGCATGAATGAATAAATCCCAAAAAGTCATCCAGTGAAGCCGCCTTTGCCCTAGCGTGAACCGGCGGGCGGCAGGATGACGAGAACGTGAAACCCTTCGGATTTTTCCGAAAAGCCCTCGATTATAGCAATGCGGGTACGACAGGGCAATGAAAACCCTGATGCGCCCGCCTCAAGCTACTTGATCCAGAGGCGCACGGCGTCCCAGGCGCGGCCCAGGACACCGGCCTGCTCGACCGGCTCCAGGGCCACCAGGGGCAGCTCGGTCACAGGCTGGCCGTCCAGCATGACCTTGAGCGCGCCCACGCTCTGGTTCTTCGTGAAGGGCGCCACCAGCGGGTCCGGGCGGGCGACCTGGGTCGTCACTTTGCCGGCCGTGCCGCTGGGGACCGCCACCACGATGGCCTCCGGGCGACCCAGCTTGACGGTGTTGCTCTTGCCCTTCCAGACCTGCGGCGTCGCGACCGGCTGGCCGGCGTCGAACAGGCGCACCGCGTCATAGGCGGTGTAGCCCCAGTTCAGGAGCTTCTGCGACTCGTTGGCACGCACCGTCTCGCCGCTCGTGCCCAGCACGATCGACAGCAGGCGGCGACCGCCCGTCAGGTTGGGGAAGTCGCGCTTGGCGGTGGCGATCAGGCAGTAGCCGGCGGCGTCGGTGTGGCCGGTCTTCAGGCCGTCCACCGTCGGGTCGCGAAACAGCAGGGCGTTGCGGTTGGTGTCGTTGGTCGACGGCGTGCCGGGGTAGCGGTACTTCTTGATCGAGTAGTAGCGGAATTCCTCGGGAAAGTCGCGCATCAGGCGGGTGGCCAGGATGCTCAGGTCGCGCGCGCTCGTGGTGTGGCCGGGTGCCGGCAGGCCTTCCGGGTTCTTGTAGCCGGTGTTCTTCATGCCCAGGGCCTTGGCCTGGTCGTTCATCATCTCGACGAAGCGCTCGACCGTGCCACCCACGCCTTCGGCGAGGGCCACGGTGGCGTCGTTGCCGGACTGCACGATCAGGCCCTTGATCAGGTCTTCCACCGGCACCTGCATCTTCGGGTCGATGAACATGCGCGAGCCCGGCATCTTCCAGGCGCGCTGGCTCACCGGCAGGGTCTGCGTGAGGGTGATCTTCTTGGCCTTGAGCGCGTCGAACACCAGGTAGGCGGTCATCAGCTTGGTCAGCGAGGCGGGTTCGACCGCCATGTCGATGTCCTTTTGCGCCAGGACCTGGTTGGCTGTGACGTCCAGCAGCAGATAGCTGCGCGCCGCGACTTCGGGCGGCACCGGCGCCTGCGCATGGGCCATGGCCAGGTAGAAGGGGGCGACAGCGGCCAGCACCAGCGCACGGAGCGCTTTCGAGAAACGAATCATGGAAAAGAAGAAGACGGGAACTAGGAACGACGCTCGCCGGCACGCAAATGGCGGCTGACGAGGTTTTTCAGGAGGGGCAATTGTCCGTGAAAGAAATGTCCACCCCCCGGAACGACTGTGACAGGAAGTATCTGGGGTCGCGCCCAATCCATGGCGGCGGCCAGCGGCACGGTGTCGTCGTGCTCGCCGTGGACCACCAGCGTGCGCTCGTGCGCCTCCGGCGGAATCGCTGGCACTTCGAAGCGCTGCGCCGCCGTGCCGACCAGCACGACCTGCCGGATTTCGCGCGCTTCCCAAAGCCGTGCCAGCGCGCAGCAGGCCACAAAGGCGCCAAAGGAGAATCCGGCGATTGCCAGCGGACCTTGCGGCGCCACCTGCTCGACGAGCGCCAGCATGTCCTCGCATTCGCCCCGGCCCTCGTCATGCTCGCCGGCGCTTCCACCGACGCCGCGGAAGTTGAAGCGCACGGCGGTCCATCCGGAGGCCACGAAGGCGCGAGCCAGGGTCTGCACGACCTTGTTGTCCATGGTGCCGCCGAACAGCGGATGCGGATGGGCGATCACGGCGATCCCCTGCGGCGCCGCGCCCTCGGCCGGACTGTCGCGCAGTACCTCGATGGCGCCGGCAGCGCCCTGGAACTGCAGCTTTTCTGTACGGGAGTTCAACGCCCGACCTCGGCCGGCAACAACAGGCGCTCGACCACCTCGCCCTTCTTCAGGTGCGAATCGACGATCTCGTCGATGTCCGCCGCGTCCACATAGCTGTACCAGACAGCCTCCGGATAGACCACCGCCACCGGCCCGCCGGCACAGCGGTCCAGGCAGCCCGCCTTGTTGACCCGTACCTGGCCGGGACCGGCCAGGCCTTCCTTCTTGATGCGAGCCTTGCAGTGGTCGAAGCCTTCCTGGGCCTGGTATTGGGAACAGGATTGCTCGCCGTTCTTGCGCTCGTTCAGACAGAAGAAGATGTGACGGCTGTAGTAGCCGGGAGCCGGAGAAGTCATCGCGGGATTCTAGGTTTGCCGCATGTCGCGCGACAGCACGAGCAGCAGGTAGCCCAGCGTGGCAAAGGGCCAGAGCCAGCCCAGCCACTGCACCAGGCCATGGAATCGGATGAAGCGGCCCTGCTCCCAGGTGGCCAGCGTCTGGGCGAAATAGGCGCTTTCGGGCGCCCCGTTGATCAGCCCGAGTTGCACGATGATGGCGATCAACGCCAGTGCGGCGCACAGCCGGCGCCGCGCCGGCAGCAGCAGTGCTCCAAGCACCGCCGCCGCCACCACGCCGAACTGCACCGGCAGGTCGAACCAGGCCCAGGCGTGCTCGGGGCCCCAGCTCAGGGTGGCGGACAAGGCGCTGGCGGCGATGCCCATTGCCAAGGTCAGGGCCAGCAGCATGGCGCGGCGCTTGAGCGAGCGCGCCACCACGAAGGCCAGCAGGCAAGGCACCAGGGCGCCCAGCATCACGCACAGCAGTTCGGCGCCCGGCACCAGCGGCTCGAGTTCGAACTGGCGAACCGGCAGCCAGTCGATGAAGGGGGTGTCGATCAGCCACTCCGCGAGCGCGTTTTCCACCCGCTCGAACACCTGCCCCAGGCCGAAGCTCACCGCCGCAGGAAACAGCAGCGCCGCCGGCCAAAGCGCCAGCAGCACCAGGCCGCCACGCGCCTCGTCGATGAACCAGGTGCTGCGCGTACGCTCCCAGTGCGCTACACCGCCGACCCGTTCGAGGACTGCTGCCAGCACTGCGCCGCCCAGCGCACCCGCGCTGTTGAGCGCCCAGTCGACATTGGACGGGATGCGCGCTGGCAGATAGCTTTGCAGCATTTCCAGGGCAAAGGACAGCGCCGCCGCCGCGCCGGTGGCACGGGCGATGGCAAACACGACCGGCGACCCCGGCCGCTGCCGCAGCACCGCCAGCGCGCCCAGGAATCCCAGCGGCACATAGCCGGCGGCGTTGATGCCGAAGTCGAAACCGGTCCAGTAGCGCGGCCAGGGCGCCGTCAGGAAGGCCCAGGGCGCGATGCCCTGGTCGCGCCAGTCGGCAAAGGGATAGAGGCTCGCGTAGGCGATCAGCGCGCCATAGGCCAGCGCCAGGGGCAGCGCGGTGGACTTGTGCGCGGTGCTCACTGCTTCATCAGAAGGGCTTGACCACCACCAGCACCACGATCGCCAGCAGGAGCAGCACCGGCACTTCGTTGAACCAGCGGTACCAGCGATGGCTGTGGCGATCGGCACGGTCCTCGAAGCGCCGCAGCAATGCGCCGCAGGCATGGTGATAGCCGATCACCACCAGCACCAGCACCAGCTTCGCATGCATCCAGCCGTTGCCGGCGCCACGCCCGATGCCGTAGCCCAGCCACAGCCACAGGCCGAAGCCCAGGGCCGGAACGGCCAGCAAGGTGGAAAAGCGCAGGAGTTTGCGCGCCATGAGCAGGAGGCGGGCGCGCTCGGCCTCGGATCCGGGCGGCACCATGGCCAGATTCACCAGGATGCGTGGCAAGTAGAAAAGGCCGGCGAACCAGCTGGCGATGAAGACGATGTGCAGCGATTTGACCCAGAGCATCGAGTCGAGTTTAGTGGCGTGCCGCTGCGGGCAAAAAAAAAGCCCGGCGTCTAAACGCCGGGCTGGGAAGCCCTTTTGCTGTCACACATCAAGGCACCCGCTCAGGGAGGAAAAGCGGGGGACGGCAAGCCGTCCAAGACGAAATTTAACAAAGCCTCCAGAATCTTTCAAGCAGGCGCCACGGGCTTTACGGCCTGAAATCGATCATTTGTGAATACATGCGTCTTCATCGATCCGGGTTTTTCCGGACGAACGATCGTGCTGTAAATACAACAACATCTGCCGATCAGGCACAATTTTCGCAATGACGTCTCCCTTCCCGCCCTTTGCCCCCTTTCCCGCCGGTCGCCCGAGGCGCCTGCGGCGCGACGAGTTCACGCGAAACCTGGTGCGCGAACATGCCCTCGGCGCCCACGACCTGATCTACCCCGTCTTTGTCCAGGAAGGCAGCAAGCGGCGCGATCCGGTCGCTTCCATGCCTGGCGTGGACCGGCTCAGTCTCGACCTGCTGCTGCCGGTGGCGGAAGAATGCGTGAAGCTGGGCATCCCGGTGATGGCCCTCTTCCCGGTGATCGACCCGCACCTCAAGACGTCGAACGGCGACGAGGCCTTCAACCCCGACGGCCTGGTGCCGCGCGTGGTCGCGGCACTGAAGCAGCGCTTCCCTGAACTGGGCGTGATGACCGACGTGGCGTTGGATCCTTACACCAGCCACGGGCAAGACGGGCTGCTCGACGACAGCGGCTACATCCGCAACGACCCGACCGTGGAAGTCCTGACGAAGCAGGCGCTCACACAAGCTGAAGCTGGCGTGGATATTGTGGCGCCCAGCGACATGATGGATGGTCGCATCGGCGCGATCCGGCAGGCGCTGGAGGCGCGCGGCCAGGTTCACACCCGCATCATGGCCTACAGCGCCAAGTACGCCAGCGCCTTCTACGGCCCCTTCCGCGACGCCGTCGGCTCGGCCGCCAACCTGGGCAAGAGCAACAAGAAGGTCTACCAGATGGACCCCGGCAACAGCGACGAGGCCCTGCGCGAGGTGGCGATGGACATCGCCGAAGGCGCCGACATGGTGATGGTGAAGCCCGGCATGCCCTACCTGGACATCCTGCGCCGGGTGAAGGATCAGTTCCGCATGCCCACCTTCGTCTACCAGGTGAGCGGCGAGTACGCGATGCTGAAGGCGGCAGCGCAGAACGGCTGGCTCGACCATGACGCGGTGATGATGGAGAGCCTGCTCGCCTTCAAGCGCGCCGGGGCCGATGGGATCCTGACCTATTTCGCGCTGGATGCGGCGCGATTGCTACAAAAGCAATAGCGCCACGATGCGCGTCTTCGAGATCAACAGCACCCAGGTCAGCGAGCACAAGGCGCTGGCTCCGCTGGCAATGCCCGGCGCCTGCCAGAACGCCTTTCTGTGGATTTCGCTCACGCGCGACGAACTGCAGGGCAGCCTGCCGGAAGTGCAGGACATCCTGCAGGCGCTGAGCGGCGCCCAGCTGGTCGACCTGCATGTGAGCGACCTGCTCAACGACCAGCTGCCCTCGCATTACGACTACACCTCCGAGTACGACCTGCTGGTGTTCCGCCGCCTGGCAGCCGGCAGCGCGGACGCACCCGCACCGGGCGGCCCGCGCGGCGGGCCGCCCGTGCTGCGGCGCATCGACACGCGGCCGGTGGGCTTTGCGGTCTTCGACCGGGTCCTGCTCTCGGTGCACCCACAGGACGCGGCCGTGCGCGACGCCTTTGCAGCCAAGCTCGTGGCCGCCAGCGCGATGTCGGCCGCGCCGGCACTGGACGAGCGCGCCACCTCGGCGCGCCTGCCCACCAGCCCGGCCGACCTGATGCTGCGGGTGATCAACCACATTGTCGACGGCTACCTGGACATGCGGCGCGAACTGTCGCGCCAACTCGAGCACTGGCAGGTCGAGCTGGTCGACGCCAAGAGCCGCTTCAGCAACTGGGGCGCGCTGATGAAGGCGCGCCAGGCGCTGCGCCACCTGGGCGAGATCTGCGAGGACCAGCGCGATGCCATCCAGGACTGGATCGACGAGCTGGAAACGCTGCCGCCGCTGGCCG
>DATILH010000089.1:0-63535 GCA_035476655.1 Variovorax sp.
CTCGACCACCAGCGGCGCGGTGGCAAAGCCGAACTCGTCGGCGCCGAGCAGCGCGCCGATGGCGACGTCGCGGCCGGTCTTCATCTGGCCGTCGGCCTGCACGCGGATGCGGCCGCGCAGGCGGTTGAGCACCAGGGTCTGCTGGGTCTCGGCCAGGCCGATTTCCCAGGGGCTGCCAGCGTGCTTGATCGACGACCAGGGCGATGCGCCCGTGCCACCGTCGTGGCCGGCAATCACCACGTGGTCGCTCTTGCACTTGGCCACGCCTGCGGCGATGGTGCCCACGCCCACTTCGCTCACGAGCTTGACGCTGACGCTGGAATGCGGCGCCACGTTCTTCAGGTCGTGAATCAGCTGCGCCAGGTCCTCGATCGAGTAGATGTCGTGGTGCGGCGGCGGCGAGATGAGGCCCACGCCGGGCACCGAGTAGCGCAGCGCGCCGATGTAGTTCGACACCTTGCCGCCAGGCAGCTGGCCGCCCTCGCCGGGCTTGGCGCCCTGAGCCATCTTGATCTGGATCTGGTCGGCCGAGGACAGGTACTCGGCAGTGACGCCAAAGCGCCCCGAGGCCACCTGCTTGATCTTCGAGCGCAGCGAGTCGCCATCCTTGAGCGGCAGGTCGACTTCCACGTTGGCTTCGCCGATCACGCTCTTCAAGGTGTCGCCCTGCTTGATCGGGATGCCCTTGAGCTCGTTGCGGTAGCGCGCCGGGTCTTCACCGCCCTCGCCGGTGTTGCTCTTGCCGCCGATGCGGTTCATGGCGATGGCGAGCGTGGAGTGCGCCTCGGTGCTGATCGAGCCCAGCGACATGGCGCCGGTGGCGAAGCGCTTGACGATGTCGACGGCCGGCTCGACCTCGTCCACCGGAATCGCCTTGGCCGGGTCGATCTTGAACTCGAACAAGCCGCGCAGCGTCAGGTGACGGCGGCTCTGATCGTTGACGAGCTGTGCGTATTCCTTGTAGGTGTTGAAGTTGTTGGCGCGCGTGCTGTGCTGCAGCTTGGCGATCGCGTCGGGCGTCCACATGTGCTCTTCGCCGCGGGTGCGCCAGGCGTATTCGCCGCCGGCGTCCAGCATGTGTGCCAGCACCGGGTCGTCGCCGAAGGCGGCCTTGTGGGTGCGGATGGCTTCCTGTGCGATCTCGAACACGCCGATGCCTTCCACGCGGCTGGCGGTGCCGGTGAAGTACTTCTCGATCGTCTCGGTGTTCAGGCCGATGGCCTCGAACAGTTGGGCGCCGCAGTAGCTCATGTAGGTCGACACGCCCATCTTGGACATGATCTTCGACAGGCCCTTGCCGATCGCCTTGACGTAGTTGTAGATCGCCTTGTCGGCGCTCATGTCGCCGGGCAGGTCTTCGTGCATGGCCGCCAGGGTTTCCATCGCCAGGTAGGGATGGACGGCTTCGGCGCCGTAGCCGGCCAGCACGCCGAAGTGATGCACCTCGCGCGCAGAGCCGGTCTCGACGACCAGGCCGGCGGTCGTGCGCAGGCCTTCGCGCACCAGGAACTGGTGCACCGCCGACAGCGCCAGCGCGGCCGGGATGGCCACTTGATTGGCACTGACGCCGCGGTCGCTAACGATCAGGATGTTGTGGCCACCCTTGATGGCATCCACGGCCTCGGCGCACAGCGACGCCAGCTTGGCCTCGACACCCTCCTCGCCCCAGGCGGTCGGGTAGGTGATGTCCAGCGTGGCGCTCTTGAACTTGCCCTGGGTGTACTTGCCGATGTCGCGGATCTTCGCCATGTCGGAGAAGTCCAGGATCGGCTGGCTCAGTTCGAGCCGCATCGGCGGGTTGACCTGGTTGATGTCCAGCAGGTTCGGCTTGGGGCCGACGAAGGACACCAGCGACATCACGATCGCCTCGCGGATCGGGTCGATCGGCGGGTTGGTCACTTGCGCGAACAACTGCTTGAAGTAGTTGTACAGCGGCTTGTTCTTGCTGGAGAGCACGGCCAGCGGGCTGTCGTTGCCCATCGAGCCGATGCCCTCTTCGCCGGCCTGCGCCATCGGGCTCATCAGGAACTTGATGTCTTCCTGGGTGTAGCCGAAGGCCTGCTGCAGGTCGAGCAGCGGCACCTCGCTCTTGGGCGTGGTGCTGGGTTCGGCCTGCACGCTGTCGAGCTTGATGCGCAGGTTCTCGATCCACTGCTTGTAGGGCTTGCTGTTGGCCAGCGTCGCCTTGACCTCTTCGTCGTCGATCATGCGGCCCTGTTCCAGGTCGATCAGGAACATCTTGCCGGGCTGCAGGCGCCACTTGCGCACGATCTTGCTTTCCGGCACCGGCAGCACGCCGGATTCGGAGGCCATGATGACCAGGTCGTCATCGGTCACGCAGTAGCGCGAGGGGCGCAGGCCGTTGCGGTCCAGCGTGGCGCCGATCTGGCGGCCGTCGGTGAACACGATCGAGGCCGGACCGTCCCAGGGCTCCAGCATGGCGGCGTGGTACTCATAGAAGGCGCGGCGGCGCGTATCCATGGTGGTGTGCTGTTCCCACGGCTCGGGGATCATCATCATCACGGCCTGGCTGATCGGGTAGCCGGCCATGGTGAGCAGTTCGAGGCAGTTGTCGAACGTAGCGGTGTCGGACTGGCTGGCGAAGCTGATCGGGTACAGCTTGGCCAGGTCGGCCCCCAGCACCGGCGACGACATCACGCCTTCACGCGCCTTCATCCAGTTGTAGTTGCCCTTGACCGTGTTGATCTCGCCGTTGTGGGCGACATAGCGGTAGGGGTGGGCCAGCGGCCACTCGGGGAAGGTGTTGGTCGAGAAGCGCTGGTGCACCAAGCCCAGGGCCGAGACGCAACGGTTGTCTTGCAGGTCAAGGTAGTAGGTGCCCACTTGGTCGGCCAGCAGCAAGCCCTTGTAGACCACCGTGCGGCTCGACATGCTGGGGACGTAGTACTCCTTGCTGTGCTTGAGCTTGAGGCGCTGGATGTTGGCGCTGGCCGTCTTGCGGATCACGTAGAGCTTGCGTTCCAGTGCGTCCTGCACGATCACGTCGTCGCCGCGGCCGATGAAGACTTGGCGCAGGATCGGCTCCTTCTTGCGCACCGTGGGCGACATCGGCATCTCGCGGTTGACCGGCACGTCGCGCCAGCCCAGCAGCACCTGGCCCTCGGCCTTGATGGCGCGTTCCATCTCCTGCTCGCAGGCCAGGCGCGAGGCGTGTTCCTTGGGCAGGAAGATCATGCCCACGCCGTACTCGCCCTGCGGCGGCAGCGTGACGCCCTGCTGGGCCATTTCATCGCGGTAGAGCGCATCCGGCAGCTGGATCAGGATGCCGGCGCCGTCTCCCATCAGCTTGTCGGCGCCGACGGCGCCGCGATGGTCGAGGTTCTCAAGGATCTTCAGCGCCTGCTGCACGATGCCGTGGCTCTTGTCGCCCTTGATATGGGCCACGAAGCCGACGCCGCAGGCGTCATGCTCGTTCGCGCCCGAATACAGGCCGTGTTCTTGGAGGTGTTGGATTTCGGCAGCCGTCGTCATGGCGCGCTCCTAAGGGTTTATTCGCAGGGACCGCAAGGATATTGCGTTGCACAAAGAGTGCCAAGCACTTTAATTGGGGTCAGATTCCAATTAAATTCCAACTTTTTTTGTCGGAAATTAATTAGGGACACATCAAAAAGAATAGCACCATCGCTCACAGTGATGCCGCTGTCGGCAGATTCCTATTCTTGTTTTTCAGCCCGCGGACGTCTTCCGGCCTTATTCTTGACCACACGGCGAGCCGTGTTCTTTTGTAGCGATTCGACAAATGCGGCATCGCCGGCGGCCCAGCCGCGCAGGGTGGCCTCGGTCAGGAGCGCAGCATCGGCCTGCGCCACCCCCGCATGCACCAGTTCGGCATAGGCCGCCTCGCGTGCAAAGGGCGTGTTGCCAAGCGTCCAGTACAGCGGGTGCGGCGTGATCAGCCGGTCGTGACGCAGGCCCGCGTAGTGGCCATAGCTGGACCAGGGGTAGTCGCGCGCATCTGCCACCATGCCGGCGCGCACCGGATTCAGGTCGATGTAGGCCATGCAGGCCAGGAAATAGCGGTCGGTCTGGATCAGGGTCGAGCGGTAGCGCCCTTCCCACAGTGTTCCGGTGCGGCCATGCCGGTCGTTGAAGTAGCGCACATAGCGCCGGCCGACGGCCTGCATCCATTGCGGCAACCCCTCGCTGCTCGTGGGCGTCGCCAGCAGATGGAAGTGGTTATCCATCAGCACGTAGGCATGCAGGGCCACCTGCAGGCGCGCCGCATGCTCGCCGATCAGGCCCAGCAGCATCTGGCGATCCTCGTGGTCGACGAAGATCGGCTGGCGGTTGTTGCCGCGCTGGATCACATGATGCGGCTGACCGGGTAGCGTCAGTCGGGGAAGTCGTGCCATGACAATGCGGCGCCTCGCCCCTAGCCGAGGCGAAAGCGCGTCGCCGACAGGGATTCCAGCCCGAACTGCGCCAGCAACTCGGACAGCCGAGTTGCGGCGCTTGCCTTCTTGTGCCCGGTATGGCGCGCGATGATGAGCTCGTTCTTCATGCTGTGCTCCCAACCCACCAGTTCGGTCACCGTCACTTGGTATCCGCTGGCCTCCAGGTACAGGCAGCGCAACACGTTGGTGATCTGGCTGCCGATCTCGCGCGTGTGCAGCGGATGGCGCCACAGTTCGGCCAGCGGCGTGCGCGACAGCGCCAGCGCTTTGCTCTCGCGCAGGCAGGCAGCCACCTCCGCCTGGCAACAGGGCACCAGCACCATGAAGCGGGCGCGCTTGGCCAGCCCGAAGGCGATGGCGTCGTCGGTGGCCGTGTCGCAGGCGTGAAGGGCAGTGACGACGTCGATACGCTCCGGCAACTCGGGCGCGTCGGTGGCCTGGGCCACGCTCAGATTCAAAAAGGACATGCGCCCGAAGCCCAGGCGCACTGCCAGTTCGCGCGAGCGCGCGACCAGGTCGGCACGCGTTTCGATGCCGTACACGTGTCCACCGTCGCCGCGCGCGCGGAAGAACAGGTCATAGATGATGAAGCCGAGGTAGGACTTGCCGGCGCCGTGATCTGCCAGGCTGGCCTGCGCGCCGCCCTCTGGCAGCTCCAGCAGGAGCTTTTCGATGAACTGGAACAGGTGGTAGACCTGCTTGAGCTTGCGCCGCGAATCCTGGTTGAGGCGCCCTTCCCGCGTCAGGATGTGCAGTTCCTTCAGCAGCTCGACCGACTGGCCGGGCCGCAGTTCCTGCAGGACCTCGGTCCGCGCCTTCTCGGCCTTGTTGGGTTTGGTGGCACTCATTGCGGCAGTTCCTTGGCGCCGACGTCCAGCGCAGCCCAGCCCTGCGGGCCCAGCCGTTCCAGCGTCTCGATGTTGCGCTCGAAGATCTGCGCGGCATCGGGAAAGGCTTCGACCGCGCGGCTCACGCTGTCCTCGCGCAGCAGATGCAGCGTGGGATAAGGGGAACGATTGGTGGCGTTGGCAATGTCTTGGGGCTCGCTGCCGGCGAACTGGAACAGGGGATGGAAGCTCGCCAGTTGCAGCACGCCCTCATAGCCTGCGCGCATAAGGCGGCGCTCGGCACGCGCCGTGAAGTCATTGAAGTCCAGGAAGTCCGGCAAGGCCAGCGGCGCGATCAGCAAGGTGGTGTCGCGCAGCTGGGCATCGTGCGCCTGCAGCTCGGCGGCCTCGAAGATCAACGCGTCCAGCAGGCCGGCCTCGTCGGGCTGTTGATAGACGACGTAGTGGATCTGCTGCTTCGCGTGCACGGCCTTGGCAAAGGGGCACAGGTTCAGGCCGATGACGGCGCGCTCCAGCCAGCGCCGGGTACCGGCCAGGACCTGCTCCTCGCGCGCACTGTCCTGCGTCCTGATCGCGTCGTCGATGTTCATGGTGTTGATGATGATCCGTCGTTGGCCGGGTGGTGCAAGGATGCCAGCCGGCGGGCCGCCAGCATGCCGACCATCGAGCAGGCCAAGGTCGCCACCCAGGTCCACTGCCAGCCACCAGCCCGGTGCGCAATCCAGGCGACGGCGGGCGGCGCGAAGAACTGCCCGAGCGATGAGGCCTGCTGCATCAGCCCAACCGTGGTCGACACCGTCACAGGCGAAGGCGCCAGCCGCACCGCCAGCATGAACAGGGTGGCCGGCACCATGCCACCGCCCAGCGAAAACAGGCACACGCAAGCGTAGCGCAGGCCCGCCGGCAGCGCCCACGCTTGTGCACCATGTCCCCACTGGACAAAGGCGCCCAGGCTGCCGAGCAGCATCGCGCCAAAACCCCAGCGCAGCAACCGCTCCGGCGCGACTCCGGCTTGCAGCAGGCGGCCGCCCGCCAGGTTGCCGACGATGTTGGCGGCGGCGGCGGCCGAACTCAGCACGCCGGTCCAAGCGGCTGTGATGCCGGCATCGGCATAGATGGCAGGCAGGAATCCGATCACCGCCATCCACTGCGCGGAATAGACGGCAAAGGCCAGCGCCAGGGTTCGCGGACCAGGCGCGATCAGCGTCTGCAAAAGCCGTCCGCGCCAGGCAAGCGCCGCGACCGTGCTGCCCTGTCGCTGCGCGTCGGCCGGCACCGCGAACGCCACCCAGACGGCGGCCGCGGCCGAGAAGGCAGACATCAGCCACCACCAGGCCGGCCACCCGCTGCCTGCGATGAACGGTGGTCCGGCCAGCAGCGCCAATGCCACGCCAAGCGGCATGTAGGCGCCCCACAGGCCAAGCGCCGCCTTGTCGGAGCCGGCCGGTGCCAAGGAGCGGATCAGGCCCGGACCGGGCATGACGGCCAGCAGAAAGCCCAGCCCTTCGAGCGCGCGCAAGGCCAACAGCAGCGCCAGCGCATGCGGCCCGGGCTCGACCAATGCACCGCCGCCACCGGCCAAGGTCACGATAGCCAAGCCGATCAGCATGCTGCGGCGCAGCCCCAGCGTATCAGCCATCAAGCCGACCAGCAGGCCTAGCGTCATGCCCGCAACCTGAACCAGCGACAGGAGAAAGCCCGCCTGCACCAGGCTGATGCCCAGGGCTTCGCGCAGCGCCGGCACGGCCGGCGAGAGCTTGCCCAGGTGCAGGGCCGCGCTGACACCCGCGGCAACCACGGCGAAGGCGGCCGCCGGCACCGCGGCGCCGCGGCCTTCACTGCCGGCAGGCGCGCTCAGGCGATCCATGTGCGTCCCGTCAGGCGTTCGTGCTCGCGCATGGCGTAGCGGTCGGTCATGCCGGCGATGTAGTCGGCCACGGCGCGCTGACGGTCCTCCCGTTGCCCGTAGCCGGGCGGCATTTCCTGCGGCTGCGCGTGGTAGGCATCGAAGAGTTCGCGCACCACATCCTGCGCCTGTGTGGTGGTCTGGACCACGCGCGGGTGCCGGTAGAGGTTGGCGAACAGGAAGCGCTTGAGTTCAGTCGAATCGGCACGCATCGCGCTGCTGAACAGGACCAGCGGCGGGCACTGCCGGACGGCTTCGCCATCAACCGGCGCGGCTTCGGCGAGCGCGGCGCGGGTGGCGTCGATCACGTCGTAGACCTGCGCGCTCAGCATGCGCCGGATGGTTTCGTACAGCAGGCGGCGGCCAGCGAGTTGCGGATATTCGGCCACGGCTTCGCGCCGGAATCTTTCGAAGAGGTCGATCTTGGCCAGTTGGTCGATCTCGATCAGGCCGGAGCGCACGCCGTCGTCGATGTCGTGCGCGTTGTAGGCGATCTCATCGGCCAGGTTGCAAAGCTGCGCTTCCAGGCTGGGCTGCGTGCGGTCCAGGAAGCGCCGCGCGACACCACCGGGCTCAAACGCCTCGATGCGCTCGGCGTTGGCCCGCGAGCAGTGCTTGAGGATTCCTTCGCGCGTCTCGAAGCTGAGGTTTAGGCCGTCGTACTGCGGGTAGCGGTGCTCCAACTGGTCGACCACGCGCAGGCTCTGCAGGTTGTGCTCGAAGCCACCGTGCTCGGCCATGCAGGCATTGAGTGCATCCTGTCCGGCGTGGCCAAAGGGCGTGTGCCCGAGGTCGTGCGCCAGCGCGATGGCCTCGACCAGGTCCTCGTTGAGCCGCAGGGCTCGCGAAACCGAGCGGCCCAGTTGCGCCACTTCGAGCGAATGGGTCAGGCGTGTGCGAAACAGGTCGCCTTCGTGGTTCAGGAAGACCTGCGTCTTGTAGACCAGGCGGCGAAAGGCAGTGGAATGAACGATGCGGTCGCGGTCGCGCTGAAAGGCATCGCGGGTTGGCGCCGGCGCTTCCGGATGGCGCCTGCCGCGTGACGCACCTGGATGGCCCGCATAGGGAGCCAGGCTCATCTCGGCACCTTCAAGGCTGGCAGCATGCGGCCAGCACCTCGCGCACCATGGCATCGGGGGCACTGCGCACCACCGCGGAACCGGGCTTGTCCAGCACCACGAAGCGGATCTCGCCAGCTTCAGATTTCTTGTCGACGCGCATCAGCTCCAGGTAGCGCTCGGCGCCCAGGGCCGGTCCGCGCACGGGCAGGCCGGCGGCTTCGATCAGGCGCGTCAGCCGCTGGACAAGGGCGGCGTCGACGCCGCCAAGTCGATGCGACAGTTGCGCCGCCATCACCATGCCGCAGCCCACCGCCTCGCCATGCAGCCACTCACCGTAGCCCAGGCCGGACTCGATGGCATGGCCGAAGGTGTGGCCGAAGTTGAGGATGGCGCGCAGGCCGGATTCGCGTTCGTCCTGGCCCACCACCAGCGCCTTGATCTCGCAGCTGCGGCGCACCGCGTGCGCCAGCGCGGCGGGCTCGCGGCCCAGCAGCGCCGCCAGGTTCTCTTCGATCCAGTCCAGGAAGCCCATGTCATGGATCGGGCCGTACTTGATGACTTCGGCCAGCCCGGCACTCAGCTCGCGCGGCGCCAGGGTCTTGAGCGTCGCCAGGTCGCACAGCACGCGCTGCGGCTGGTAGAAGGCGCCGATCATGTTCTTGCCCAGCGGGTGGTTGATGGCGGTCTTGCCGCCCACCGAGGAATCGACCTGCGCCAGCAAGGTAGTGGGCACCTGCACGAAAGGCACGCCGCGCATGTAGCTGGCGGCGGCAAAGCCGGTCATGTCGCCAACCACGCCGCCGCCCAGCGCATAGAGCACGGTCTTGCGGTCGCAGCCACGGCCCAGCAAGTCGTCGAAGATGAGATTGAGCGTGGCCCAGTCCTTGTACGCCTCGCCGTCGGGCAGTTCGAGCACATGCACCCGGACATGACGGCCCTGGAGCGCCTCGCGCAGCGCGGCCGCATAGAGCGGGCCCACCGTGGTGTTGGTGACGATCAGCGCGCTGGCGGCCGCAGGCAGCGCATCGAGCACTTGCGGGTCTTGCAGCAGGCCGCTGCCGATCAGGATGGAATAGCTTCTATCGTCGAGCTCGATCTCGACGCGCTCATGGGGGGCAGGCACTGGCATAGCTCCCGAGTTTAGGCGCTGGCCAGAGGCCGCGCCGCTCAGGGCGTGGGATCGCCGGGCTGCGGGACGGGGATGCCGGCCATTTCGAGTTGCATCACGATCAGGTTGACCAGCATCGCGACGGTGGGCCGGCCGGTATCGACGATGTCGTGCGCCGTCTCGCGGTAGAGCGGGTCGCGCGCGGCATGCAGCTCGCGCAGCCGGCCCAGCGGGTCCTGCACCTGCAGCAGGGGGCGCTTGACGTCGTGGCGCAGGCGGCGGAACAGGTCTTCCGGCGAGGAGCGCAGGTAGATCACGTGGAAATGGCGGTGCAGCTGCTGCCGGTTGGCCTCGCGCAGCACGGCGCCGCCGCCGGTGGCCAGTACGCCAGTGGGGGCGTTGGCCAGCTCGGCGATCACCTCCTGCTCGAGGTCGCGAAAGCTGGCTTCGCCTTCGCGCTCAAAGTACTCGCGGATGGAGCAGCCGATGCGCTGCTCGATGAGCGAATCGGTGTCGATGAAAGGCCACTGCAGTCGCTGCGACAAGCGTCGCCCGACTGCAGATTTCCCGGAACCGGGAAGGCCGACCAGTGCTACCGCCACACAGGGTCGGCACGCTCACGCGCCTTAGCGCGCGGCGTTGCGGTCGGTAATCATCTTTGGAGTGATAAAGACGAGCATTTCGGTCTTGTTCGCAGTGCGATTGCGCGTCCGGAACAGTCCGCCCAGATAGGGGACTTCACCCAGCACCGGGATGCGCGATTCGTCATTGCTTTCGGTGAGCTCGAAGATACCACCGATGACGACCGTGCCGCCGTTCTCCACCAGCACTTCGGTCTGCACGTGCTTGGTATTGATGGCAAAACCGGCCAAGGTTTGCTGGCCCACGGTGTCCTTGTTGACGTCCAGGGTCAGGATGATGTTGCCTTCCGGCGTGATCTGCGGCGTCACCTCGAGCTTGAGGTTGGCCTTGCGGAAGGCGATCGAGGTTGCGCCGCTGGAGGTCGCCACCTGGTAGGGCAGTTCCGTACCTTGCTCGATCAGCGCCTTGGTCTGGTCAGCCGTCACCACACGCGGGCTGGACACCACCTTGCCCTTGCCGTCAGCTTCCAGCGCGGAGATTTCCAGGTTGAGCAGGCGCGAGAAGGTGGAGTTGAACAGCGAGATCGCGAAGGTGCCAGGCAGATTGCCGGTACCGCTCGGGCTGATGGCCGGCAGGTTCACGAAGTTGCCGCTGGTGGGCGAGCCGAAGGTGGCGGTGTTGCCCGTCAGCGTTGGCTGCGTGCCGATGGACGAGTTGTTGTTGATGAAGGCGCCGCCCATGCGCACACCCAGCGACTTGCCGAAGGTGTCGGAGGCCTCGACGATGCGCGCCTCGATCAGCACTTGGCGCACCGGCACGTCCAGCTTCTGGATCAGCTCGGCCACGTCGGCCAGTCGCGAGGGAATGTCGGACACGAAGAGCTGGTTGGTCCGCGATTCGGCGATCACGCTGCCACGCGGGCTCAAGATGCGGGTGTTGGTGCCCGCGCCGCCGCCAGAACCGCCGGCCAGGCCCTGGCCGGTCAGGCCCTGGGCAATGACGGCAGCCTTGGTGTAGTTGAGCTGGAAGGACTGCGTGCGCAGCGGCTCCAGGTTGGCGATGGCGGCTTGCGCCTCGAACTCGCGCTTTTCCTTGGCGTCGATCTCGTCCTTGGGCGCGATCCACAGCACCGAGCCGTTCTTGCGCATGCCCAGGTTCTTGGCCTGCATGATGATGTCCAGCGCCTGGTCCCAGGGCACGTCCTTCAGGCGCAGGGTCAAGGCACCGGTCACCGAGTCCGAGGTGACGATGTTGAAGTTGGTGAAGTCGGCGATCACCTGCAGCAGCGAGCGGATCTCGATGTTCTGGAAGTTCAGCGACAGCTTCTCGCCGCTGTAGCCGATGCCTTGCGTGAGCTTGGTCGGGTCGATCTTGCGCGGACGCACTTCCACCACGAACTGGTTCTCGCTCTGGTAGGCGCTGTGCTCCCACTCGCCGCGCGGCTCGATCACCATGCGCACGCGCTCGCCCTGCTGGGTGGTGGTGATGTTCTGGACTGGGGTGCCGAAATCGGCAACGTCCAGTCGGCGGCGCAGGCCTTCGGGCAGGGTCGACTTGGTGAACTCGACCACCAGGTTCTTGCCCTGCTGGCGGATATCCACACCCACCTGGTTGTTGGCCAGGTCGACGATGACCCGCCCGGTCTTGTCCGCACCCAGGCGGAAGTCGATGTCGCGCAGCGGCAGCGAGTCGCGGTTGCGGCTCTCCGCGAACTGGGAGGTCGTGGTCTGCGCCTGTCCGGCACCTGCAACCGGCCCCAGCGAGATCAGCACCGACTTGCCCTGCAGTTCGGCCTTGTAGTTGGTGGCTTCCTTGAGGTTGAGCACCAGGCGCGTGCGGTCACCCGCCTGCACCACGTTGACCGAGCGCAGATTGCCCTGGTTCACGTCGATGGTCGAGCGGCCGATGGCATTGGCCACGCCGGGAAAGTCGATCGCGATGCGCGCCGGCGACTGGATGGCAAAGCCCGCCGGCACCGCCGTCAGCGGCTGCGCCAAGTCGACCCGGATGAGTTCGGAGCCCGCTTGCATGGAACTCGTGATCGACTCGATCGCGTTCTGCGCGTGGGCCGCTCCGCCTGCCGCGAGCGCCAGCACCAAGGCGCCGAATGTGCGCAGCCAGTTTTTTCTTTGGTTCATTTCTTCGACCTCTCTTGCAACACCAGCGTCGCCGGGCGTTCGATCCATTCACCGGCGGCGTCCTGCACGATTTCACGCAAGCCGAGTTCGGTTTCGGTGATACGGGTAATGCGCCCGTAGTTCTGTCCCAGGTAGTTGCCCACCCGGACTTGATAAAGCAGTTTGTCCACGGTGACGAGCGCCACCGGCTGGCCGTTACGGCTCAGGCTGCCGACCATGGCCATGGCGTCCAGCGGATAAGCCTCGAGGGCCTCCTTGCGGCGCGCCAGCTCCGGCGCAATCAGGCCGGACATGCTCGGCTGATTCGAGTCGCGCTTGAGGGCCTGCGTCAGCTTCATGCTGTTGAAGGGCTCGAAGGCCGCGCCTTCGGTGTAGGCCTGCGGCGTGAACTTCTTCGGCTCGGAAATGGGCGGCACGTTCGGGCGCACTTGCGCGCGCTGCTCGTTCATCCACTGCTGCAGTTCTTCGCGCTCGGAGCCCATGCAGCCGGCCAGGGCCAGCAAGGCCAGCGCCGACAAGGCGGTGCTTTGCAGGCGCGTCATTTCTTGGCCCCCTTCTTCTGCGCGGCGGCGCGCGCCTGGGAGGCCTGCTCTTCCGGATCCAGATAGCGGAAGGTCTTGGCGGTCGCGTCCATCGTCAGGGAACCGTCTTTGCTCGGCACGATCGCCAGGTTGTTCAAGGTCACAATGCGCGAGAGGTTGGCCACGTCGGCGGCAAAGGCGCCCATGTCGTGGTAGCGGCCGGTCACGCGAACGGCGATCGGCAGTTCGGCGTAGTAATCCTTCACCGACACCTGGCCCGGACGGAACAGCTCGAACTGCAGGCTGCGACCCAGGCCGGCCTGGTTGATGTCCGAGAGCAGCGCGTCCATTTCCGCCTTGCTGGGCAACTGCTTCTCGAGCAGGATCACGTACTGCTGTACCTGTTCGCGCTGTTTCTTCAGCAGCTCGAGGTTGGCGGCCTGCGCCACCTTCTTCTGGTAGTCCGCGCGCAGGGTCACTTCCTTGGCGCGCGCGGCCTCGAGTTCGTCGTTGGAATTGGTGAGCCAGAGGAACCACAGCGCCACCAGCACCGCCACCGTGACCAGGAAGCACAGGGCGTAGCGCGGCAGCGACGGCCAGACCGACGGATCGTTCGGATTGAGCCCGCGGAACTGATCCGCCAGGCGGCGCACGGTGGCAGCGATGTCCACCCGTTGTTGGGAGCGTTTCTTTGCCATACGCCCTTACCCCTTCGCCGCCGCGGCCGGCGCCTTGCCGGCGGGTGCACCCGGTGCCGCCGCCTTGTTCGCGTCGGTCGGCCGCTTCAGGCCGATGCGCATGGTGAAGTTGGCGACGCGCCGCTGGTCACGCGGACTGAGCGAGACGGTCGCCGCGGTGATTTCGACAAGTTCCGGCTTCACCAGCCACGGGCTGTTGTTGCCCAGGTTGCGCAGCAGTTCGGAAACACGCTCGTTCGATTGGGCCATGCCTTGCAGGGTCACTGTCTGGTTGTCCTGCTTCATGGTGGTCAGGTAGACGCCATCGGGCATCTGGCGCACCAGTTCGTTGAGCAGGTGCACCGGCAGGTTGCGATCGCCCTGCAGGTCTTCCACCGCCCGCTGGCGTGCCACCAGCGCGGCAATCTCGGCCTGAAGGGTGGAGATCTCGCGGATCTCGGCTTCCAGCTTGGTGATCTCGGCTTGCAGGAACTGGTTGCGCGAGTTCTGGCCGGCAATCTGGGCCTCGAACCAGATGTAGGCGGCACCGGCCAGCAGTGCGCCGACCAGGGCCGACGCGCCGAGCGCGGCATAGAAGTTCTCGCGCCGACGCTTGCGCGCCGCTTCGCGATGCGGGAGCAGATTGATCAGGATCACTGCGCGAACCTCCGCATTGCCAGGCCGCAGGACGTCAGGTAGGACGGGGCTTCGCGCCGCACCTTCTTCTCGCGGATGCCGGCGGCCATCTCCATGCCCTCGAAGGGATTGATGAGCGAGCAGGCAAAGGAGGTCTGGCGCGTCACGGCACTGGTCAGGCCCGGCAGCGAGGCCGAGCCGCCGGCCAGCAGCACATAGTCCACCCGGTTGTAGGGGGTACTGGTAAAGAAGAACTGGAGAGCGCGTGCGATTTCCTGCGCAATGCTGGCCACGAAAGGCTTGAGCACGCCGGTGCCGTAGTCGTCTGGCAGGTCGCCGCTGCGCTTCTTGGTCTCGGCTTCTTCGGCCGAAAAGCCATACTGGCGCACGATCAGTTGCGTGAGCTGGGCGCCGCCGAAGGCCTGGTCGCGGTCGTACAGGACCTCCTGGTTGCGCAGCACCTGCATGCTGGTGGTGGAGGCACCAACTTCGAACAGGGCCACCACGGCATCCTGGCCTTGTCCGGGCAATTGCTCGATCAGGCGCGACGCTGCCAGGCGGGAGGCATAGGACTCGACATCCAGGATCATGGCCTTGAGGCCGGCAGCCTCGGCCAAACCCTGGCGGTCCTGGACCTTCTCCTTGCGCGACGCGGCAATCAGCACCTCGACATCACCCGAGGCATTGCTGGCGGGCCCGATCACGCAAAAGTCCAGGCTCACCTCGTCCAGCGAGAACGGGATGTACTGGTTGGCTTCCGACTCGACCTGGATCTCGAGCTCCTGCTCGCTCAGGCCTCCCGGCAGCACGATCTTCTTGGTGATGACCGCCGAAGGCGGCAGGGCCAGGGCGACGTTCTTGGTGCGCGTGCCGCTCTTGCGCACGACGCGCCGAACGGCCTCGGCCACCTCGTCGAATTTCTCGACGTTGCCGTCGGTGATCCAGCCACGTTCCAGCGGCTCGATCGCGCAGCGCTCGAGCACCAACTTGCCCGACGCGTCGCGCCCAAGTTCGACCAGCTTTACGCTGGACGAACTGACGTCAAGCCCGAGCAGCGGCCCGGGTTGACGGCGAAACAGCGATCCATATGCAGCCAAGTTCGATCCCGATTAGTTGTAACGATTCGAAAAATGTGCGTAAAAATTCCGGCTTCGGCAGATGCTAGTGCAAGCTCCGCACCGCTCCAAGCGACAAGGTACGCACTCGGCAACATTCGTTGTCAAAAGCTGACGTAAATGTGCGGCAATGCAACTTAGGTCACAAATTCGAGTACTTGGGTCTTAAGGCGCTTCTGGGGGCTGTGTGACGGGAGCGCGTTTTTATAATGGGCGTCGACTTCGCACGACTACATGCCCGATAAGAACCGCCCTTCCGGGCCCACTCCCAAGTCCGCTCCTCCACCTCCTTCCAAGCGCCCGACATGGCTGACATGGCTCTGGCGCATCGTGCTGTGGGGCTTTGGGCTGGTTGCCGCCGGTGCGCTTTCGGTGCTGTTCGTTATCGCTGTCGCACTGGCCGTTGCATATCCCAATTTGCCCGACATTTCGGAACTATCGGAGTACCGGCCCAAACTGCCTTTAAGAGTATTTTCTTCTGAAGGCGTGCTGATCGGTGAATTCGGCGAAGAGCGGAGAAATCTTTCTCCAATAGACACCATCCCCAAGGTGGTGAAGGACGCCGTACTGGCGGCCGAAGACACCCGCTTCTATGAGCATGGCGGGGTGGACTACAAGGGTGTCATGCGGGCGGCGCTGGCCAACCTCAACCGTGTCAAGAGCCAGGGCGCATCGACCATCTCGATGCAGGTGGCACGCAATGTCTACCTGAGTTCGGAAAAGACCTATACGCGCAAGATCTACGAGATCCTGCTGACCTTCAAGCTCGAGCACCTGCTCTCCAAGGACCAGATCCTGGAGATCTACCTGAACCAGATCTACCTGGGCAACCGCGCCTATGGCTTCGCGGCGGCTTCGGAGGCCTATTTCGGCAAGCCGCTCAAGGACATCACGATCGCGCAGGCCGCCATGCTGGCCGGCTTGCCCAAGGCGCCGGGCGCCAACAATCCGGTGAACAACCCGAGCCGGGCGCGCGGTCGGCAGTTGTATGTGATCGACCGCATGGTCGAAGCCGGCTTCATCACAGAGCAGCAGGCCCAGGAGGCACGCAAGGAAGAGTTGCAATTGCGCGACGGCTCCAATCCCGATCGCCTGCACGCCGAGTACGTGGCCGAAACGGTGCGCCAGCTCATGTATGCACAGTACGGCGACAGCATCTACACCCGCGGGCTGAAGGTCTACACCACGCTCGTGGCGGCCGACCAGGCAGCCGCCTACAAGGCGCTGCGCAAGGGCATCATGGATTACGAGCGCAAGCAGTACTACCGCGGCCCCGAGAAGTTCGTCGATCTGCCCAGCACCCCTGCCGAGCAGGACGAGGCGGTCGACGACGCCCTGGCCGATCACCCCGACAACGGTGACGTGCTGGCCGCGGTGGTGCTGAAGGCCTCGCCCAAGGAAGTGCTGGCGGTGCGCGCCAACGGCGAGGCGGTGCAGATCACCGACGAAGGCCTGCGCCCGGCGCAATCGGGCCTGTCGGACAAGGCCCAGCCCAACATCAAGATCCGTCGTGGCGCCGTCATCCGCGTGGCGCGCACGCCGAAGAACACCTGGGAAATCACCCAGCTGCCGGAAGTCGAAGGGGCCTTCGTCGCCATGGATCCGCGCGACGGCGCCGTCAAGGCCATGGTGGGCGGCTTCGACTTCGACAAGAACAAGTTCAATCACGTCACGCAGGCCTGGCGCCAGCCGGGCTCGAGCTTCAAGCCGTTCATCTATTCAGCCGCGCTCGAGAAGGGCTTCACCCCGTCCACCGTGATCAACGACGGCCCGCTGTTCTTCGACGCCGGCACCACCGGCGGCCAGCCCTGGGAGCCGAAGAACTACGGCGGCGGCTTCGACGGGCCGATGTCCCTGCGGCGTGCCCTGGCCAAGTCCAAGAACATGGTGTCGATCCGCATCCTGCAGTCCGTCGGCACGCACTATGCGCAGGACTGGATCACGCACTTCGGCTTTGATCGCGAGAAGCACGCGGCCTACCTGCCGATGGCGCTGGGCTCGGGCTCGGTCACGCCGATGCAGATGGCGGTGGCCTATTCGGTCTTTGCCAATGGCGGCTATCGCGTCAATCCCTACCTGGTGACACGCGTCACCGACCACAAGGACAAGGTGCTGGTCGATCGAGAACCGCCGCTGCCCAACGAGACGATGCGCGCCGTCTCGGCGCGCAATGCCTTCGTGATGAGCAACCTGCTGCAGGAAGTGACGCGCTCTGGAACGGCCGCCAACGCGCAGCGCACGCTCAAGCGCTCCGACCTGTACGGCAAGACCGGCACCACCAACGACTCGCTGGACGCCTGGTTCGCCGGCTTCCAGCCCACCATGGCCGCGGTGGCCTGGATGGGCTATGACACGCCGCGCAGCCTGGGCGACAAGGAAACCGGCGGCGGCCTGAGCCTGCCGATCTGGATCAACTTCATGCAAAGCGCGCTGCGGGGCGTGCCGGTGGCTGAAGTGGCGGCGCCGGCCAGTGGCGTGGTGAATGTCGCCGGCGAGTGGTACTTCGACGACTATGCGCCGGGCCGTGGCGTCGCCGCCCTGGGCGTCGACACCTCGCCGGCTCCTGGCGCCGAGTCCTCGGCCAATGGCGGTGCGCCGGCGGCAGAACCCGCGCCGCCGCCCGAAGAACGCAACCGCATCCTGGATCTGTTCAGGAACTGAGCCTGCGAGGCGCCCCGGCGCCTTAGCTGGCCGAAAAGCTCAGCGCCTGCCCGGCCTGTGCCGTCGCCTCGCGCGACAGCTGGGCGAAGAACTCCGCGCCCGTCTTGGTGTCCACCCAAACCTGTCCGTCGTGGCGGTAGTGGTAGCCGCCGGAGCGCGCGGCCAGCCAGATCTCGTGCAAAGGCTTTTGCAGGTTGATGATGAGTTGGCTGCCGTTGCGAAAGGTGATCGTGATCATCCCGCCCACCCTCTGGTTGTCGATATCGGCGTCGGTGGCGTCGTTGATGCGGTCGCAACCACGCTCGATGGCGGCCAGCGCCGCTTCTGCGCAGTCCATGTACTCGGGATCGGTCATTACAATTTCGTGATGTCGAATGTCAGTCAAATTCTAGTGAGCGCCGTTGGCCTTGCGGTGCTCGGGGTCGGCCTCGCCGGCTGTGGCCAGCGCGGCCCGCTCTACTTGCCCACCGATCCGGCCGCGGCCAACCGCGCCACCTTGCCGCAACTGCTGCTGCCGACGACGCCCCGCAGCGAAGAGGCGCCGAAGGAATCCGGCGACGAGAAGCCGGCCACCAATGGCAACACGACGGGAGCGGCTCGATGAGCGAGCGCATCCAACTTCCCGGCCAGCCGCATGTGGCGCGCCGTGGCGGCCTGCTCCATGTCGAGCAGGTCTCGCTGCAAGCGCTGGCGCGCGAGTATGGCACGCCCCTCTTCGTGTACTCCAGGCAATGGATGATCGATGCGCTGGCGGCCTATCAGCGCGGCTTCGAAGGCCGCGACGCCCTCATCTGCTACGCCATGAAGGCGAATTCCTCGCTGGGCATCCTGCGCGTGTTCGCGCAAGCCGGTTGCGGCTTCGACATCGTCTCCGGCGGCGAACTGGCTCGGGTCCTGGCCGTCGGCGCCGAGCCCGCCAGGATCATCTTCTCGGGCGTCGGCAAGACCCGCGCCGAGATGCGCCAGGCGCTGGCCGCCGGCATCGGCTGCTTTAACGTCGAAAGCGAAGAAGAACTGGAGGTGCTCAACGCAGTGGCCCTGGCCGAGGGCCTGCGCGCCAAGGTGAGCATCCGCATCAATCCCAACGTCGATCCGAAGACGCATCCCTACATCTCCACCGGCCTGAAGGGCAACAAGTTCGGCATCGCGCATGACCGCGCGGTACAGGCCTATCGCCATGCGGCATCGCTGCCGGGCCTGCAGGTGGTCGGCATCGACTGCCACATCGGCTCGCAGATCACCGAAGCCTCGCCCTATCTGGACGCGCTGGAGCGCGTGCTCGACCTGGTGGAAGCCATCGAGGCCGCGGGCATCCCGCTGCATCACATCGACTTTGGCGGTGGCCTGGGCATCGACTACAACGGCGATACCCCGCCGGCCGCCGATGCCCTGTGGCAGCAACTGCTGTCGCGTATCGACGCGCGCGGATTCGGCCGGCGCAAGTTCATCATCGAACCGGGCCGCTCGATGGTCGGCAATGCCGGCGTCTGCGTCACCGAGGTGCTCTACACCAAGCCGGGCGAGGACAAGAATTTCTGCGTGGTCGATGCGGCGATGAACGACTTGCCGCGCCCGGCGATGTACCAGGCCTTCCACCGCATCGAGCCCGTGGCGGCCAGCAGCGATGCTGCGCAAACGACGTACGACGTCGTGGGCCCGGTCTGCGAAAGCGGCGACTGGATCGGTCGCGACCGTGCGCTCGATGTGCGTGCCGGCGATCTGCTGGCGGTGCTCTCCGCCGGCGCCTACTGCATGAGCATGGCCAGCAACTACAACACCCGCAACCGCGCTGCGGAGGTGCTGGTGAGTGACAATCGGGCCACCTTGATCCGCCGTCGCGAGACGGTCGAAGATCAGTTGCGCAACGAATTGACGGGCGACTGAAGGCCGGCCGGCAGGGCTTGCGCGCGCCGCGCCTTCCAGGCGTTCCAGACGCGCCAGCCGAGCAGCAGCGCGATGATCGCTGCGTAGACGAAGACCTCGGCAAAGTTGTTCTTTGCCGAGCGCATCCAGAAGAAGTGCAGCAGGCCCAGCCCGGCGATCAAATAGACCAGCCGGTGCAGCATCTGCCAGCGCCGCGTGCCCAGCGCCTTGATGGCACGGTTGAATGAGGTGGCGGCCAGTGGCGTCAGCAGCACGAAGCCGCTGAAGCCCACCAGGATGAAGGGCCGCTTGGCAATGTCCTTGGCGATCTCGGCGAGGTCCAAGCCCATGTCGAACAGGCTATAGCTCAGCAGGTGCACGCAGACATAGAAGTAGGCAAACAGGCCCAGCATGCGCCGAAAGCGCGCCAACGCCGGCGTCTTCGTCATCACCCGAAAGGGCGTGACGGCCAGCACGATGCAGATGAAGCGCAGGGTCCAGTCGCCGGTCGAGCGGATCAGGTACTCCGCCGGGTTGGCACCCAGGCCGTCGGTGAAGGCGCCCCAGGCCAGCCAGGCAAAGGGCAACAGGCACAGCATGAAGACGAACGGCTTGGCCGCCTTGTGCAGCAGCAGCGACTTCATGGGGTGCTTCAGTAGAACTTCTTCAGGTCCATGCCCGAATAAAGCTGGCCGACCTGCGCTTCGTAGCCGTTGAACATCAGCGTCTTGGTGCGCTTGGCAAAGAGGCCGCTGCCGTCGCCGATGCGCCGCTCGGTCGCCTGGCTCCAGCGCGGATGATCGACGTTCGGGTTGACGTTCGAATAGAAGCCGTACTCCTGCGCCGCCGCCTTGTTCCAGGCCGTGCCCGGTTCCTTCTCGACGAAGCGGATCTTCACGATCGACTTGGCCGACTTGAAGCCGTACTTCCAGGGCACCACCAGGCGCACCGGCGCGCCGTTCTGGTTGGGCAGGACTTCGCCATACATGCCGAAGGTCAGCAGGGTCAGCGGATGCATGGCCTCGTCCATGCGCAGGCCCTCGACATAGGGCCAGTCGAGCACACGCGTGCCCACGTAAGGCATGGTCTTGGGGTCGGCCAGGGTGACGAACTCCACGTACTTGGCATTGCCCTGCGGCTCGACCTTCTTGATCAGGTCGGCCAGCGAATAGCCGACCCAGGGAATCACCATCGACCAGCCCTCGACGCAACGCAAGCGATAGATGCGCTCTTCCTGTGCGCTGAGCTTGAGCAGGTCCTCGATACCGTACTTGCCCGGCTTCTTGACCAGGCCCTCGACCTCGACCGTCCAGGGCCGGGTCTTGAGCGTGTGGGCGTTCTTCATCGGGTCGCCCTTGTCGGTGCCGAATTCGTAGAAGTTGTTGTAGCTGCTCGCGTCCTTGTAGTCGGTGAGCTTTTCCATGGTCTGCGCGCCGCTTACCGTGGATGGCACGCTCGGCAAACCCGCCAGCTTGCCGGGGGGCTGAGCGGCGGCCAGCGCCTCTCGGCCAGCCCAGGATGCAAGGGCAGCGCCCGCCACGCCGCCGGCCAGCAGCCTGAGCATGTCGCGCCGGCCTTCGTAGACCGTGCGCGGCGTGATGTCGCTGGAAATCGGATGCTGGAAGCCGCTGCCTTGGGAACGAATCAACATGTGTCACCTTTCGCGTGAAGTACGCAACCTTAGTTCGCAAACGTCACGCTGTTGGTTACGCGATTCCGCGAAATGGTTCAAGCGAAAGGCAAGGCAGCGCCTTCGCTCAGAGCGTGCCGTAGCTGTGCAGGCCGCTGAGGAACATGTTCACCCCCAGGAAGGCAAAGGTCGTCACCGCCAGACCGGCCAGGGCCCACCAGGCCGCGACGGTGCCGCGCAGGCCCTTGACCAGGCGCATGTGCAGCCAGGCCGCGTAGTTGAGCCAGACGATCAGCGCCCAGGTTTCCTTCGGGTCCCAGCTCCAGTAGCCGCCCCAGGCGTCGGCCGCCCACAGCGCCCCCAGTACGGTAGCGATGGTGAAGAAGGCAAAGCCGACGGTGATGGCCTTGTACATCACGTCGTCCAGCACCTGCGGCGCCGGCAGGCGCTCGGCAATGCGCTTGCGGCCCAGGAGGATGCCGGCCGCGATCAGCGCCGAGATCGCCGCATAGACCAGCCAATAGCTGCCGCCCGCTTCCTGCGCGCGCTGGCGGAAGGCCACCGGCACGAAACACAGGGCCACGCCCAGGAGCCAGATCGGCGTCAGCTTGTACCAGCGGGTCTCGGTAGCCTGCTGCTTGATGAGGTAGGCAAAGGCCACCATGGCCGCCAGCGCGAAGGTGCCGTAGCCGATGAAGTTGGCCGGCACATGCAGCTTCATCCACCAGCTTTGCAGGGCCGGCACCAGCGGCTGGATCTGCTGCGCGTCGCGCACCAGCGTGTACCAGAGCAGGAAGCCGACCGCCGCACTGACCACCAGCATGACGAAGGCGCCCAGGGCGCGCGTGCCGTAGTGCGACTCGTAGTACAGGTAGAAGGTGGCGGTGAGCCAGCAGAACAGCACGAAGACTTCGTACAGGTTGCTCACCGGGATATGGCCGATGTCCGGACCGAGCAGATGGCTCTCGTACCAGCGCACCATGGTGCCGATCAGCGCCATCGTCACCGCCGCCCAGGCGATGCGCGAAGCGATCAGGTCCAGCGTGTCGGCCTGCTTGCCGCCGAAGAAGCCCAGCCAGTAGAAGGCCGTGCTCATGAAGAAGAGCACGCTCATCCACAGGATGGCGGACTGGCTCGACAGGAAGTACTTGAGCCAGAACACGCTTTCGGCGCGCGCCAGTTCACCCTGGTAGGAGGTGATGCCCAGCAGCGAGGCGCCGGCCACCACCAGCGCCAGCACCGCCAGCGGGCGCCAGAACCAGCCCAGCCAGATCGCGAAAGGCATGGTGCCCAGCAGGATGGCCTTCTCGTAGATGTCCATGGCGCCGGCATAGCGCGCAAAGGCAAAGAGGCCGCCGGCCAGCACGGCCACGGCAAAGAGCCAGTCGAAGGCATTGCGGCGCGCAAGCCAGCTTTCGTTGAGGGTGAGGGTCGTCGTGGTCGTCGTCATGGCGCCGATTCCTTTTGGATGGCAAGCAGCTTGTGCTGCAGTTGCTCGAATTCGCGGTCGCTGTCCAGGGTCTTGCGGTTGACCGACATCGCCATCGTGGCGGCGCTCGCCCCGGGAGCCTCGCCCGCCGGCGCCAGCCAGACCCAAAGCCTGCGCTCGCGCACGTAGAGCATGGCAAAAATGCCCACGATCAGCAACAGGCAGCCCAGATAGACGATGTTCTTGCCAGGGGCGCGCGCCACCTGGAACACGCTGGCCTGCACCTGATTGAAGTCGGTCAGCATCATCGCCACCGGCCCCGGGTAGAAGTAGGCGTCGCTCAAGGCCAGCACCGCCTGGGTCAGGAAGGTCTGGCTCTTCTCGTCCGCCGGCAGGGGCGCCAGCCCGGCTTGCGTGCGGCTCAGGTTGAGAACCTCGAACAGCACGTCGTTGAGGATGCGCACCAGCACGCCGCCGGCGCGTTCACGCTCCGCCTCGGGCACGTTCGCTTCCATGAACTCGGCGATCGCCTGCCAGCCGCCCTGGCTGGTGGCATCCGCCCTGGCCCGCTCGCTGCCGGCAAACAGCGCCAGCGCCCGGGTGGCCGAGGTGCGCAGCTGCTCTGCCAGTTCGGGCCGCTTGTCGTCGGCGACGCGCGCGATGTAGCGGTCCACGGACTGCTTGCGCAAGTCTGCGTCGGCCAGCGCGGCACGCATGCGCACGAAGCCGTCCATCGAGCCCTGCTCGTCGGCCGGCACGCGCAGGTAGCGGAAGGGTTCGCTGGGCTGTTCGCGCACGCCCAGGAGGAACACCGGCTGGCCATCGCCGGTATCGACCGGCACCATGTAGTTCTGGAATTCGCGCGCCTGGCCGGCGGCGTCGCGCAGCTTGTAGCCGATGCTGGGGCCGATGTTGCGCAGCTCCTGGGCCTGGTTGCTTTTGTGGGCTGCGCCCAGGCGTGATTCGAGTTGCTGGCGCAGGTCCACCTTGCGCACGTCGACCGCGCTGCTGCCTTGCGGATTGCTGAGGTTCTCGACATTGATGACGCGCAGCGCCGTGAACTCCAGCGTGAGCTGCTCGCTGCCGTTGGTCAGCCGCGCGCTCGAGCCGATGGTGCCCTCGATCTCGAAGGGCTTGGCTGCCGCGGCCATGGGCACCGCCTTGAGCTTCACGCCGGAGCCCCCATCGTCGAAGCTGGACTGGTAGATCTCCACGCCCTTGTAGCTGGCCGGGTGGTTCACCTCGATGCGCGCCGGCACCTGCTCGCCGGTCTCGCGGTCGTGCAGCACCACCTCGCTGGCAAAGAGCTTGGGCATGCCGGTCGAGTAGTAGTCGACGATGAACTTCTTCAGTTCGATGGAAAAAGGCAAATCCTGCAGCAGTACGCCGCCTTCCTGGTTGAGGATCGCCACGCTGGAGCGCTGGCCCTCGGGCACCAGGATGTTGCCGCGGAAGGTCGGGTTGGCGGGCGAGAGGCGGTGCTGGGGCGGCACGTCGGCGATGAGGCCGCCGCCGGTGTAGACGCTCTTGCCGTTGAACCAGGTCTGCGCCCGCACGATCAGGTCGCCATCGAGCAGACCGCCGATGCAAACCAGCACGATCGCGCTGTGCGCCGCCAGGTAGCCCAGCTTGTGGGCGCCGCCGGTACGTGCCGCCACCATCCAGCCGGCCTCGCGCTGCTGCAGCTTGACCTTCCAGCCGCCGCCGGCCAGCAGTTGGCCGATGCGCCGGGCCGCCGCCTCCGGCGCTTCAGCTGCCAGCGTGGTTTGTGCGTGCTGGCCGAAGGCGCGCAGGCTGCTGGCGCGGATGTCTTCCTTCACCGTCTTGAGCTCGCGCGCGATGTGCGGCGCGTTGCGCACGATGCACAACGTGGTGCTCACCACCAGGAACAACAGGATCAGCAGGAACCACCAGGCGCTGTAGACCGAATCGAGTTGCGCCGCACGGAACACCTCTGCCCAGAAGGGGCCGAACTGGTTGACGTAGTTGACGGCAGGCTCGTGCTGCTTGAGCACGGTGCCGATGATCGAGGCGATGCAGATGATGGTGAGCAGCGCGATGGCAAAGCGCATCGACGACAGCAGCTCCACCGCCACGCGAAAGGCGTGGGGTCCGCGATGGACGCGAAGGCCGTGGGTGGATACCGACATGCTCGAATTGAAAGTGAAAAAGCAAAAGCGGGCGATCCTTGTGGACCGGCCCGCCTTCTTGGGTTTGTTGTGGGGCGCTTAGTTCAACGCAGGCCGGCGACGTAGTCGGCCACGGCCTTGATCTCGCGGTCGTTGAGCTTGGCGGCGACGCCGTTCATCACCGGGTTGTTCAGGCGCTGGCCGTCGCGAAAGGCGACCATCTGGGCCGTGGTGTAGTCGGCGTGCTGACCGGACAGGCGCGGGTACTGGGCGGGCATGCCGGAACCGTTCGGGCTGTGGCAGCCGGCGCAGGCGGGCACCTGGCGGTCGGCGATGCCGCCGCGGTAGATCTTCTCGCCCAGGGCGACCAGTTCCTTGTCCTTGGCGAAACCCGTCTTGCCCTTCTTGCTGCCGACGAACCAGGCGATGTTGCGCATGTCTTCATCGCTCAGCGCCGCGGCCAGCGGCTTCATGATGGGGCTCTTGCGCTTGCCGGACTTGAATTCCTGCAACTGCTTGAGGATGTACTCGGGGTGCTGCTGCGCCAGCTTGGGGTTGGCGGCGATCGACGAATTGCCGTCGGCGTTGTGGCAGGACGCGCAGCTCTGGCTGTTGGCCGGCGTCGCATTGAAGATTGCTTCCCCCTTGGCCAGGTCGGGCTTGGCCGGCTTGGCAGCCGTTGCTGCGGCCGGCGTCGCGGCAGGACCATCAGCCGCGAAGCTGGCGGTGACACTGACAAAAGCAGTCGCGGCCAGCAGGGCTGCGCGCAGGGAATGAGCAAACGACTTCATATCGAGGGGTTTGGTTTTTTAGGGCGCAAAACTTCGCGATTCTACAATGGCCCCCCACAACGAAAGCCTCCGTAATGACCCCCCCGCCACAACCGCCGGCCGCGCCCTCCATTGCCAGGGACGACGCCGCCGAGCGCGCCCGCGTGGCCCTGGGCTGGCTGCACACCGCCCATTTCCTGACCAGCGCGCCGCAGCTGGAGCACCTGCCGCCGCTGGACCTGCCCGAGATCGCCTTCGTCGGCCGCTCCAACGCCGGCAAGTCCACCGCCATCAACACCCTCACGCAGCAGACCCGCCTGGCCTTTGCCTCGAAGACGCCGGGACGCACGCAGCACATCAACCTTTTTGGCGTCGGCAAGCAGAAGGTCGACGATGCGGTGCTGGCCGACCTGCCGGGCTACGGCTACGCCGCCGTGCCGCGCGAGGCCAAGCTGCGCTGGCAGCGGGTGATGGGCAATTACCTGATGACCCGCCCCACCCTGCGCGGCGTGGTGCTGATGTGCGATCCGCGCCACGGCCTGACGGAACTCGACGAGATCCTGCTGGACGTGATCCGCCCGCGGGTCGAGCAGGGCCTCAAGTTCCTGGTGCTCCTGACCAAGGCCGACAAGCTCACCCGCTCCGAAGGCGCCAAGGTGCTGTCCATCACGCGACTGCAGGCCGGCGGCGGCGAGGTCAAACTGTTTTCCGCACTCAAGCGCCAGGGCGTGGGCGAAGCGGCCGAACTGCTGTGGCGCTGGGTGCATCCCGAGGACGCATCCTCACCAGCCCCAGAACCATCGCCATGATCCAGACCTTCCAGCGCGCCCTGCCCCACGGCATCACCCTGAGTTGCCGTGCGGCAGGCGAAGCTGGAAGGCCGCTGATGCTGTTCCTGCACGGCTTTCCGGAAGCTGCCTTCATCTGGGACCCGCTGCTCGAATACTTCGCGCAGCCCGAGCACGGCGGCTACCGCTGCCTGGCGCCGAACCTGCGCGGCTTCGAGCGGTCCAGCTCGCCGCCAGAGGTAGAGGCGTACCGGGCGCACCTGCTGATCAAGGACATCCTGGAACTGGCCGCATCGGAGAGCGCCGACGGCCGCATCGACACGCTGGTGGCGCACGACTGGGGTGGCGCCTTCGGCTGGGGCCTGGCCAATGCGCATCCGGCGCGGCTCGACCGGCTGGTGATCATCAATTCGCCGCACCCTGGCACTTTCCTGCGCGAGTTGCGAGACAACCCGGCGCAGCAGGCGGCCAGTGCCTACATGAGCTTCCTGGCGCGCCCCGACGCCGAGCAGTTGCTGGCCGAGGACGACTACCGGCGCCTGTGGCCCTTCTTCGCCGCCCCGCCGGGTCGCGAATGGCTGACCGAGGCCGTGAAGGACCAGTACCGTCAGGTGTGGAATGCGGGCCTGACCGGCGCCTGCAATCTCTACCGCGTCACGCCGCTGAAGCCGCCGGCGCCGGGCGAAGCGCCGCGCGAATTTCCGCAGTTGCCGCGCGAACGCTTCGCGGTGGAGGTGCCGACCCTGGTGCTGTGGGCCATGGACGACGTGGCGCTGTTGCCGGGGCTGCTCGATGGGCTGGAAGACTACGTGCCGCGCATCACCATCAGGAAGATCGCCGGAGCCACGCACTGGGTGGTGCACGAGCAGCCGGATCTCGTCGCGCAGGAGATCGAGCGCTTCACCTCTCAGTAGATGGGCTGCTCGCCCTCGGGCCGCGTCTTGAAGCGGCGGTGCACCCAGTAGTACTGCGATGGCATGCTGCGGATGTAGCCCTCCAGCATCTCGTTCATGTGCGTGGTGTCGGCCACGATGTCGCCGCTCGGGAAGTCCTGCCAGGCCGGCAGCAATTCGATCTCATAGCCACTGGAAGTCAGGCGCGACAGTACGGGCATCACGATGGCGCGGCCCAGTTGCGAGAAGCGTGACAGCGAGGGCACCGTGGCCGCCTGCACGCCAAAGAAAGGCACGAAAATCGACTGACTGGGGCCGAAGTCCATGTCAGGCAGCAGGTACAGCACCTCGCCCCTGCGCAGCCGGTGCAGCACCGGCTTGACGCCGTCTGTGCGCCCCAATGCCGTCACGCTGCCGAAGCGCGTGCGGCCTTCGCGAGCCCAGGCATCGATCATGGGATTGCGCTGCGTCGTGTAGATGGTCATCGACGGGCGCTCCATGTTCATGGTCAGGGTAGTCGCCGCAGCGTCCAGGCCGTAGAAATGCGGCGCGAAGAGGATCACGGCGCGCTCGCCATGGATCAACTCGTTCAGACCTTCCTCGGCGCCGCGCAGCTTCAGCCGGCTTTCCACGACCTCGCGCGGCGCATGCCACAACCAGCTGCGGTCCAGCCAGGACTGGGCCACGTAGACGAAGGTCTCGCGCGAGATGCGCCTGCGCTCTTGCTCGGACATCTCGGGAAAGCACAGCGCCAGGTTGGCATCGACCACGCGCCGGCGCGGCAGCGCCACCGAATGCAAGAGGCGCCCCAGGCCTGCCCCGACACCACGCAGCACCGGCAAGGGCAGGTGCGCAATCGCCTTCATGACGCCGATGCCGAGCCTGGCTGACAAGCTCATTGCCCCACCTCCATCTCGCTGCGTGGCTCCTTGTAGCGCGCATAGTCCCAGACATACTGCCCGGGCAGCTCGCGAATGAGCTTCTCGATGCCGATGTTCATCGCGGTGGCAGCCGCTTCGGGGGTGGCCTTGGGGTCATTCAAGGCGGTGTCGTCCAGGGCCTCGAAGCGAATGGCGTAGCCCTTGCCGGGCGCCAGCCGTTCGCACACCGCCAGGAAGACACGGGCGCCGGTCTGCTGCGCCAGCCGCGGCAACAGGGTCATGGTGTAGGCCGGCCGGCCCAGGAAGGGCGCCCACACGCCCTGCCCCAGGGGCGGCACCTGGTCGGGCAGGATGCCGGTGTAGCCGCCCGACTTGAGGGCCCGCATCAGGCCGCGCACGCCGGCCGTGCTGGTGGGCAGCATCTTCAGGCCGCGCCGGTTCTCGCGCGAGCTGGCCACCAGTTCGGTCATCCAGGCCTTGCGTGCCGGGCGATACAGAGCCGTCATCGGCCCGTGCGCATCGACAAAGCGCTCGGCAATGGCCTGACCCAGCATTTCCCAGCTGCCGATGTGGGGCGTGATCAGGATCACCCCCTTCTTGGCCGCCAGCGCAGCCTCGAGCTCATCCAGACCCGTCCAGCTCGCCACCTTGGTCAGCACGCCTTCGCCGGGCGGGCGCCCCCAGAGCCAGGGCAGCTCGGCCAGGGCCTTGCCGGCGGCGGCGATTGCGGGGCGGTACTGTTCTGGCGCGAAGCCGGCCGCTTGAGCATTGGCCTTGAAGCGCGTCCGGTAGCCGGAAGAGCCCCACCACACGATCCAGCCCAGCAGCACGCCCAGCCGATGCATCAGCGAGAGCGGCACGCGGGCAAGCAGACGAAAAAGGCCAATCATCCAAAAGCAACGGGGTGGAAATAACCGGACGCGCGCGCGGACATTTGCCAAAGGCAATTTCGCGTGGCTCGAATAGAATATGAATTGTCGCCGAGTTATGGAACTACTTGCAGGGCGACGTTAAACAACCACTGCTAAAGCGTTCGCCAGAACTCCAAAGGGTCGGCAACGCGCCAATCCAACTTTTTGAAGACGGAGTTTCAGCACATGGCGAACGATTTTCTCTTTACCTCCGAATCGGTTTCCGAAGGCCACCCCGACAAGGTCGCGGACCAGATTTCCGACGCGATCCTCGACGCGATCTTCGAGCAGGACCCGCGCTCGCGCGTCGCTGCCGAAACGCTGACCAACACCGGCCTGGTGGTCCTCGCCGGCGAGATCACCACCAACGCGCACGTCGACTACATCCAGGTGGCGCGCGACACCATCAAGCGCATCGGCTACGACAACACCGAGTACGGCATCGACTACAAGGGCTGCGCGGTGATGGTGGCCTACGACAAGCAGTCCAACGACATCGCCCAGGGCGTGGACCACGCGTCGGACGATCACCTCAACACCGGCGCCGGCGACCAGGGCCTGATGTTCGGCTACGCCTGCGACGAGACGCCCGAGCTCATGCCCGCGCCGATCTACTACGCACACCGCCTGGTGGAGCGCCAGGCCCAGCTGCGCAAGGACGGCCGCCTGCCCTTCCTGCGCCCGGACGCCAAGAGCCAAGTGACGATGCGCTATGTGGACGGCAAGCCGCACAGCATCGACACCGTGGTGCTCTCCACCCAGCACAGCCCCGACCAGAGCGAGACGCCGACCAAGATGAAGGCATCCTTCATCGAGGCGGTGATCGAAGAGATCATCAAGCCGGTGCTGCCCAAGGAGTGGCTGAAGGAAACCAAGTACCTGATCAACCCGACCGGCCGCTTCGTCATCGGCGGCCCGCAGGGCGACTGCGGCCTGACCGGCCGCAAGATCATCGTCGACACCTATGGCGGCGCCTGCCCGCACGGCGGCGGCGCCTTCTCCGGCAAGGACCCTAGCAAGGTGGACCGCTCGGCCGCCTATGCTGCGCGTTTTGTGGCCAAGAACATCGTGGCGGCCGGCCTGGCGCGCCAGTGCCAGATCCAGGTGGCCTACGCCATCGGCGTGGCACGCCCGATGAACGTGACGGTCTACACCGAAGGCACCGGCGTCATCTCCGACGCCAAGATCGCCGAACTGGTGCAGGAGCACTTCGACCTGCGTCCGAAGGGCATCATCCAGATGCTGGACCTGCTGCGCCCCATCTACGCCAAGACCGCCGCCTACGGCCACTTCGGCCGCGAAGAGCCCGAGTTCACCTGGGAATCGACCAGCCAGGCGGCCGCGCTGCGCGCCGCCGCCGGCCTGAAGTAAGGCAACTCAAGTCCGCGCCAGCAGGCGCATGACTTCCTCGTCCGAGGTCTGGTCGAAATCGAGGTACCAGAGCCCGACCGCATGGAAGGGCTCCGGTGTCTGCAGGCACACGACCTCGTCGGCCAGCGCGCTCAGACTCGCCGCCGCATCGCGCGAGGCCACAGGCACCGCGACCAGGATGCGGGCCGGCTGGCCGGCGCGCACCGACTGCACCGCCGCGCGCATGGTGGCGCCGGTGGCCAGGCCATCGTCCACCAGGATGACCACCTGATCCTTGATGAGCGGCGGCGGCCTCGCGCCGCGGTAGGCCTTTTCGCGCCGCGCCAGTTCGGCTTGCTCGCGCTGCACGGCCGCTTCGACCGCTCGATCCGAGACCGGCCAGGCACCATCGATGTCGGACATCACGCGCACACCGCCGGAGGCGATGGCACCCATGGCGAACTCCTCCTGGCCCGGGTAGCCCAGCTTGCGCACCACCAGCACATCGAGCGGCGCGCCCAACGCCTTGGCGACCTCGGCGGCCACCGGCACGCCGCCGCGCGGCAGGGCCAGCACGATCAGATCCGGCCGGCCGCGCCATCCCGTGAGCGCCTGGGCCAGGCGCACGCCTGCCTGTTGCCGGTCCTCGAATTTCATGGGCGAGGGGCCCTGCCTGGCCCCTGCTAGAAACGATACGCCGCTCCGAACCCCGCTGTCCAGTTGCGCTCCGGCGCCGCCTCGATGTAGCGGCCATTGGCCTCGTTGACGATGACCGCGCCGATGTACTGCCTGGCAAAGAGGTTGTCGACGCGGGCAAAGGCATTGAGCTCCCAGCGCTCCAGTTTCAGCAGGTAGCCGGCGTAGAGCCCCGCCGCGGCGTAGCCGGGAGCGCTGAGGGTGTTCAGGTCATTCGCCCATATCTTGTCGAGGGCGCGCACTTCGATGCCGGCACGCCAGCCCTGCGGCGGCTGCCAGCCGAAGGCGGCATAGAAGGCCTGCGGAGCGACGCCGGGAATCTCGTTGCCGGCCAGCACCGTGTTGCTGCCGCTGCAAGGCAGCGGCGAGCAGAAGGCATCGGTGTAGCGCGCGCGCAGCCAGGTGTAGGCGAGCTGGGTACGCCAGTGGCCGGGCGTCTCGTGCGCCCAGGCGAGCTCGAAACCGTCGCGCCGGGTGCTGGGCGCATTGCGGAAGGTGGAGCGGCCGCCGACATTGCTGTTGGTCACGATCTCGTCGTTGGTGCGCGTCTGGAACAGCGCAGCGGTGAGAAAGCCGTTGCCGATGCGCGCCTTGGCGCCCACTTCGAAGCTGCTGTTCACCGCCGGCTGCAGCGCGAAGTTGAAGCCGCTGCGGCCATCCGGCCGGTAGGAGAGTTCGTTGAGCGTGGGGGTTTCGTAGCCGCGGCCCCAGGTGCCGTAGAAGGAGAGGTCCTGCGTCGGCGCGTAGCGCAGCGCCAGCACCGGCAGCGCATGCTCGTAGCTGGCCGACCCGCTGTCGTTGCCGTTGCCGTTGCCGGGGCGGATGTAGAAATCCTCCGACTTGAATTTCACCGTGCTGTAGCGCAAGCCGGCTTCCAGGGTCCACTGGTCGGCAAAGCGCCACAGGCCCTGCACATAGGGGTCGACGTTGTAGACGTCGTTGCGCTCGTCGCGGCGCAGGCGGCCCTGCACGCCCAGGGCCGTGGGCGCCTGCGCGCTGCCGGTGAAGTTCTCGTAGCCCTTGCGGTCCTCGTCCATGGTGTCGTAGGCCAGGCCCGTGCTCAGCTCGAAAGGGCGTCCGGCCAACAGGCCGCGCGTGTTCCAGCGCGCATCGAGGCCGGCATAGTTGCGCTTTAGGTCGATGACCCCGCCGGCGCTGGACGGCGCCAGCTGGGCCGTGGGCGGAATCGCCTGGAACTGGGTGGTCTTGCGCTCGCCGCCGTAGACCATCAGGCGCAGGTCGTTGTCGGCGTTCAGGCGACGCTCGTAGACCACGCCGGCCTGCATCTGGTCGACCGTCTTGCGGGTGTTGAACTGCTCGGCCCGCGCGGCGCTGCGCCGGTCCAGCGCGTACTCCTCCGGCGACAGGCCCAGCGGGTCCTGGGCGCGGATGCGCACGCCGTTGAGCACGACCGTGAGCTTGCTGTCGTTGTCCAGCTTGAAGCCCAGCTTGCCGTTGAGGATGCTGCGCTCGGCCGCGCTGTGGTCGCGGTAGCCGTCGGTCTCGAAATGGCTGCCGCTGAGCAAATAGCTGAAGGGGCCGTTGGGGCCGTTGGAGCCGCTGAGCTGCAGGCTTTCGCGCCAGCTTCCATAACTGCCGCCGGCCACGCCCAAGCCCAGGCGCGGCGGCCCCTCGCCGTCTTCGGTGAAGACCTGCAGCACACCGCCCGAGGAGTTGCCGAACAACGCCGAAAAGGGCCCGCGCAGCACCTCGACCCGGTCGGCCGAGCCGATGTCGATGTTGGAGGTCTGGCCCTGGCCGTCGGGCATGGTGGCCGGCACGCCGTCCACGTAGATGCGCACGCCGCGCACGCCGAAGGTCGAGCGGGCGCCGAAGCCGCGGATCGACAGCTGCAGGTCCTGCGCGTAGTTCTGCCGGTTCTGGATCTGCAGGCCCGGCACGCTGCCCATCGATTCGGACAGGTTGACCTGCATCTGGGCATTGCGCAAGGTCGCGCCGTCCACCGCGTCGACCGAGGCCGGCACCGTCAGGGGCGGCGCGCTGCCACGCGGGGTGGTCACGGTGACGGACGGCAGGCTGCGCGGTGCTTCTGCGGCTGCGCCTTCCTGGGCGTGGGATGTGGCGGCACACAGGGCCAGGGCGGTGGCTTGCAGCTTGGCATTCATGGCGCAGCGGATTCTGCGGCGGAACGCCGGCGCCGCGTACCCGACGCAAACCCGTCGCGGGCAGCGGCTGGACTGGGGAGTCCTTCAGAGTGGCAGGAGGTGGCGCGGAACCCAGGCGCAGGGCTGGAACGGGCTGGACAGGGGCGCAACGGCGGGCCTGGGCGCCGAGTTCGGAAGCACCAGCGGAATCGGGTCGCGGTCCGGGCGGGGGATGGGAATCGGCATGTCGATCTCCTTTCCTTCTTGTCGTTGACCGGCAGGATCGCGCAAAACCGGGGTGCCGACTGTCGTCCTCGGCCGCCCGGCGCCCGGCCGGCGGCGCCGAGCAAATGCCAGCCCGCGCCTACGACGGCCTTGAAAGCGTCACAAAAGCCCTTATCATTAGCACTCGCTGAGGTTGAGTGCTAACAACGCACCCTGCCTCCAGTCGACTGGCCGCCGGCGCCCCGCCTGGGGCCCGGTTCCACCCCCGTTTCATATCAGGAGATGCAATTGAAACTTCGTCCTTTGCACGATCGCGTGATCGTCAAGCGCATTGAAAGCGAAACCAAGACCGCCTCGGGCATCGTCATTCCCGACAACGCCGCAGAAAAGCCGGATCAAGGCGAAGTGCTGGCCGTCGGCCCGGGCAAGAAGAACGACAAGGGCGACCTGATCGCCATGAACATCAAGGTCGGTGACCGCGTTCTGTTCGGCAAGTACTCGGGCCAGACCGTCAAGGTCGACGGCGACGAGCTGCTGGTCATGAAGGAAGACGACCTGTTCGCAGTCGTTGAAGCCAAGTGATTTTGCGAGACAGACCAGACAGGCGCGAAGCGGCTGACTGCTCTGTCCCCAACTGATTAATTGAACTGAATTTCTGGAGTAATCAAACATGGCAGCAAAAGACGTAGTCTTCGGCGGCGAAGCCCGCGCGCGCATGGTCGAGGGTGTGAACATCCTGGCCAACGCAGTCAAGGTGACCCTGGGCCCCAAGGGTCGCAACGTGGTGCTCGAGCGCTCCTTCGGCGCCCCCACCGTGACCAAGGACGGTGTGTCCGTGGCCAAGGAAATCGAACTCAAGGACAAGCTGCAGAACATGGGCGCCCAGCTCGTGAAGGAAGTGGCTTCCAAGACTTCGGACAACGCCGGTGACGGCACCACCACCGCGACCGTGCTGGCACAAGCCATCGTTCGCGAAGGCTTCAAGCTGGTCGCCGCCGGCATGAACCCGATGGACCTCAAGCGCGGCATCGACAAGGCCGTGACGGCCCTGGTCGCCGAGCTGAAGAAGGCTTCGAAGGCCACCACCACCAGCAAGGAAATCGCGCAAGTCGGCTCGATCTCGGCCAACAGCGACGAGACCATCGGCAAGCTCATCGCTGACGCGATGGACAAGGTCGGCAAGGAAGGCGTGATCACCGTGGAAGACGGCAAGTCGCTCGACAGCGAACTCGACGTCGTCGAAGGCATGCAGTTCGACCGCGGCTACCTGTCGCCCTACTTCATCAACAACCCGGAAAAGCAATCGGCGATCCTGGACAACCCGTTTGTCCTGCTGTTCGACAAGAAGATCAGCAACATCCGCGACCTGCTGCCCACGCTGGAGCAAGTTGCCAAGGCTGGCCGCCCCCTGCTGATCATTGCCGAAGAAGTCGAAGGCGAAGCCCTGGCGACCTTGGTCGTGAACACCATCCGCGGCATCCTGAAGGTCGTGGCCGTCAAGGCGCCTGGCTTCGGCGACCGCCGCAAGGCCATGCTGGAAGACATCGCCATCCTGACGGGCGGCAAGGTCATCGCCGAAGAAGTGGGCCTGACCCTCGAGAAGGTGACGCTGGCCGACCTCGGCCAAGCCAAGCGCATCGAAGTGGGCAAGGAAAACACCATCATCATCGACGGCTCCGGCGCTGGCGCTGACATCGAAGCCCGCGTCAAGCAAGTGCGCGTGCAGATCGAGGAAGCCACCAGCGACTACGACCGCGAGAAGCTGCAAGAGCGCGTGGCCAAGCTGGCCGGCGGCGTTGCCGTGATCAAGGTCGGCGCTGCCACCGAAGTCGAGATGAAGGAAAAGAAGGCTCGCGTCGAAGACGCCTTGCACGCCACCCGCGCTGCAGTGGAAGAAGGCGTGGTTGCCGGTGGTGGCGTGGCCCTGCTGCGTGCCAAGCAAGCCGTGGGCGACTCGCTCAAGGGCGACAACGCTGACCAGGACGCCGGCATCAAGCTGGTGCTCAAGGCCATCGAAGCGCCGCTGCGCGAAATCGTGAACAACGCCGGCGGCGAAGCCTCGGTGGTGGTGAACGCGGTGCTGGCCGGCAAGGGCAACTACGGCTTCAACGCCCAGAACGACAGCTACGGCGACATGCTCGAGCTGGGCATCCTGGACCCGACCAAGGTGACCCGCACCGCGCTGCAGAACGCCGCTTCGGTGTCCTCGCTGCTGCTGACGACCGAAGCCATGGTCGCCGACGCACCGAAGGATGAAGCCGGCGCTGGCGGCGGCATGCCCGACATGGGCGGCATGGGTGGCATGGGCGGCATGGGCATGTAATTGCCTGCCGGCTGAGCCCTCGACGCTCATCCAAACAAGAAACCCCGCGGCTCGCAAGGCCGCGGGGTTTCTTGTTTGCGCTAGGCTGGTCGCAGGAGGTGTTGCTCATGCTCAAGGGTCACTGCCAATGCGGCTGGCTACGCTACGAGGCCGGCGACTCGGCTTCGCTGGAAACGGCCTGCCATTGCTCGATCTGCCGCCGCACCAGCGGCGCGCCGCTGGTGGCGTGGTTCACCGTGCCGCTGGCGGCCTTTCGCTTCACCAGCGGCACGCCGACGCGCTTCCAATCGTCCGAGCACGCCACGCGCAGCTTCTGCCCGCGCTGCGGCACGCAGCTCACCTTCCAGTCGACGAGCTACCCCGAGGAGATCGACGTCACCACCTGCTCGCTGGACGATCCCGAGCGGCTGCCGCCCAAGGACCACACGCGCACCAGTTCGCGCCTGTCCTGGGTGCGCCTGGCGGACGGGTTGCCGGCCTATCCCGAGGCGCGCTCCGCCTAGCCGGAGCGCGTGTCCAGGGCGTGCGGCCCATTTAGCAACTGGGCCTTCAGGAAGTCCACGCACACCCGGACCTTGGCCGAGCCGGCCGAGCGCGTGCTGGTCATGGCCCAGACGTCGGCCGGCGCGTGGTGGGCCGGCAGCACGCGCACCACGCGGCCTTCACCCAGGGGCTTTGCGATGTCCCAATCCGACACCAGGCAGATGCCCTTGCCGTCCAGGCTCCACCCGCGCACCACGTCGCTGTGGTTGGCGCTGAAGCGACTGTTCACCTTGACCGACTCGAAGCCGCCCGGCCCCAGCAGGCGCCAGATGCCGAAGGGATGGTCGCGCTCGCGGTAGAGCAGGCACTCGTGCTCGGCCAGTTCCGCCACCGAGCGGGGATGGCCGCGCTTGGCCAGGTATTCGGGTGAAGCGCAAAGAATGCGCCGGCTCTCCACCATGCGGTGCGCAATCAGCTGCGGCTGGGTCGGATCGCCCACGCGAATGTCCAGGTCGAAGTTCTCGCTGACCAGGTCGACGCGCCGGTCGAGCAGTTCGAGCCAGACCTCCAGGCGCGGATGGCGCGTGCCCAGCGCCGAAAGAATGGGCGCCACATGCTCGCGCCCCAGGCGCATGCTGGTGGCGATGCGCAACGGCCCGGCGGGCTCCTTCTTCGCGCTGCTGAAGGCTTCCGACATGGCGCTGGCATCGTCGAGGATGCGCCGCGCCCATTGATAGGCCCGCTCCCCATCCTCGGTGATCACCACCCGCCGCGTGGTGCGGTGGAACAGGCGCACCCCGAGCTGCGACTCCAGCACCGCGATGCGCTTGCTCACATGCGCTGGCGTGGTCCCGATCTCGAGCGAGGCGGCCGCGAAGCCGGAGCGACGCGCCACCTCGCAGAACACTTCCAGATCCTTCAGGTCCATGCGGCCTATTGTCAATGATTCGTTGATAACGACTCAACTGAATGCGCGTTGCCGCCCATTTCGTTGTTGCTCACACTCCGCTTCCAGATCACAAAGGCGGAGACAAGCGCATGAGCAACAAGCTTCCCCTGGCCGTCGTGGGCGCCGGACTGATCGGCAAGACCCACATCGACCGCGCGATGAGCACGCCCGGCGTCGAGCTGGTCGGCATCGCCGACCCGACGCCCGCGGCCGCCGACCTGGCACGCTCCCTTGGCGTCCCCTGCTTCCCGGATTACCGGAGCCTGCTCCAGGCCCGGCCCCGCGGCGTGGTGGTGGCGACGCCGAACGTGACGCACGCCCAGATCACCGTTGACTGCCTGGAGTTGGGTGCGGCGGTGCTGGTCGAAAAGCCGATCGCCGATACGGTGGAGGATGCGCGCCGCATCTGCGAGGCCTCGCGCGCCACCGGCCTGCCGGTGCTGGTGGGCCACCAGCGGCGCCACAACCCGATCATGCGCAAGGCCAAGGCCATCGTCGAAGCTGGCACGCTGGGCCGGCCGATCAGCGCGACCGTGCTGTGCACCTGGCTGAAGCCCCGCGACTACTTCGACGCGGCATGGCGCCGCCAGAAGGGGGGCGGGCCGATCCTGATCAACCTGATCCACGACATCGACCTGATGCGCCACCTGTACGGCGAGGTAGAGAGCGTGCAGGCGATGTCCTCCAACGGCGTGCGCGGCTTCGAGGTCGAAGACACGGCTGTCGTCGCCCTGCGCTTTCGCAACGGCGCGCTCGGCACGGTGACGGTGTCGGACACCACCGCCGCGCCCTGGAACTGGGACTTGAGCGCGGGCGAGGCCGAGCGCTTTCCGCGCCAGGACGTCAACGCGCATTTCTACTCGGGCACTGAAGGCTCGCTGACGCTGCCGCGGTTGGAGCTCTGGCGCTACCGGCAGGACCAGGGCGCGGCGCAGGGCTGGCACGACCCGTTCACGCTGGAGCGCACCGCCGTGCACACCGGCTGCCCCTACAGCGAGCAGATGCGCCATTTCGCGGCGCTGATCGAGGGCCGCGAGGCGCCGGTCTGCTCGGCGCTGGACGGCCTGCGCACGCTGGAAGCCACCCTGGCCGTCACGCAGGCCGCCGCGAGCGGGCGGTCGGTCGAACTGCCTTGCGACTAGGAGGCAGGCCATGACCTACACCTTCGACTTCGGCGTCCTGCTGCCGCATTGGGAGCAGTTTGCCCAGGGTTGCCTGCTGACGCTGCGGCTGTCGGCGATCTCGGTGCTGATCGGCCTGGCCCTGGGCCTCGTCACCGTGCTGAGCAAGCGCAGCACCTATCCTGCCGTGCGCTGGACGGCGCAGAGCTACATCGAGCTGATCCGCAACACACCCTTCCTGGTGCAGGTGCTGTTCATCTTCTTCGGCCTGCCCTCGCTGGGCGTGAGCTTCACGCCCAACACCGCGGCGGTGCTGGCGCTGAGCCTCAACCTGGGCGCCTTCACGGCGGAGATCATCCGCACCGGCATCGAGTCGGTGCCGCGCGGGCAGTTCGAGGCGGGCGCGGCGCTGGGGCTGAGCCGCTTCCAGACCTTCCGCCACGTCGTCCTCAAGCCCGCGCTGCGCACCATCTACCCCTCGCTGGCGGGCCAGTTCGTGATGCTGCTGCTCACCACCAGCATCGTGTCCTCGATCTCCGCCGAAGAACTGACCTCGGTGGCGCAGAACATCGACTCGGCCACCTTCCGCAGCTTCGAGGTCTACATCGTCGCCGCGCTGCTCTACCTGGCGATGTCGATGCTCTTCTCGACGGCCTTCAAGGCCATCGACCGCCTGCTTTTCTCCTACCCCACCAAGTAAGGAGCCGGCCATGATCCGCGACTTCACGCTGACCGAGTTCTGGGTGATTGCGAGTGGCCTGTGGGCCACGCTGCTGCTGTCCGCCGTGGCCTTCTTGGGCGGCGCCCTGGCGGGGCTGGGGGTGGCGCTGGCGCGTACCTCGTCGGTCCGCGCATTGCGCCGGTCCGCCGCCGTCTTCATCGACTTCTTCCAGGGGACGCCGATGCTGCTGCAGCTTTTCCTGGTGTTCTACGGCCTGCCGGTGTTCGGGCTGAAGCTCAATGTGTGGGTCGCTGCCGCCGTGGGGCTCACGCTGCATGCCGGCGCCTACCTGGGCGAGATCTGGCGCGGCGGCATCCAGGCGGTGCCGCGCGGTCAGACCGAGGCGGCCAGCGCCCTGGGCCTGGGCTACTGGGCGCGCATGCGCTGCGTGGTGCTGCCGCAGGCGCTGCGCATGTCCTTCGCGCCCACGGTCGGCTTCCTGGTGCAACTCATCAAGGGCACCTCGCTGGCGGCAATCATCGGCTTCGTCGAGCTCTCGCGCTCGGGCCAGCTGGTTTCCAGCGTCACCTACAAGCCGCTGCTCGCCTTCGGCCTGGTCGCGGCCTGCTACTTCGCCATCTGCTTTCCGTTGTCCCGCTACAGCGCCCGCCTGGAGCGCCGCTTCGCCCTGCCCGCCTGATTCATACAACCACTACAGGAGACATGCCATGAGCCAATCTTTCATCACCCGTCGCGGCGCCCTCGCGCTCGCCGCCGCGCTGGCGTTCAGCGGCCTTGCGCAGGCGCAGAAAGTGGCCGAGATCAAGAAGTCCGGCGTGCTGCGCGTGGGCGCGCAGGTGGCCCAGGTGCCCTGGGGCTTCAGCGACAAGAGCGGCAAGCTGACCGGCTACGACATCGAGTTCGCCGAACTGCTGGCCAAGGACCTGGGCGTCAAGCCGACCTTCACGCCGGTGACGGTGGCCAACCGCACCGCGGCGCTGCTCACCGGCCAGGTGGACGTGCTGGCGGCAGTGGTGACCATCCTGGCCGACCGGCAGAAGGTGGTGCTCTTCTCGCGGCCCTACTCGTACCTCGACACGGTGCTGATCGGCAAATCCTCGCTGCCCGCCATGAAGAGCTACTCGGAGCTCAAGGGCCTGCGCATCGGCGTGCCGCGCGGCAGCGTTCAGGACACGGCGGTGACCCAGGTGAACAGCGGCGCGACCGTCCAGCGCTTCGACGACGACGCCGCGGCCGTGCAGGCGCTGCTGTCGGGCCAGGTGGACCTGGCCGGCGCGGCATCCACCCAGCTCGGGCCGATCGGGCAGGTGGCGGGTGCGGGCAAGTACGACATCAAGCTGGTGATCTCGCGCGGCTACCAGGGCGCCGCGGTGCGGCCGGGCGAGCACGAATGGGTCGACTACATCAACGACTTCATCGCCCGCAAGACGGCCAGCGGCGAGCTCGGCGCGCTCTACAAGAAGTGGATCAACCTCGACCTGGGCCAGGACCTGCCCGGCACCGGCGAGACGACGGCCGCCCTGCCGGCCTTCGTCGCGAAGTGAGGCGCGCCATGGAAGCCCTGGCGCCCTCGGCCGCCCTTTCTTCGGAGGCCACGAACAGCGAGCCCATCATCACGATGGACAAGGTGAGCAAGTGGTTCGGGCCGGTTCGCGTGCTCACCGACGTCAGCCTGCGGGTGCGCCCGGGCGAGCGCATCGTCATCTGCGGGCCCTCGGGCTCGGGCAAGTCGACCACCATCCGCTGCATCAACCGGCTCGAGCCCTACCAGAAGGGCCGCATCGTGGTCGACGGCATCGACCTGGACGCCAGCAGCAGGAACGTCAACGCCGTGCGGGCGGAAGTGGGCATGGTGTTCCAGCAGTTCAACCTGTTTCCGCATCTGACCGTGCTGGAGAACTGCATGCTGGCGCCGATGAAGGTGCGCAGCGCCGGCCGGCAGGAGGCGCAGGCGCTCGCGATGAAGTACCTGACGCGCGTGCGCATTCCGAACCAGGCTGACAAATACCCGGCGCAGTTGTCGGGCGGCCAGCAGCAGCGCGTGGCCATCGCCCGCGCGCTGTGCATGACGCCCAAGATCATGCTGTTCGACGAGCCCACCTCGGCCCTCGACCCGGAGATGGTCAAGGAGGTGCTCGACACCATGATCGGCCTGGCCGACGAAGGCATGACGATGCTGTGCGTCACGCACGAGATGGGCTTCGCCCGCAGCGTGGCCGACCGCGTGCTCTTCATGGACCGCGGCGAGATCGTCGAAGAGGCGCCGCCGGAGCAGTTCTTCACCGCGCCGCGGCACGAGCGGCTGCGTGACTTCCTCGGCCAGATCCTTCACAAATGACGATGGCCATCACTCCGCTTTCCCTGGCGCACCTGACGGTGCTGGACGTCGCGCCGCCAGAGTTGTTCGACCTCGCCGCGCAGGCGGGCTACCAGAGCGTTGGCATCCGCATCCTGCCGGCGGCGCCGGGAAGCGTCTCGTATCCGCTGAGCCGCGCGGTGGTGGCCGACTGGCGGCGACGCATGGCGCAGGCCGGCGTCGGCGTGCATGACGTGGAGTTCATTCCGCTGACGCCGCAGGTTCACGTCCAGGGCTTTGCAGGAAGCCTGGCGCTCGCGGCAGAACTGGGTGCGAAGCGGATCAATGTCTCGGGAGACGACGAGGACATCGATCGCCTGGCCGATCACTTCGGGCAGCTCTGCGACCTCGCCGCCGACGTGGGCCTGGGCGTGGAGCTGGAGTTCATGCGCTTTCGCCCCGTCGGCACGCTGCGGCAGGCGCTGGAGGTGATCCACCGGGCCGGCCGACCGAACGGACGGCTGCTGATCGATGCACTCCATCTGGTGCGATCCGGTGGAACGGCCGAGATGCTGGCGCAGGTACCGGCCAGCGCCCTGGGCTCGCTGCAGCTGTGCGACGCGCCTGCAAGCCTGCCGCCGGCGCTCAGCCTCGTCGACGAAGCCAGGCAGGCGCGCCTCTTTCCCAGCGAAGGCGCCCTGCCCCTGCTGCAGATCCTCGACGCGCTGCCGGCGGACATCCCGTTGGCGGTGGAAGTGCCCACCGGCCTCACCCACCCGCTGCTGAACGCCGGGGAACGCGCCGCCGCCGCCTGTGCGGCGACGCGTCGCCTTCTCGCCGCGCGCCAGGCTCAGTAGGTCTTGTAGGGCAGGAACTTGCCCGACAGCACCACGTTCACCCGGTCGCCCTTGGGATCGGCCTCGCGCGTGATGTCCATCTTGAAATCGATGGCGCTCATGATCCCATCGCCGAATTCCTCGTGGATCAGCTCCTTGATGGTGCTGCCGTAGACGTTGACGATCTCGTACCAGCGGTAGATCAGCGGGTCGGTCGGAACGGCGCCGGGCAGCGAGCCCTTGTAGGGCACCACCTGCAGCCACTTCTGCTCGTCGGCGCCAAGGCCGAAGATCTCGCCGAGCACCTGGGCCTGCTCGGCGCTGGCGGTCATCTGGCCCAGGCACAGGGCAGTGGTCCACTCCTTCGATTGGCCGACCTGCTTGGCCACGGCGTCCCAGGTCAGGCCCTTGGCGACCTTGGTGGTGATGATCTTCTCGGTGATGTCATTGCGGTTCACGTGGCTTGGCTCCTGGAAGTTCGTGGGTGCGCGACGTCGCGCACCCACGAGGTGGCGCATGCAACCGCCGTGCCCGCCCTCAGCGACTGCCGGCGAAGCGCGCTTCGGCCTGGCGCCGGAACTCGGTGGGCGTCATGCCCTTGATCTCCAGGAAGCGCCGGTTGAAGTTGGCCAGGTTGTTGAAGCCGACCTGATAGCAGATGTCGGTGACCAGGTGGTCGGTCTGCATCAGGAGGTGGCAGGCGCTGTTGATGCGCACGTGGTTGACGAAGTCGGTGAAGCTGTTGCCGGTGGAGCGGCGAAAGAACCGGCTGAACTGGCTCTCGCTCATGCCCAGTTCGTCGGCCACCTGCACCATGCTGATCGGCTCGCCGACGTTGGCGATGATGCGGTTCACCACGCCATTGATCTGGTCGACCTGCGCATCGCCCTGCGCGCCCTGCATCTGCACGTTGGACAGGAGCCGATAGTCGGTGCACTGCGCCAGGTCGGCCAGGAACTCGCAGAACAGGCCGAAGCGCCGCACGCCGCGCGCTGCCTTGACCCGGTCCCAATGCGCCCTCGCCTGCTGCGACATGCCGAAGAATTCGATGCCATGGGCGGCGCGGGCCAGGAGTTGCATCACTTCGCGCAGCTCGGGGATGTCCTCTGCGGCACGCTCGAAGGGTTCGTGCAGGAACTGGATCACCAGGTCGCGCTCGCCCACCCCGCTCTCCGGCACGTCGAAAGAAACCCAGTTGTGCGGCAGGCGCGGGCCGCACAGCACCAGGTGGCCGGGCTCGAAGGGGCCGATCCAGTCGCCGACGAAGGCCTTGCCCGAGGTCTCGGTGATCAGGTGCAGCTCGTACTCGTCGTGGAAGTGCCATCGCGCCAGCGGCGTCGGATAGCCGTGCTGCAGGCAGCGCACCAGGCCGGCTTCCTCGGGCGCTTCGTAGCCGAGCGCGGGCGAACGCGTGCTCTCTTGCTCCAGTTCCGGCTGGCGCTGGCGCGGCACGTGGCGATGGCGTTGCGCGATGGACATCTTCAGGCCCTCAACTCATGACACTACCACCGTCGACGTTCAAAGTCTGGGCAGTGATGTAGCGCGCCTCCCCGCTCGCCAGGAAGACCGCGGCGCCTGCGATGTCTTCAGGCATGCCCATGCGGCCCAACGGCACCGCCTCGCCCACCCGGCGCTTCTTCTCGCCCAGCGGCAGGCCTTCATGGCGGGCGAACTGGGCGTCGACCTGCGTCCACATCGGCGTGTCGACCACGCCCGGCGCGATGGCGTTGACGCGGATGCCATGCGGCGCCATGGCCAGCGCCGCGCTCTGCGTGTAGCTGATCACCGCCGCCTTGGTGGCGCAGTAGTGCGCCACCAGCGCCTCGCCGCGGCGCCCGGCCTGCGAGGCCAGGTTGATGACACTGGCGCCCTCGGTTCCAGCCTCCAGCATGTGGCGCAGCAGCGCCTGCATGACGAAGAACATGCCCTTGACGTTGACGTTGAACAGGCGATCGAAGGAATCCGCATCGGCCTCCAGCAGCGGCGCCAGTTCGAACACGGCGGCGTTGTTGACCAGGGTTTGGACGGCGCCGAAGCGGGCTGTCGACGCGGCCAGCAGGCGTTCGATGTCGGCCGACTGGGTGATGTCGGCGCTGACGTAGTGCAGGGCATCCGGATGCTGGCGCAGCAGTTCCAGCAGCGCCGCCGGCGCCTGCGCGGCGCGATCGACCACGCTGCAGCGCGCGCCCTCGGCCAGGCAGGCCTGCGCGATCGCCAGCCCGATGCCACCGCCACCGCCGGTGACCAGCACATGCTTCTGTTCCAAACGTCCGCTCATGGCTCGACCTCGATCAGCGCGGCATGGCGGCGCGTGGCCTGGCGCACGGCTTCGACCAGGCGCGCATCGCCCGCCAGCTCGTTCCACAGCGAGGCATCGGCGCAAAAGGCCGCGATCGGGTCGGGCGCCGCGCAGATGGCATGGGCGACGGCCGGGTCCATCACCTGGTCCTGGTAGGTGTAGGGCAAGCTGCCGCGGTGCCAGCGCTGCAGGAAACCCAGGAACAGGGCCGGCAGCACCGCAACGCTGTCGATGGCCTGGCCGGCCGCCAGCCGCTCGCGCACCGTCGGCGCGATGAAGCCGGGGATCTTCGAAAAGCCGTCCATCGCCACGCGCTGGTTGGTGTCGCGAACAAGGGCGTTGCAAAAGCGCTCCAGCACCACGTCGCGATAGGCCGGCAGATCCACCGGGCTGGGCGCGCCGGGACTGTGCAGGCAGGGAATGACATCGTCCGTGATGTAGGCGTAGGCCAGCCGGCGGATGTCCGGCGTCAACGCGCCCTCATGGATGTAGCGCATGCCGGCCAGGGTGCCGGCCCAGGCGATGCAGCTGTGGCTGCCGTTGAGGATGCGGATCTTGGCCTCTTCATAGGGCGCCACCGAGTCGACCATCTGCACGTCGACGCGCTCCCATTCGGGCCGGCCGTTGGCGAAGTCGTCCTCGATCACCCACTGGATGAAGCTCTCGCCGGTGACCGGCACGGCGTCGATCCAGCCGGTGGCGCGCCGCACCCGCTCAGGCAGTTCCCCGGGCGGGCGCGGCGTGATGCGATCGACCATGGCGTTCGGGCAGCGCGTGTGGGCCTGCATCCAGGCCAGCAGCGGCGCGTCGCCCACCAGTTCGAGGAAGGCCGTCAGCGTGGTGCGAAAGCGCTCGCCGCTGTGCCGCAGGTTGTCGCAGTTCAGGAGGGTCACCGGGCCGGCGTTGGCTGCGGCGCGCGCCCGCAGCATGGCGGCCACGGCGCCGTAGATGGTCGTGCCCGCCTCACCACGGCGCAGTCGTCCCGCGTCTTCGACGATCTCCGGTGCGCGCCCATCCAGTTGCGCCGAGGGGTCCAGATAGTAGCCGGCCTCGGTCACGGTGAAGGAAATGATGCGAGTCGACGGCCGCGCGGCGCAGGCGATGGCACCAGCCAGATCGGGCTCGTAGGGCAGCACCTGGCGGATCGCCTCGATGCGCTGGTAGCGGTACTCGCCGGCCGGCGACACGGTCTCCAAGGTATAGGCCCCGCCCTGCGCGCGCAGGGCCGCCAGCACATCGGCCATGTCGGGCCGCAGGTTGGTGCCGACCAGCGACCAGCGCGCATCGCCCGCCTCGATCAGCGCCTGCAGATAGGCTGCCTGGTGCGCGCGATGAAAGGACCCTAGGCCCAGGTGCAGCACCACGAATCCGGACGCAGCCGAAGCGGACATGTCGCACTCTTCCTTTTGCGTTCAGGCGGGCAGGGACTGGCCGTCGCGGTTGAACAGGTGCAGCACGGCGGGATCGATCTCGACCTGCACCTCCTCGCCGGCGCGCAGCGGCGTGCGCTCGTTCTGGCGGGCGATCAGCGAGGTGCCGTTGACGTCCACATGGATCAAGGTGTCGGCACCCAGCGCCTCCACCAGGTCGACCCGACCGGATACGCCGGCGCCGTGGCCGTCCGGATACACACGCACGCCCTCCGGCCGCACGCCCAGGAAGCCGTCCGCCGGCAGCTTGCCGCCGGTGAGCTGCGAGAAGGTCTCAACCGCATTGGCGGGCACCATGTTCATCGAGGGCATGCCGATGAACTGGGCGACGAAGCGGTTGGCCGGCCGGTCGTAGAGATCCAGCGGCGAGCCGACCTGCTCGATCAGGCCGTCCTTGAGCACCACCACGCGGTCGGCCAGGGTCATGGCTTCGACCTGGTCATGCGTCACGTAGATGGTGGTGGCGCCCAGCGCCTTGTGCAGCTTGTGGATCTCGACCCGGGTATTGCCGCGCAGCGCCGCATCCAGGTTGGACAGGGGCTCGTCGAAAAGGAAGACCTTGGGCGAGCGCACGATGGCCCGCCCGATCGCCACCCGCTGGCGCTGGCCGCCCGACAACTCCTTGGGTGTGCGCTCCAGGTACTGCGTCAGGTTGAGGATGCGTGCCGCATTGTCAACCTTCTCGCGGATCTCCTCCTTGCGCGCGCCGGCCAGCTTGAGCGCAAAGGACATGTTGTCGAACACGCTCATGTGCGGATAGAGCGCATAGCTCTGGAACACCATGGCCAGGCCGCGCTTGCCGGAGGCCACATGGGTGATGTCCTGCCCGTCCAGCACCAGCTTGCCGCTGGTGGTTGGCTCCAGCCCGGCGATCAGGCGAAGGAGCGTGGACTTGCCGCAGCCCGAGGGGCCGACGAAGACGATGAACTCGCCCTTGTCGATCGCCAGGTTGACGCCCTTGATGATGTGCGCGTCACCGAAGCTCTTGGTGATGTTCTGCAGTTCGAGGTAAGCCATGTCGAGAATCTCCCTAGGTCACTTGACGGCACCGAAGGTGAGGCCCTGCACGAGTTGCTTCTGGCTGAACCAACCGAACACAACGATGGGTGCGATGGCCAGCAGAGAGGCCGCCGACAACTTGGCCCAGAACAGGCCTTCGGGGCTGGAGTAGGACGCGATCAGTGTGGCCAGCGTGCCGGCCTTGGCCGAGCTGAGGTTGAGCGCCCAGAAGGCCTCGTTCCAGCTCAGCACCAGGCACAGGAGGCCGGTGGAGGCGAAGCCGCCCACCGCCAGCGGCAGCACCACATGGCGGAACTCGGTCCACAGGGTGGCGCCGTCCATGCGAGAGGCTTCCAGGATCTCGTTGGGGATGTCCTTGAAGCTGCTGTAGAGCATCCACACCATGATCGGCAGGTTCGACAGCGTGAAGACGATGGTCAGCGCGGTGAGCGAATCCAGCAGGCCGGCGGTCTGCGCGATCACGTAGATGGGCACCAGCGCGCCCACCGCCGGCATCATCTTGGTCGACAGCATCCACATCAGGATGTCGCGCGTTCTCCTTGTGCGAAAGAATGCCATCGAATAGGCCGCCGGCGCCGCGACCAGCATGCCCAGGATGGTCGAGCCCAGGCTGGTGATGAGCGAGTTGCGCGCATACAGGAGGTAGTCGCTGCGCCGTTGCACCTCGCCGAAGTTCTCCATCGTCGGATCGAAGACGAAGAGCGGCGGCACATGGATCGCCTGCAGCTCCGTCTTGAAGGCAGTGAGGCACAGCCAGCCGAGCGGAAAGAACAGCAGCAGGGTGACAGCCCACGCGACCACCGTGCGCAGGCCCAAGGCGAAAGAGCTTTCGTTGTGCATGTTCGCCTCCTCAGTCCAGGTTCTTGCCGATGATGCGGATCAGGAAGGCCGCCACGATGTTGGCCAGGATCACCGCGAAGAGCGCGCCGGCCGATGCCACGCCCACGTCGAAATTCATCAGCGACTGCTTGAAGATCATGTAGGTGAGGTTGGTGCTCTCGTTGCCCGGGCCGCCGTTGGTGGTGATGGCGATCTCGGCGAATATGGAAAGCAGGAAGATCATCTCGATCATGATCACCACCGCCATGGGACGCCCCAGGTGCGGCAAGGTGAGGTAGCCGAAGCGCTGGAAGGCGTTGGCGCCGTCCATGCGCGCGGCCTCCATCTGTTCGCGGTCCAGCGACTGCAGCGAGGTGATGAAGATCAGGCAGGCAAAGGGCAGCCACTGCCATGCCACCATCACGATCACCGAAAAGAGCGGCACGTCGGTCAGCCAATCAACCGGGGTGGCGCCGAAGAAATTCCAGACGTTGGCCAGCACCCCGTAGATCGGGTTCATCATCATGTGCTTCCACAGCAGGGCATTGACCGCCGGCATGACGAAGAAGGGCGAGATCAGGAGCACCCGCACGATGCCGCGCCCCGGGAAGGGCTCGTTCACCAGCAGTGCCAGGCCGATGCCCAGCACCACGGTGATGACGATCACGCTGCCGATCAGGAGCAGCGTGTTCCACACCGCCGGCCAGAAGTCCGGGTCGGTGATGAAGTAGTGGAAGTTCTCCACCCCGATGAAGGGGCGATCGCCCGGCTGCATCAGGTTGTAGTTGACGACCGAGAAGTACAGGGTCATCACGAGCGGGACGATCATCCACAAGAACAGTGCAAGCACTGCCGGCGTCATGAGCGCCCGCGGCAAGAGGCGGTTCATGCTCGATTCCCTGAGCTGGTTTCCTTGTCGTTATTTGTAGTAGCCCGCCTTGCGCATCTCGCGCTCGGCCGCGGTCTGCGAGGTCTTGAGCGCCGCATCCACCGTGACCTTGCCCGACAGCGCCGCGCTCACCTGCTGGCCCACCGCCACACCGATCGCCTGGAACTCCGGAATGGCAGCGAACTGCACGCCGACATAGGGCGACTTGGGCAGGGTGCTGTCGTTCGGGTTGGCGGTGTCGATGGCCTTCTTCTCAGCCTCGGCGAACTTGGCCGCCTTCAGGAACTCGGGCGTGGCATAGGTCGACTTGCGGGTGCCGGTCGGCACGGCCGCCCAGCCCTGCTCCTTGGCCACCAGCTTGATGTAGTCCTTGGAGGTCGCCCACTTCACGAAGGTCTGCGCTGCATCGACCTTCTGCGAGCCGGCGGGAATCGCGAGCGCCCAGGCCCACAGCCAGTTCGCGCCCTTGGGCGTGACGGCCACCGGGGCCTGCGCATAGGCCACCTTGTCGGCCACCTTCGACTGCTTGGGGTCGCTGACGAAGGAGGCGGCGATGGTGGCATCCACCCACATGGCGCACTTGCCTTCGTTGAACAGGGCCAGGTTCTCGTTGAAGCTGTTGGCCGCGACACCCGGCGGGCCGTAGGCCTTCATCAGGTCGACATAGAAGGTCAGCGCGTCCTTCCAGGGCTTGGTCTCCAGTTGCGGCTTCCAGCCCATGTCGAACCACTGGCCACCGTTGGTGTTGACCAGGGTGGTGAAGAAGGCCATGTTGTCGCCCCAGCCCGGCTTGCCGCGCAGGCACATGCCGTACACGCCGGCCTTGGGGTCATGCGCCTTGCCGGCGAATTCCTTGACCTGGGCCCAGGTGGGCTGGTCGGGCATCTTGAAGCCCACCTTGTCGGCCAGGTCCTTGCGGTACATCAGCATCGAGCTCTCGCCGTAGAAGGGCGAGGCATAGAGCTTGCCGCCCTCCGACAGGCCCGAGCGCATGGCGGGCAGCAGGTGGTCCACGTCGTAGGCGGGGTCGGTGGCGATTTCCTTGAGCCAGCCCTTCTTGGCCCAGATCGGCGTCTCGTACATGCCGATGGTCATCACGTCGAACTGGCCGCCCTTGGTGGCGATGTCGGTGGTGACGCGTTGGCGCAGCGTCCCCTCCTCCAGCGTGACCCACTTGACCGTGATGCCCGGGTTGGCCTTCTCGAAATGCTTGGTGAGCTTCTGCATTTCGATCATGTGGCCGTTGTTCACCGTGGCCACGACCAGTTCGGTGGCGGCGTGGGCGTACAGACTGGCGCCGGCGACTGCGAGCGTGAGGCCCGCCTTCAGAAAACGCTTCATGGACTTGTCTCCTTGGGTCGGCGATTTCAGTGGTCGCCGTGTCGGAATTCTGGAGACAAGGGCGCCGCATGTTGGTACTCACGTGGTCAGTACCGATACTTTCATGCATCAGTTGCCTAGTGAATTCCCTGATCGTCGCAATTCAGGATGTAACCGGTGGTCACGAGGGCAGAAAAAAGGGCCGCAACTGCGGCCCAGGGAAGGCGTCACGGACCCTTCAGGCCGGCGTCACGCCATAGGTATTGCCCTCGGCCTGGGTGGGCTGCACCCAGAAGTAGATGAGCACCAGGATGCCGATGATGGGCAGCAGATGCAAAAGCAGGAACCAGCCGCTCTTGCCGATGTCGTGCAGGCGGCGCGCGCCGACGCCCAGCGAAGGCAACACCAGCGCCAGCGCGACGATGGTGTAGACGGTCTGGCCCAGCATCGCAGCCACCACCATCACGATCAGCTGGAACAGCGCGAACCACCAGAACTCCGGGCGCGATGCACGCCCCTCGAAGTCAACGTACTTTCGCAGACAGACCTGGACCGCTTGGACAAAGCTCATGGGTCAACTCCTCTTTGATTTCCCGGGGGGAAAATTCCCGCGGCCATCATATCGGGGCCGACCGCAAAGGCGACATTCATTTGCAATGCCGCCGATTGGTCCTCAGGACTGGCGCAGCCTTGCCAGCAGCCCGGCGGTGGACCCGTCCAGGCCGGCCGCGTCGCCCGACGCCAGGCGCGGCTCGATGTCCTTGGCCAGCACCTTGCCCAGTTCCACCCCCCACTGGTCGAAGCTGTTGATGCCCCACAGGGCGCCGCTGGTGAACACCCGATGCTCGTACAGGGCGATTAGGGCGCCCAGCGCTTCCGGCGTGAGTTTCTCCAGCACGAAGAAGGTGCTGGGGCGGTTGCCGGGGAAGTGACGGTGGCCGCCGCCATCAACCTTGCCCACCATCAGCGCCTGCGCCTGCGCCAGCGCATTGGCCAGCAGCTTGGCATGGTGGCCTTCCAGCTCATGCGAGGCATCGCGCACCGCGATGAATTCCAGCGGCACGACATCGGTTCCCTGGTGCAGCATCTGGAAATAGGCATGCTGGCCGTTGGTGCCGGGCTCGCCCCACAGCACCGGGGAGGTGCCGAAGGGCAACGCCTCGCCCGCGAGGTCGACCCGCTTGCCGTTGCTTTCCATCTCCAGTTGCTGCAGGTAGGCCGGCACACGCTTGAGCGCGCTGTGATAGGGCGCGATGCTGCGGCTGGTGAAGCCGTGGAAGTTGCGATACCAGACGTCCAGCAGGCCCAGTCGCACCGGAAGGTTGCGCTCGGGCGGCGTGCTGCGGAAGTGCTCGTCCATCGCATGGGCGCCGGCCAGCAGGGCGCGGAAGCCCTGGGAGCCGATGGCCAGCGCAATCGGCAGCCCGATGGCCGACCACAGCGAATAGCGCCCGCCCACCCAGTCCCAGAAGCCGAATGTGGTGCTGATGCCGAATTCGCGCGCCGCCTCCACGTTGGTGGTGAGCGCGGCGAAGTGGCGCGCGACGTCGGTGCCGCCGGACTGCTCGAACCAGCGCTTGGCCGAGCGCGCGTTGGCCATGGTCTCGGCGGTGGTGAAGGTCTTGGAGGCGATCAGGAACAGCGTGTGCTCCGGCGCCAGGCCCTTGAGCACGCCGGCCAGCTCATGCCCGTCGACATTCGAGACGAAGTGAAAGCGCTTGCCCGGCGCCACGAATTCGTCGAGCGCCAGCACCGCCATCTGCGGCCCCAGGTCGGAGCCGCCGATGCCGATGTTGACCACGTCGGTGATGGTGTGGTCGCCGCGCATCTCGTCCGCGTAGGCCAGCATGGCCTCCAGTGTCTCGTGCACCTGGGCCGACTCGCGTTGCGGGCCCGATGCCTTGGCGCGCAGCAGGAAGTGCATCACCGCGCGGTCTTCGGTCGCGTTGATGTGCTCGCCGGCGAACATGGCCTCGACCCGCGCCTGCAAGCCGCATTGGCGGGTCAGGGTGAACAGCAGTTCCTGCGCGCGGGCGTCGATCAGGTTCTTCGACAAGTCGGCAAACAGATGCGGCGCCGACTGGCTGAATTGATCGAAGCGCCCGGCATCCTGCGCAAAGGCCTGGCGCAGGTCGAACTGGCGGGCCTTGGCATCGAAGTGCTTGCGCAGTTCCAGCCAGGCGGGGGTGCGGTCGCAGCGTACGGTCATGTGCTCTCCCTCATCAGTTTTTCCAGCTTCACGGCGTCTGCCGCAAAGGCGCGAATGCCCTCGGCCAGCTTCTCGGTGGCCATCGCGTCTTCGTTCAAGGCCAGGCGGAATCCCGCCTCGTCGTAGGCTACACGGGCAATCTCGCTCGCCCTGGCCGCCTGCGGATCGAGCGCTCGCTTCAGTGGTGCGTCGCTATTGGGGCGCTGTGCCAGGTCGGCCAGCAGTTCGGGGCTGATGGTCAGCAGGTCGCAGCCGGCCAGGGCCGCGATCTGGCCTGTGTTGCGAAAGCTCGCGCCCATCACCTCGGTGGCGATGCCGTGGTGCTTGTAGTAGTCGAAGATCTGGCGCACCGACTTCACGCCCGGGTCGTTCGCTCCGGAGTTGGCAGCCTCATCCCAATTGGCCCCGGCCGATTTCTTGTACCAGTCGTAGATGCGGCCGACGAAGGGCGAGACCAGTTGCACGCCGGCCGCGCCGCAGGCCACCGCCTGGCAGAAGGAGAACAGCAGGGTGAGGTTGGTGCGGATGCCCTTTTGCTCCAGGACGCGCGCGGCCTGGATACCCTCCCAGGTCGAGGCCACCTTGATGAGCAGGCGCTTCTGGTGGTCGATGCCCTCGGCGCGGTACAGCGCCACGATGCGCTCGGCCCGTGCGATGGTGGCGGCCGTGTCGAAGCTCAGCCGTGCATCGACCTCGGTCGACACCCGCCCCGGGATGATCGACAGGATCTCGCAGCCGAAGCGCACCAGCAGCCGGTCGATCTGCTCGTCGAGCGCCTCGCCGTGGTGCTTCTTCAGCACCTCGTCCAGCAGGGGGCGGTAGTCGCTCTTTTGCACCGCCTTCAGGATCAGCGACGGGTTGGTCGTCGCGTCCTGCGGCTTGAAGGCATCGAGTTGACGGAAGTCGCCGGTATCAGCAACGACGGTGGTCCATTGGCGAAGGGCTTCGAGCTGGTTCATGCCAAACATTATCCCGCCGCGGGATGACAGGCCGCGTGGTCCCCGGCTGACGGGGCGCAGGCCCGGCAGCGCTTAGCTTGAACGCCTGGATTCCAGCTACGGAGGTTTGGCCATGTTCCATCTCAAGCACGGCACGCTGCCCCAGCCGGCGCGCGCCATTCCCAATTCGCGCGGCGCGTCCAAGGGCGCACTGGCCACCGCCTTCGCGCTGGGCGGTGCGCTGGCGCTGGTGGCGCTGGATCGCACACGGACCATTCGCGCCAAGGCCCCGGCCGGGCCGGCCGATGGCGCGCCCCTCATGCGTGCGCCGCTGCAGGTGGTGGCGCCGGTGGACCTGAAGCGCTACGCCGGCCTCTGGCATGAGCAGGCCCGGCTGCCCAATCGCTTCGAGGGCACCTGCGTCGGCCCGGTGACCGCCCACTACACCTTGTTGCCCGAAGGCACCGTGGAGGTGCGCAACCGCTGCCAGCGCGAAGACGGGCGGACCGAGGAAGTGCTCGGCATCGCCCGCGTGGTGCCGGTGACCGGCCTGCCCGGCGCGGGTCGACTCAAGGTGCGCTTCCTGCCCGGCTGGCTCGGCTGGCTGCCCTTTGCCTGGGGTGACTACTGGATCCTGAAGCTGGACCGCGACTACCAGGTGGCGCTGGTCGGCACGCCCGACCGCAACTACCTGTGGGTGCTTTCGCGCAGTTCGCAACTGGACGAGGCGAGCATCGACGCCGAACTGGAGTACGCGCGCACGCTGGGCTTCGAGGTCGACAAGGTGGTGCGCACCGCGGGTTGAAGCTGCCCCATTGCCAGTGCCGTTAAAGTGCGGGCCGTGCCACGGGTTGGCACGAATCCGGCTTTCCAGTTGAAACGGACACTTGGCAATGAGCTTCGACCTCGTTCTCTTCGGCGGCACCGGCGACCTCGCATGGCGCAAGCTGATGCCCGCGCTGTTCCAGGCATTTCGCCACGGCAGCCTGCCCCAGGGCGGCCGCATCATCGGCGTGGCGCGCGATGACCTGTCGGACGACCAGTACCGCGAGCTGATCCAGTCGCGCTTCAAGGCGGTGGAAGGGGCCAAGCGGCCGAGCCCGGAGGAGTTCAAGGAATTCGCCTCCATGCTGCACTTCCTGCGCATGGACCTGTCAAAGGCGGCCGACTATGCCCGCCTGGCCGATCTCCTGAAGTCGCGCAATGCCGACACGGTGGTGATGTATCTGGCCACCGCGCCCGCCCTTTTCACCTCGGTGGTGGAGCAGGTCGCGGCAGCAGGCCTGAACACGCCGGCCATCCGCATGGTGCTGGAAAAGCCCCTGGGCCATGACCTGGTGTCGAACCGCGCCATCAACGACGCGGTGCAACGGGTGCTGAGCGAGAACCAGATCTTTCGCATCGACCACTACCTGGGCAAGCCCTCGGTGCAGAACCTCTTTGCCATGCGCTTCGGCAACGCCCTGTTCGAGCCGATCTGGCGGCGCGAGCATGTGGCCAGCATGCAGATCACCATCGCCGAAGACCTGGGAGTGGAAAAGCGCGGCAGCTTCTACGACCAGACCGGCGCGCTGCGCGACATGGTGCAAAACCATGCGCTGCAACTGGTTTGCGCGATCGGCATGGAGCCGCCGATCAACTCGCATGCCGACGCCATCCGCGACGAGAAGCTCAAGGTGCTGCGATCGCTCAAGCCGTGGACGGCCGAGGAGATCGGCCTGCATGCGGTGCGCGGCCAGTACACCGCCGGCACCGCCTACGGCGAGCGTGTCGGCGGCTACCGCGACGAGCCCGGCGTCGACCCGGAAAGCCGCACCGAAAGCTTCGTCGCCCTGCGCACGGAGATCGCCAACTGGCGCTGGGCCGGCGTGCCGATCTACATCCGCACCGGCAAGCGCCTGGCCTCGCGCGATGCGCGCATCGAGCTGAACTTCCGTCCCGCGCCGCATGCCATCTTCCGCGTGCCGACGGGCTCCGCGAACAAGCTGGTGATCAACCTGCAGCCCAAGGACGGGCTGGAGTTGCACCTGCTGGCGCAGGCGCAGGACAAGCGCCAGAAGAGCGGCGCCCGGGTGACGCCGCCCTTGGCGCCGGTGCAGCTGGACCTGGACTTCGACAAGCGCTTCGGCGCCGAGCGAGTCGGCGCCTACGAGCGGCTGCTATTGGACGTGATCGACGGCCGCCTCAACCTCTTCGTGCGGCGCGACGAGCAGGAGGAAGCCTGGCGCTGGGTCGAGCCGCTGCTCGAATCCTGGTCGGCCGACGGCGGCCCCCGCCCCTATGCGGCCGGCACCTGGGGACCCAGCGCATCGAGCGCCATGATCGCCCGCGACGGCTTTGCCTGGAGCGAGGAACAGTAGCGACGCGGCCGGCTAGATCCGGCCTTCTTCCACCGCGTGGCAGGCCACCTTGATGCCGCCAATCGAGAGCAGCGCCGGCCGCTCGGCGGAGCAGCGCGCATTGGCATGCGGGCAACGCGGATGAAAGCTGCAGCCGGTGGGCGGCGACAGCGGATTGGGCACCTCGCCTTGCACTGGCGTGCGCGCTCGCCCGGTGGCATGCATCTGCGGGATGGCGTCCAGCAGCATCCGGGTGTAGGGATGGCGCGGCGCGCTGAACAGGCTCTGTTTGTCGGCGATCTCGACGACGCGCCCCAGGTACATCACGCCCACGCTGTCGCTCACATGGCGCACCACCGCGAGGTTGTGCGAGATGAAGAGGTAGGTCAGGCCGCGCTGGCGCTGCAGGTCCTTCATGATGTTGAGCACCTGCGCCTGCACGCTCACATCCAGCGCGGAGGTGGGCTCATCGCAGACCAGGAACTCGGGCGCGGTAGCCAGGGCGCGCGCGATCGAGATGCGCTGGCGCTGGCCGCCGGAGAACTGGTGCGGGTACTTGACGCGGTCTAGCGGGCTCAGGCCCACCGACTGCAGTAGTTCGCCCACGCGCTCGCGCAGGGCGAAGCGTTCAGTGACCAGGCCATGCTCGCGCAGCGGCTCACCGATGATGGCCTCCACCGTCCAGCGCGGGTTCAGGCTGGCGTAGGGATCCTGGAAGATCATCTGGATGCGCTTGCGAAGCGCGCGGCCGCCGCTGGAGGCGAAGGCGGCGTGGGCATCCTGGCCGTCGAAGTCCACCCGGCCGCGGGTCGGCTGGTACAGGCCCACCAGGAGGCGCGCCACCGTGCTCTTGCCGCAGCCGGATTCGCCCACCAGCGCCAAGGTCTTGCCGCGCTCGATGGCGAAGCTGACGCCGTCGACCGCATGCAGCAGGGTGCGAGGCTGGCGGTCGATGACGCGGTTGAGCCAAGGCAAGGAGACGTCGAAGGTCTTGGCCAGGTCCTCGACCTGAACGAGAGTCGCCGCTTTCATGCCGCCCTCTCCTTCGCGTCGTGCAGCCAGCAGGCCGCCCGCGTGGCACCCGCGGCCAGCAGATCGGGCCGCTCCCTGGAACAACGCTCGAAGGCGCGCGGGCAGCGCGGATGGTAGGCGCAGCCGCTGGGAATGGCGTTCAGGCGCGGCATGGCGCCATCGATCTGGTTCAGGCGCTCGCGCTCTTGGCTCATGTCGGGAATGGAGGCCATCAGGCCGGCGGTGTAGGGGTGCGCCGGCGCATGAATAACCTCGTGCACCGGCCCGACTTCGGCGATGCGGCCCGCATACATCACGGCGACGCGGTCGCAGGTCTCGGCGATCACGCCCATGTCGTGGGTGATCAGCATCACCGCCGCGCCGCGCTCGCTGCACAGGCGCTTGAGCAGACTGATGATCTGCGCCTGGATCGACACATCCAGCGCCGTAGTCGGCTCATCCGCCACGATCAGCGTGGGTTCGGCCGCCAGCGCCAAGGCGATCACCACGCGCTGGCGCATGCCGCCGGAGAACTGGTGCGGATAGTGGTCGATGCGCTGGGCCGCGGCCGGGATGCCGGTGTCTTCCAACAGGCTGATGGCGCGCCGGCGCGCCTCGGCCGGCGTGACCGGCAGGTGTGCGCGGATGGTCTCTTCCAACTGGCGGCCCACCGTGTAGAGCGGGTTGAGCGAAGTCAGCGGGTCCTGGAAGATGGCACCAATGCGCTTGCCGCGGATGTGGCGCATCTGCGCATGGTTGAGGCGATCGATGCGCTGGCCCTCCAGCAGGATCTCGCCGCCCGCCACATGGACCGGCGGCTCCAGCAGGCCGATGATGGCGGCGCCGGTCAGCGACTTGCCTGCGCCGGATTCGCCGACCACGCCCAGCACCTCGCCGGGGGCTATCGAGAAGGAGATGTCGTCGAGCGCGCGCAAGGTGCCGCGGCGCCCCGGGATCTCGACGACTAGGTTGCGGACTTCGAGAAGGGACATTGCTTGCTTCAGCGCAGACGAGGATTGAGCGCGTCGCGCAGCCAATCACCCAGCAGGTTGACGCTCAGGGCGATCAGCACCAGCGTGATGCCGGGAAACACCGTCATCCACCACTCGCCCGAAAAGAGGAACTGGTTGCCGTTGCTGATCAGCGTGCCCAGCGAGGGCGAGGTCGGCGGCACGCCGACCCCGAGAAAGGACAGGGTTGCCTCGGTGATGATCGCGGTGGCCACCTGGATGGTGGAGATCACGAACACCGGCCCCAGCACATTGGGCAGCACGTGCTTGCGCATGATGCGCAGCGGCGAGACGCCGGTGACGCGCGCGGCCTGCACGTATTCCTTGTTGCGCTCGACCAGGGTGGAGCCGCGCACGGTGCGCGCATAGTCCACCCACTTGGTCAGCGAAATCGCGAGGATCAGCACCCCGAAGGCCACGGTGGTGTGCGCATCGGGGAACAAGGCGCGTCCCACGCCGGCGATCAGCAAGGCCACCAGGATCGCGGGGAAGGACAGCATCACGTCGCAAAGCCGCATCAGGAAGGCATCGATCCAGCCGCCGCGAAAACCGGCGATGAGGCCCAGCGTGACGCCCATCAGCATCGACAGCAGCACCGAGGCCACGCCCACCACCAGCGAGATGCGCGCGCCGTACATCAGGGTCGAGACGATGTCGCGCCCCTGCTCGTCGGTGCCCAGCAGGTACTTGCTGGAGCCCTCCGGAAACCAGGCCGGCGGCAGGCGCGCGTCGGACAGTTCCAGCGTGGACAGGTCGTAGGGGTTGTGCGGGGCGATCCAGGGCGCGAACAGCGCGCAGATGAGGCAGATGCCGCCGACGACGGCGGCGGCGATCGCCACGGGCGAAGTGCGAAAACTGTGGCCGATATCGCTGTCCAGCCAGCGCGTGAGGGTCTTGATCATCAAGTCAGAGAGTAGCTGCAAATGGCATGCCCGCAGGCTTGCGGCCTGCGGGCATGCCGTGCAGACGCGAAGATCAGTCCCCCGCCTTCACGCTCATCCACTTGAAGAACATGAAGTTGTCGGCCAGTTGGGTCAGGTTGACCTTCTTGCTCACGCCCCAGGCCAGCGACTGCTGGTGCAGCGGCAGGTGGCCGATGTCGTCGGCGTGCACCGTCATGGCTTCCTTGATCAGCGCGGTGCGCTTGGGCATGTCGGTCTCGGCCTGGATCTGCTTGGTCAGCGCATCGAGCTTGGGGTTGCTGTAGGCACCCAGGTTGAACTGGCCGGTGCCGCTGGCATCGACCGTGGCCATCAGCGCGTTCAGCGCGTTGTGCGTGTCGTAGGTCGAGGGCGTCCAGCCCAGCAGGTAGAAGCTGGTGTCGCGGCGCAGGATCTTCGGAAAGTAGGTGCCCTTGGTCTCGGCCACCAGGTTGACCTTGACGTTGATCTTCGCGAGGCCCGCGGCCACGGCCTGGCAGATCTGGGCGTCGTTCACGTAGCGGTCGTTCGGGCAGTTCATCGAGACCTCGAAGCCCTGCGGGTAGCCGGCATCGGCCAACAGCTTCTTGGCCGCTTCCGTATCGAAGGGCAGGCGCTTGTCCTGCGCTTCGGTCCAGCCGGTGATGCCGGGGCCGACCATCAGGCCGGTGGGCCGCGAGGCGCCGCGCATCACGGTGCGCTTGATGCCTTCGATGTCGATCGACTGGTAGAAGGCCTGGCGCACGCGCTTGTCCTTGAAGGGGTTCTTGCCCTTCACGCTCGAGTAGAGCAGCTCGTCGCGCTTCTGGTCCATGCCCAGGAAGATGGTGCGCAGCTCGGGGCCGACGATCACTTTGGCATTCGGGCTGGCGTTGACGCGCGCCACGTCCTGCACCGGCACTGGCTCCATCACATCGACTTCGCCCGACAGCAGGGCCGCCACGCGGGTCGAGGGGTTGCTGATCTTGGTGAAGATCACGTCCTGCACGTTGCCTTCGATCTTGCCCCAGTAGTTGCCGTTGCGAACGAAGGTGGTGCGCACGTCGGGCTGGCGCTCGCGCACGCGGTACGGGCCGGTGCCATTGGCCTTGAAGGAGGCGGTATTCTCCACGCCCTTGCGGCGATCCACCGGGCGCGCCGCGCCATTGGCTTCGCACCACTTCTTGCTCATCATCGCGACCTGCGAGAGCACGTCCGGCAGGATCGGGAAGGGCGTCTTGGTCTCGATGTCCACCGTGTGGTCGTTAACCTTGCGCACTTCCTTGATGTCGTTGGTGTAGCTGTTCATGTCCGAGCCTTCGCCACCGGCGCGGGCCAGGCTGAACAGCACGTCATCGGCGGTGAAGGGGGTGCCGTCGTGGAATTGCACGCCCTTGCGCAGTTCGAAGCGCCACACGCTCGGGCTGGTCTGCTTCCAGCTGGTGGACAGCAGCGGGGCCAGGCTCAGGTCCTTGTTGCGGCCGGTCAGGGTCTCGTAGACGTTCTGCGTCACGCTCAGTTGCAGCGACTCGTTGAGCGAGTGCGGATCCAGCGAGAGCGCATCGCCCTGGTTGGCAATCCGGATGGTCTGCGCGCCGGCCGCGAAGGTCGCCAGCGCCAGGACGGATGCCGCGATCATGTTTCGCTTGAAACTCATGGAGAACTCCTAGAAACAAAGATTGTTTAGTGTGCGGCGGATGATGCGTGCAATTTGGGTGCCTGGGCCTTGGCGTTTTCCATTGGCCGGCCAGCTGCCAGCGGCAGGCCCTGCTCGATCAGGCTGGCGTGCATGGCGGCGCCCAGGGGCAGGATCTCGTCGTTGAAGTCGTAGCGGCTGTTGTGCAGGAAAGCGCCGTCCTTGGCGCCCTGGCCGATGCGCAGGTAGGCGCCCGGCTTCGTTTGCAGCATGAAGGAGAAGTCTTCCGCCCCCATGCTGGGTTCCATGTTGCGCTCGACGTTGCGCGCGCCGACCAGGGCCTGGGCCACGTCGCCGGCGAACAGAGCCTCGGCGGCGGTGTTGATGGTGGCCGGGTAGATGCGCTCGAACTTGACCGTCGCGGTGGCGCCGAAGCCGGCCGCCACTGCGCTGCACAGCTCTACCAGGCGGCGCTCCACCTCGGCTTGCACCTTGGCGCTGAAGGTGCGCACGGTACCCACCAGGGTGGCCCGGCCGGGCACCACGCTCATGGCGCCGAGGTCGCCGGCCTGCACGGCGCAGACGCTGACCACCGCGGCGTCGATCGGCCGCACGTTGCGCGCAACGATGCTCTGGATGGCGGTGATCAGGTGCGCCGACACCAGCACCGGATCGACCGTGAGGTAGGCATGGGCGCCATGTCCGCCCTTGCCCTCCACCTCGATGGTGATGCGGTCGGCGGCGGCCATCATCGGCCCGGTGTTGATTCCCACCGTGCCCGGCGCCATGCCGGGCCAGTTGTGCATGGCAAAGACCGATTCGACCGGGAAGCGCTCGAACAGGCCGTCCTCGATCATCACGCGGGCGCCGGCAAAGCCTTCCTCTCCGGGCTGGAAGATCAGCACCGCGGTGCCGTCGAAATTGCGCGTTTCGGCCAGGTAGCGGGCGGCGCCGACCAGCATCGCCGTGTGGCCGTCGTGGCCGCAACCGTGCATCAGGCCACTCTTGGCGGAACGCCAGGCGAAGTCGTTTTCCTCGTGCATCGGCAGTGCGTCCATGTCGGCGCGCAGGCCGATCAGGCGGCCACTGGCGGTAGACCGGCCGCGGATCACCGCCACCAGGCCGGTCTTGCCGATGCCGGTATGGATCTCGTCGACACCGCAGGCCTTGAGCGATTCGTGCACGCGGGCCGAGGTATAGACCTCCTCGAAGCCCAGCTCGGGGTGGGCATGCAGGTCGCGCCGCAGGGCGGCGATCTCTGGGTGGAAGCGGGCGATGTGGGCGAAAGCGCGGCCAGAGGCCTGGTAGCGGGGAGCGGTCATTTCAATGGCCTCCCCGCGCCGAGACGCGCAGGCGGGGATCGACGGCGAAATACAAGAGGTCGACGATCAGGTTGATCGTCACGAAGATGAGGGCGATCAGGCACAGGTAGGCGGCCATCACCGGGATGTCCGCATAGGTCACGGCCTGGATGAACAGGAGGCCCATGCCCGGCCACTGGAACACAGTCTCGGTGATGATGGCAAAGGCGATCAGCGAGCCCAACTGCAGGCCGGTGATGGTGATCACCGGCACCAGCGTATTGCGCAGCGCATGGCCGAAATGGATGGCCCGGTCCGACAAGCCGCGCGCCCGCGCGAACTTGATGTAGTCGGTGCGCAGCACCTCCAGCATCTCGGAGCGCACGAGCCGCATGATGAGGGTGAGTTGGAAGACGGCCAGGGTGATGGACGGCAGGATCAAGTGCACCCAGCCATCACGCGTCAGCAGGCCGGTGCTCCAGCCCCACAGGTTGACGGTGTCGCCGCGCCCGAAGCTGGGCAGCCAGCCCAGCCAGACGGAGAACACCAGGATCAGCAAGATGCCGATCAGGAAGGTCGGCAGCGACACGCCCAGGAGCGACAACGCCATCAGGCTCTGGCTCATGAAGGTGCCGCGGCGCAGCGCCGCATAGACGCCCATCGGCAGGCCGATCAGGAGAGCCAGGAGGGCTGCCACGATCGACAACTCCAGCGTGGCGGGAAGCCGCTCGATGATGAGGCGCGAGACCTTGGCGCCCTGGCGCAGGCTCAGGCCGAATTCGCCCTGGGCAGCATTCACCAGGAAGTGCCAGAACTGCACGAAGAAGGGCCGATCCAGGCCCAGGTCCGCCCTCAATTGGCGAATCTGCTCGGGTTTGGCGTCCTGCCCCAACAGGAAGACCACGGGGTCACCAACGTACTGGAACAAGAGGAAGGCAATGAATGCCACGACCACCATCACGATGACGGCTTGTGCCAAGCGGCGAAGGACGAATGCAAACATCGTTTCCGTTGTATCGATCTAGTTCAGTTTGAGCAAGGCACGTGCCCGGCCCGGCAATTCACGCAGCAAAGAAAAAAGCCACCCGACTTTCATCGAGTGGCTTTGTCTTTCGATCCAAGCTGGCGCTAGGCCAGCATCAGATTAGAACGAGTGACGGATACCGAAGTCGTAGCCGTACGACTTGTCCATGGCGCCGCCGGGGCTCGTGCCACCAGTGACGATGCCGAGGCCCGACGCCACGCCGGTCGTAGGAATGTTCTTGTTCTTCACGTAGGCGGCGGTAGCGTACAGAGCAGTGCGCTTCGACAAGTTGTGCACGTAGCCGATCGCGAACTTTTGGGCTTCCGGGTCGTTGCCAACGTTGTTGCCCAGGTCCGCGTCCGTGTACGAGTACGACGTACGGATCAGGCCAGGACCGACCGGGAAGGTCGCGCCGAGCAGGTAGGATTGGGCAGAAGCGTCGACGTTAGCCAGGCTGGCCATATTCGAGGTCACGTCGATCTGAGAGAACATGCCCATCAGCTTCATGAAGCCGAAGTCCCACGAAGCACCCACGTTGATGATCTCGCTCTCGGCACGGCCGCCACCCTGGAAGTTGCGGGCGATGACGCTCTCGCCGTAGGCGATTGCGACGTCCAGCGGGCCGTTGGCGTAGCCGACGCGGCCACCGACGTAGCGGCCGTCAGCGGTCAGGCCAGCAGGCGTCGCCGTGGCCGGATCGAACTCGACGCGCTCGGGCAGGCCGTACATGAACTGACCGTAGAAGCCACCCAGGTTGGCCGGCAGGAAGTAGCCGACGGTGTTGTTGGCGCGCACGGCGTTGCTGTTACCAGCCACGCCCAAGGCGTTGCCCAGGACCGTGCCGGCACCGGTGGAGGTGACGGCGTTGGTGCCAACACCGTTGGTGCCGAACGGATCGAAGATCGTCTCGTTCCAGAAGGTCGGAACGTAGTCACGGCCCAGACGCATTTCACCGAAGCGACCCGACAGGCTGACGGTCGAACGACGGTTGAAGAGCTGGCTGCTGGCCGTGGTCAGGCTGCCGACGCCGGCGGTGCCGACATCGTTGCCCAGGGCGGCTTCGAGCCAGAAGCTAGCTGCCAGGCCACCGCCCAGGTCTTCCGTGCCACGGAAACCGATGCGGCTCGAGTTGTAGCCCGAGGTCGACAAAACGGTCTGGCTGGCCTCCACGCCGGCGGTGTTTTCATTCTGGTAGTAGCTGATACCGGCATCCAGAACACCAAACAGCGTCACAGACGACTGAGCCGAGGCGGCACCGGCGACGGCCAGAGCAGCCAGAGCAACTAGAGATTTTTTCATTGCAAGTTTCTCCAAGGTTAAACATAGGGCTCCGGTGCAGAGGGCTCACACTGTGACTGGCACT
>DATILH010000090.1:0-2021 GCA_035476655.1 Variovorax sp.
CCCCCGCCGAGGCCGTCAACGACGCACAGGCCATCGCCGCCTGGCTCGGTTCCTACGAAGGCCACTCGGCGCACACGCTGCGTGCCCTGAAAAAGGAATGCCACCGCTTCATGGCGTGGCTGTGGTCCACGCGTGGTGCCGATCCTTCTCATCTCCCCAAAGTCGGCGTCGCCGACGTCAACGCGTATCTGCGCTTCCTGGAGGCGCCGGTGCGCGAGCCGCTGACGGCGGAGGCCTTACGGGCCTTCGGCTTCAAGGCGCAGCCGTTTCGGGTCGAGGCCAGCCTCGCGGCCTCGAGCATCGGCCAGGCCCTGGTGATCCTGCACGGCATGTTCGAGGCGATGCGGAACCTGCGCGCGGGCGGCGGCCGGCCCTACATCGAGTTGAATCCGTTTCGCCTCGCCAGGAAAGCCAAGGGGCGCGGCCGCGGCCGCGAGGCCGAGCGCGCGCTGAGCGCGGCCGAGTGCGAGGCGCTCGACGCCACCATCGAGGCGCTGCCGCGCCTCAGCGTGGAAGAACGCGCCGTCTACCACCGGGCCCGCTGGCTGGTGGCACTGCTGGTGCGCAGCTGGTTCCGGCGCAGCGAGGTGGCACGTCTCGTCATGGGCGACTTCCACCGCGATCCGCATGGCGACGGGTGGGTGTGCACCGTGCAGACCAAGGGTGGCCAGGACCACACGATCGTGGTGACGAGCCAGCTCTTGCGCGAGCTGCAGGTCTACCGGGTGTCCCTGGGGCTGCCCGCCCTGCCCTTGCCGCACGACACGTTGCCGGCCGTGGGGCATCTGTCTTCCCACGATCGGCACCTGACGGCCGACATGGTCTACAAGATCGTCAAAGACCTGGTGAACGCGACGGCGGATCGACTGACCGCTGGCGAGCGTGCCGGGGAGCCGGAGGTGGCGCTGATGGTCTCGCGCTTAAGGAGCGTGTCGCCGCATTGGTTCCGGCACACGGGCGTCACGCGGGCGCTGGAGAGCGGGACCGACCCGCGCTACGCGCAGGCCCAGGCGGGACACGCGTCGCTGGCCACCACCATGATCTACGACCACAAGGACATGCGAAGGCAGCGGGAGCAACTCGAGCGGGTGCGCTGATCTCCGGGCGCGGCCAATCTTGACCTTCTTGAAACGGCCGGCCGAGTCCCTCAGTCATCTGCTTCAATCTTCTCGACCACGCCATCGACGACGACTCACCAGGCCTTGGGCCGCTTGGCGGTGGCCTTGGCCATTCGGTGAATGAAGGCCCGCAACTGAGCCGCAGTCATTCCCTCAATGCGGTGGCGCCCGCAGCATCCCGTAGACCAGTACCGCCTGCCGGCCGGTGGGCGGCCAGGTATCAAACGGTCCCATGAACATCGCCAGCGCGGCCAGGTGGTCGGCGCTCAACTCAGCCCAGGCCAACAGTTCCATCAGCGCCGCCTCGTGCTGCGCCATGTGCTCGGGCTGGATGCGCAGGCCAGGCGCCTTGAAATTCGGCGTCGCTGCCTGCGGGCCGACGACACCCTGCGCTTTCAAGTCGCGCGCGAACGGGATGGTCCGCTGCATCGAGCGGGTCGGCGCGGGCGGCATGGTGTCGGGTCTATTCATCGTTCATTTCATCCCCCGGTGATTGTCATTCGGCCTGAGCCGATAGTGGCACCATGACCCCAGTTCTTGATGGGGCAGGATATTTCGATTTGCCATTCTTCTTCGGCGCCGGGTCCAGCGGCGTCTGCTTCTGCTGCACGTTGTCTGCGAAAGCCGAACCGCCAATGACTGCCAGTCGTTCACCTGATTTTGGGCTTGAGCAGCATGGGCACGTGGAGGTACTGGTATGGCCATTCCCGCAATAGCATTGGAAGTCCCGCACCGGCAGCAGCAGCGACATCTGCTCGCCCTCGACCGTCTTCCTGCGCTTCGGGGCCGCCCGCGGCTTCGGAAGCCGGTCAGCTGCAGGCCGCGGCGGGCCAGTTCGATCCCTAGCACCTCCAGCAACTCGCGCTCGGACACGGTCCACTCAGGGGGAGTCAGATAGGATGC
>DATILH010000091.1:0-6208 GCA_035476655.1 Variovorax sp.
CAGCGCCCGGTTGTACTGCATCACCGGGGTCTGACCGGTCATGAAGCTGTGCGACTTGGCCCAGCCGAGGCCGAGGCGGATGCTCAGGGACCCGCTCTTGGCTGCCTTGTCCACGCCGCCCGGATCATCGGTCACGTACAGCCCCGGGATGCCGATCTTGCCGGCGGCGCGGGTGACTTCCATCAGCGAATTCAGCACGGTGGCGGGTGCCTCATGCTGGGCGCCTTCGTGGCCATGGCCGCGCGCTTCGAAGCCCACGGCATCGACGGCACTGTCGACCTCCGGCACGCCCAGGATCTGTGCGATCTGCTCGCCCAGCGGGGTATCGGTGGACAGGTCCGCCGTCTCGAAGCCGACTCGGCGGGCATGTTCGAGTCGCACCGGGTTCACGTCACCGACGATGACGACGGCCGCGCCCAGCAGCCGGGCCGAAGCCGCGGCGGCCAGGCCCACCGGCCCGGCCCCGGCCACGTACACCGTGCTGCCCGGGCCGACACCCGCGGTCACGGCGCCGTGATAGCCGGTGGGCAGGATGTCCGACAGGCACGTGAGGTCACGGATCTTCTCGATGGCCTGGTCCCGGTCGGGGAATTTGAGCAGGTTGAAGTCGGCGTAGGGAATCATCACGTACTCGGCCTGTCCGCCTACCCAGCCGCCCATGTCCACGTAACCGTAGGCGCCGCCGGCGCGCGCCGGGTTGACGGTGAGGCACACGCCGGTCTGGCGCTCCTTGCACAGGCGGCAGCGCCCGCAGGCGACGTTGAAGGGCACCGAGCAGATGTCCCCCACTTCCAGGGACTCGACATCCTTGCCGGCCTCGATGACTTCGCCGGTGATCTCATGGCCCAGCACCAGCCCGGCCGGCGCGGTGGTCCGGCCCCGGACCATGTGCTGGTCCGAGCCGCAGATGTTGGTGGTCAGCACTTTCAGGATGACCCCGTGATTGGCGGTGCGCCCGCGGGGGTTGAGCAGTTTGGGATAGTCGATGGCCTGTACCTCGACCTTGCCGGGCCCCGCATAGACGACGCCGCGATTGCTTGCCATGAGTTTGTCTCCTTGACTTGGGTTTACTGGTATTTCAGGCGACGGCCGCCTGCGGCTGGGCCATGCGCTGCACGATGCGGCGAGCCCGGTTAGCGCCGACATCTACATGGATATCCACCCACTCGGCCCCTTGGCCGAACTCGCGCATGTTCTTGTATTGCTGCTCGATCACGATGCGGTCTTCGTCGAAGGTGAAGCGGGTCTGGTCGACGACCTCATCGATGTTCTCGGGCCGATCCGGATGCTTGGTGCTCGCCATGCTCCAGAAGTAGTGGCAGGTCTCGTCAGTCTCCGGCGTGATGCCGTGAAAGCCGCGCATGTGAAAGCCACCGCGCTGCGGGTCATCCAGCGCGGAAGTGTTCGGCTCGCACCCGCCAGTCCAGATCCGCAGATGCGACAGGTGGAACTCGATCTCCTGCCAGCGGTCGCACTTGTCGCCGAAGGGCCACGCCGCCAGATAGGTCGGAGGAGGCGTGGAGCCGGGCATCAGCCGAACGACCTTCACATAGTCGCCTTCTTGCGTGACATTCATCTTCGCGTTCATGTGCAGCTTGGCATTTCCGCCGATGGTTTTCAGGTGCACGTAACCCAGGTGGCTCAGATCCAGCAGGTTGTCGTGAATGAGCTGCCACGGCGCGTTGTAGTGGTACATGCCACTGCCCCACTTGTAGTTGGGGTGCTCGTGAAAGGCGTAGACCGGTGGCGGGCTGCTGGGCGCCGCGCCTTCCTGCGCGGGCATCCAGATCCACAGGATCTTGTTTTGTTCCATCACGTGGTAGGACTTCACGCGGGCTTTGCCGGGAATGCGGTCCTGCCCGGGAATCTCGATGCACTGGCCGCTGGGTGCGTACAGCAAGCCGTGGTAGCCGCAGCGCACCCCATGGGCCTCCACCGTTCCGCACGACAGCGGCAAGCTGCGGTGGCAGCAGCGGTCTTCCAGCGCCGCCGCGGTGCCGTCGCCGGTGCGGAACAGGACCACCTTTTCACGCAGGAAGGTTCGTGCGACCGGCTTGTCGGTGAGGTCGGACGAGAAGCCCGCGACATACCACTGATCGCGTGGAAAATCGGCCTGGCGCGAAGCAGGCGGGGTCACTGTGGCGGTTTGCATCTGGGATCCTTGGCTTTAACTGACAAAAGGCTCATTCGTCTTCATCTTCATTGCGGCCGCGGCGAGCCCGGGCCGCCACGGCTTCTGGAAACCTGCGATTCACATACTCCTGCGTCGCGGTTTCCACCGCCGGCAGGTTCTCGTGCAGGCGCCGCAGCATGGACAGCAACTGGTCTATCTCCTTGGGGCTCAGCACAGCCAGCAGCGCGCGTTCGCGCTCGAGCGCGACCTCGCGAATGCGGTCGTGCAGCGCGCGCCCCTCAGGCGTGAGCACCGCAACGCGCACGCGGCCGTCGGCGGCATCGAGCCGGGTCTGGATCAGGTCCTGTTCCTGCATCGACTTGAAGCACCGGCTCACCGCGCCCTTGTCCATGCCGATCACCTTGGAGACCTGCTGCGCCGTCACCGAGCCGTGCAGTGCCAGCAACACCAGGCAGCGCCAGGTCTCGATGCCGACGCCAAACAGCGCCAGGTAGTGCTGCGAAGCGCCACGCGACAGCTTGTTGGCCACCCAGGTGAGGTAGGCCGGCACGTAGTGTTCCAGGTCGATCGCGGGGGAGAGCGATTCTTCCGGCACGGCTGCGCCGGTCTTGGCGGCGGGCTGCAGGGCGGGTCTCCGAGCGGCGGGACGAGTGGGGTGAGAGGTCTTCATAAGCATCACTGTACGCAACTCGGTCAGTGCACGGCCATGCCGAGCCAGCGCTCCAGCGTCTCGTGGTCGTTTCTCAGCGCCGCGGCGCTGGCCTCGTGCACCACCGTGCCGTGATCGAGCACCACGGCGTTCTCGGCGTAACCCAGGACCTCGTCGACCTGCTGTTCCACGATCACCACAGGGATGCGGGTCTGCTCGCTCATCTGGCGAAAGACCCGCAGCAGGTCCTGCCGGATCAGGGGTGCCAGGCCTTCGAGCGGCTCGTCGAGCAGCAAGAGCCGCGGCTGTCCCAGCAACGCCCGCGCCACCGACAGCATCTGCTGCTCGCCGCCTGACAGCTGCATGCCGCCATTGCGGCGCCGCTCGGCGAGCCGCGGGAAGATCGCATACGCCTCGTCCAGTGCCCGGCGCGGCCGGCGCTTCAGGCCGGCCAGCAGGTTTTCTTCCACCGTGAGCGAGGCAAAGATGTCGCGCGTCTGCGGCACGTAGCCCAGGCCGCGCTCGGCCCTGCGGTGGGGCGGTACTGCGCGCAGGTCTTCCCCTTCGAACAGGATCCGGCCCTGGCGCACCGGCACCAGGCCCATGATGGCTCGCAACGCCGTGGTCTTGCCCACGCCGTTGCGGCCGACCATGGCCAGGCGCTCGGAAGCATGCACCTTGAACGTCAAACCGTCCAGGACCGTGGTCGGCCCATAGCCGGCGACGACGTTGTCCAGTTCAAGCATGGCTTGCGTCATCGCTCAATGTCCCAGGTAGGCGGCGCGCACCTGCGCGTTGCGGCGAATGGCTTCGGGGGGGCCGTCGGCCAGCACCGCGCCTTCGGCCAACACGATGATGCGGGTGGCGAAGCGGAACACCAGGTCCATGTCGTGCTCGATGATCAGCACGCCCAGGTCGGCCGGCAGCGAGTCCAGCGCCGCCAGCAGCCGGGCGCCATCACCCTTGGGCACGCCTGCCATGGGCTCGTCCAGCAGCAGCACCTTGGGGCGCAGGGCCAGCGCCAATGCCATCTCCACCAGGCGCTGCTCGCCGTAGGCCAGGTCCTGAGTGGCCGTGGCCGCGTGTTCGCGCAGGCCAAACCGTGCAAGCAGCTCATTCGCCTCGGTCTGAAGTTCTGGATACGCGTCGATGCTGGCCCAGACGCGGCCGGTGAGGTTCTCGCGCTCGAACAGCGCCAGTTCGACCTGCCGCTGCACCGGGAAGTGCGGCGCCAGCGTGGTGATCTGGAAGGTGCGGGCCAGGCCCGCGCGCACACGCCTGGCCTGTGGCAGACGCGTCACGGTCTCGCCGCGCAGGCGGATCTCGCCCGAGTCAGGTGTCAGCACGCCGCTGATCTGGTTCACGAGCGTGGTCTTTCCCGCGCCGTTGGGACCGATCAGGGCCAGGCGGTCGCCGGCCGAGAGCTCGAAGGAGACGTTGCGAGTCACGTGCAGGCCGCCGAAGCGCTTGTCCAGGCCGCAAATTTCAAGCAGGGCCGTCATGACTTTGCCCCCAAGCGCCGGCGCACCGCCGCCCAGAGCTTTGCGGGCGGGATCAACACCACCAACATCAGCAGCGCGCCCACCACGAACAGCCAGTGATACGGATTGATCGAAGCAGCGGTGTGATGCAGCACCGTGAACACGGCGGCGCCCACCAGCGCACCTGTGAGGCGTCCCGCGCCGCCGAGAATGAGCATGACCAGCCCTTCGGCCGAGAGCGCGAACGACAGGCTGTCCAATCCGACCACGGCGTTCGTCTGGGCGGATAGCGCACCGGCCGCTCCGGCCGTGGCACCGGCGATGGTGTAGAGCACGAGCAAGCGGCGGAACACCGGCGTGCCGAGTGCGGCCATGCGAGCCCGGTTCTCGTGAATGCCCCGCACCGCCAGGCCGAACGGCGAGTCGACCACTCTGCGCAGCACGTACAACACAATCGCCAGCACCACCAGCGCGTACACCGCAGCGGTCCGGCCTTCCAGGTCGAATTCGAAGCGGCCCAGCAGTGGTGCCATCGTGAAGCCCGAAAGGCCATCGTCGGCGCCGGTCCAGTCGCGCGCCTTCTGCGCCAGGCTCAGCAGGATCTGGGCGACGGCTACGGTGAGCATCAGGAACGTGAAGCCCTGGTAACGCAGGAGGAACGCGCCGGACACCAGCGCCAGTGCGGCGCCCGCGGCAATGCCGACGGCCAGGCCCACCAGAGGATCGGGCATGAGCTTCAATGCGAATATGCCGGCGGCGTAGGCGCCGAAGCCGAACAAGGCTGCCTGGCCCAGCGTCGCCAGTCCCGCGACGCCCACGACCAGGTCGATGGACAACACGAACAGCGCCGTGATGAAAATGCGCGTCAGCAGACCCAGATGGCCTGGCAGCAACGCACATGCAACGAGGCCGATCAGCAGCAGGACGAGCGGCGCACGCCAAGCCGGTGCACATCGGGGTGCGCCAGTGCCGTCAACGCCTCGCGCACGCCGCCAGGCCAATGTAAGTGTGTTCATCGCTTCAACAGCCCTTGGGGCCGCCAGGCCAGCAGCACGGCCATGGCGACGAAGAAGAACAAGCTGCCCCAATCGGAGGCCAGGTACTTGCTGGCCGTTTCGATGACGCCCAGCAGCACGGCCGCTGCGAGCGAGCCGGCAATGCTGCCCATTCCGCCCACCGCAACCACCACCAGGACCAGCACCAGGTACTTCAGGGCGTAGTAGGGTTCGAGCGGCATCAACTCGGCGCCCAGCACTCCGCCCAGCCCCGCCAGCGCTGCGCCCACGGCGAAGGTCACACACTGCACAGTGCGAATCGGGATGGCTAGAGTGGATGCCGTGCCGCTATGGTCCACCGCCGCGCGCAGCCATACGCCCATGCGGGTGCTGCGCACCACCCAGACAGCCGCTGCGGCGACCGCGAGACCCGCGCCGATCACCAGCAGGCACTGCGCCGGCAGCGTGCGAAAGCCCAGGTCCACGGAGCCGGCCAGCAGCGGCGGCAAGGGCAGCATCTGCACCTGCGGGCCGGCCAGCGCGTTGGCGGTAGCAATCATGACGAAGCTCAGGCCGATGGTGAACAGCACCTGATCGAGTTCCTTGCGCTGGTACAGGTGGCGCAGCACCAGGCTTTCGAGTACCGCCCCCAACAACCCGGTCGCCGCGACAGCGACGGGCACGGCAAGCCAGAAGCTCCACTGCGCCTCGCGCACGAGCAGCGCCGCGCAGTAGCCCCCGGCCATCGCAAAAGCGCCATGGCTCAGGTTCACGAAGCGCATCAGGCCGAGCGTGATCGACAGGCCGACAGCGATGACGAACAGCACCATGCCGTAGGCCAGGCCATCCACCAGGATGTTGAAAAGCAGGTTCACCGCAGGTCCAGGGCGTGAGTAGCGGACGGCCTTACTTGTCCAGCCCGTAGTCGGCCTGCGGGCCGAAGCTCTGG
>DATILH010000092.1:0-24259 GCA_035476655.1 Variovorax sp.
CGCCGGCAAAGACGGGCAGGCGGCCGGCGAAGGGCGGCTCGCGCAGGAAGGCATCGATGGCGATCCCCTTGTTGATGCCCGCGGGCTTCACCTCGAACACCGCCTTGCCGTGCAGCAGTTCGAGCGCCGGCTCCTTGGCAATCACGCCAAGCAGCACGTTGCGGCACAGCGCCTCGAGTTCCGGCGCGCGCCGGTAGTGCAGCGCCACGGCCGCATGCTTGCGCTCGACCAGCAGGTCGGGGTGCGCGCCGGCCAGGTGGTTGGCCGCATCGAGCACGGCCTCCAGGTCGGGCGGTGTCTGCTCGCGCATTTCGCCGCTGGAGTCGCGCCGCTGCACGCCGTGCTCGCCGGCGGAGGGCAGGCGCAGCGGCGCCAGGAATCGGTCGAGCACGTCGATCTGCCGGCCCGACACCACCGCCAGTGCGCCGCCGAGCCAGTCGTGCAGCTCGGTCAGCAGGGCGACCAGGCCCTGCGGCACCTCGATCGCCTCAGGCGTCTCGGCAATGCCGACCAGGGTGCCGTCGAAGTCCAGGAAGAGTGCGGCGTCGGGGGTGAGGCGAGGAGGCGTCTGCATCGGGGAGAAACCATAGCAGACTCAGGGTAAACCTCGCGTCGGCCAATGCCTACGAAGCTCAAGTGGCTTCGGGCAAGGCCAGTGCCAGCGCCACCGCCGCGGTGCGCGCGCGGCCAATGGCGGCGCCGATCTCCGGGCCCTTGGCGCCGCGTTGCTGCGCGCCCTGGGCAATGGGCTCGGTGTCGACTGCAAGCGCTGCCTGCAGGGCGGCAAGAAGGCGCTCGCGCTGCGGATAGGGCCGCGCCTGGAAACCCAGCCGCCCGCGCGCATCGCATTCGCAGGCCAGCAGCGCCTCTTCGAAGCGCGCCGGCTTGCGGATGGCATCGCAGCGCTCCAGCAGGCGCAGCACGGCGGCGGCATTGAGCTCGCCGCTGCGGTGGATGTTGCCGTGCTCGCGCGCCACCACCTCGGCCAGCTCGCGGATCTCCACCGGCACGCGCCAGCGTTCGCACAGTTGGCGCAGGAGCTTGGCGCTGCGCTGCTCGTGGCCGATGTGGCGCGGCAGCACGTCCGGCGCCGTCGTGCCCTTGCCCAGGTCATGCACCAGGCAGGCAAAGCGCACCGACAGCGGCGCCGAAAGGTGCGCCGCCACGTCCAGCACCATCATCAGGTGCACGCCGGTGTCGACCTCGGGGTGGTGCGCCTCCGGTTGCGGCACGCCCCACAGGCGGTCCACCTCGGGCAGCAGCTTTTGCAGCGCGCCGCAATCGCGCAGCACTTCGAACACGCGCGAGGGCCTGGCCTCCATCAGGCCACGGGCCAGCTCCTGCCAGACGCGCTCGGGCACCAGTGCATCGACTTCGCCGGCCTCGACCATCTCGCGCATCAGTGCAAGTGTTTCGGGCGCCACGGAGAATTCCGTGAAGCGGGCGGCGAAGCGGGCCACCCGCAGGATGCGCACCGGGTCTTCGCGGAAGGCATCGGTCACATGGCGCAACTGCCTTCGCTGCAGATCGCCCTGGCCGTCGAAGGGATCGATCAGCTCCGCCGGCTGCCACGCGTCCTTGTCGGCCAGCGTCGCCGGCAGGGCGATGGCGTTGATGGTGAGGTCGCGCCGCGCCAGGTCCTCTTCCAGGCTCACGCCGGGATCGGCATGCACCACGAAGCCGCGGTAGCCCGGGCCGCTCTTGCGCTCGGTGCGGGCCAGCGCGTACTCCTCGCGCGTCTGCGGATGCAGGAAGACGGGGAAGTCCCGGCCCACCGGCAGGAAGCCCTGCGCCGTCATCTCCTGCGCGCTCGCGCCGACCACGACCCAGTCGCGGTCCGAGCCCGGCAGGCCAAGCAGGCGGTCGCGCACTGCACCGCCGACCAAGTAGGTTTGCATGGCGGCGAGTTTAGGGCCGCCTGTCGCACCGGTTGCAGGTGCCGCGGAACTCTGCACTGCGATCCCGGCTCGGAGTGCCGCCACCGGGGCGCAGCTGGCGACCAGCGAATCCAGCCTCAAGCTGAACCCGATCGTGCCCTACCTGGCGCTGACCTACCGCTTCTGATCAGCGTGCCAGCCGGTAGGGCTCGTCGGCGACCACGAAGTCCTTCTCGGCCAGCGCCGCGTCGACCCAGGCCTTGACGCCCGGCAGCGCCTGCACGCGCTGCATGTAGGCCTGGATCTGCGCCGGCACAGGCAAGGCGTAGCGCGTGAAGCGCATCACCACCGGCGCGAAGTAGGCGTCGGCAATGCAAAAGCGCCCGAACAGCATGCCGTCGGCATGCTGGCCCGCGTTGGCGGCCAGCAGCTGGCTCCACATGTCGATGATGCGCTGGACGTCGGCGCGCACATCGGCCCGGTCGCGCCAGGTCAGCGCGCCCTGCTGCGCCAGATCGGCTTCGATGTTCATGGGGCAGGCGCCGCGCAGGGCGCGAAAGCCGGCATGCATCTCGGCGCAGATGCTGCGCGCATGGGCGCGTGCGGCCACGTCGAGGGGCCACAACTGCTTGTCGGCGCAGGTCTCGGCCAGGTATTCGACGATGGAAAGCGTGTCCCAGACCTTGATGTCTCCGTCCACCAGCAGCGGCACCAGCGCGGTGGGCGAGAGCGAGGCCATGGCACGCTTGAACTGCGAGTTCGGGTTGAAGGTGTCGACGCTGTCGAAGCGCACCGTGACTTCCTCGAATTCGATGCCGGCCTGCTTCATCAGCACCCAGGGGCGCATCGACCAGGAGGAGTAGTTCTTGTTGGCGACGTAGAGCTTGCGCATGTGCTTTCTCTCTCTCTCTCTTTTCTTGAAGATCAACCCGCCATGCTAGCGGCGCCGCGGCCGGGCAGTGATGCGAATTGAACGAACCATTGATGCGCAGGTCAGCGCGGCGGCCCGTCGTCCTGCCGGGCGTTGCCCAGCATGCCCTGCAGGCCCTTGGAAAAGTGCGGCACCAGCGCCAGCACGATCAGCGCGAGCACGGTGCTGATGATGGCGGTCACTTCCTTGCCCAGGCCGCAGGCCATGCCGATGGCGGCCGTCATCCACATGCCGGCGGCGGTGGTCAGGCCGTGCACGTCGCGGTCGCTGTCGCCGTTGCCCCGCTTGATGATGGCGCCGGCGCACAGGAAGCCGACCCCCGCCACCAGGCCCTGGATCACGCGGCTCATGTCCGCCATTTCGGCGCCGGCGAGCTGCGGCGCCAGCACGAAGAGGGCGGAGCCCATGGCCACCAGCATGTGGGTGCGGGCGCCGGCGGCCTTGCCCTGGGTCTCGCGCTCGAAGCCCAGCGCAAAGCCCAATGCGCCGGCCAGCAGGAGACGGACCGCGACGCGGGTGAAGTGCTCGATATCGTCGAGGTCGGTGAACTCCCTCGCGATGGTGTCGAGGACCGTGCCCCACATGCTGCTCACGGCAGGTCTTTGTTCGGTTCGGGCAGGCGCTCGTCGCGCGGGCCCACGTGGCCCAGCCGCGCCTTGATCGACTGCGGCCGGCCGCTGATGAGGGCGGCGTAGTTGGTGGTGTTGGCCAGCACCTTCTTGACGTAGTCGCGGGTCTCGTTGAAGGGCACGTTCTCGGCCCAGATCGCCGCCTCGATCACCGGGCCGTTGCGCCACACGCGCGGCCGGCCAGGGCCCGCGTTGTAGGCGGCCGCGGCCAGCGGCATCGAGCCGTCGAAGTCGTCCAGCGCCAGCTTCAGGTAGCTGGTGCCGATGGTGATGTTGGTCTCGCGGTCGTAGATCTGCTCGGGCGTGAAGCCGGCCATGCCGATCTTGCGCGCCGTCCAGCGCGCGGTGGCCGGCATCACCTGCATCAGGCCGGAGGCGCCGACGCCGGAGCGGGCGTCCATGATGAAGCGGCTTTCCTGGCGGATGAGGCCGTAGACGTAGGCCGGGTCCAGGCCGATGTCCTGGCTCTTGCGCAGCACCGTATCGTGGAAGGGCATGGGGAAGCGCTGTTCCACGTCGATCACGCCCTTGGTGCGCTCGCTGGTGTTGATGCAGCGGTCCCACACCTCGCGCTGGCAGGCGAAGTCGGCGGCGGCGAGCAGGTCGCGGTCGCCCATGCCGCCCTTGTAGTGCAGGTTGGTGGCGTAGTTCCATTCGCGCACGCCTTCGGAGCGCAGGCCGATGGCGATGGCCAGCAGGGCGCGCTGCAGCGCCGGGTTGTTGCGCGCAGTCTGGTGCTCCTCGGGCGTGAGCGGGGCCGGGCGGGTCGGCACGCTGGCCTTCTCGCCGAGTTCTTCCAGCGCCAGCAGTTCGTAGAAGCCGCGCGTGCCGGCAATGCCCTCGTACAGGGCGCGCGCCTCGGCGCGCCGCTCGTCGCCGCCGCGCTGGGCCAAGGCGCGCGCCTTCCAGTAGACCCAGGTCGGGTCCTCCTGCTGTTCCTCGCTCATGGCGTCGATGCTGGCCTGCACTTCCTTCCACTGGCCCATGCGCAAGGCGGCCCGGGTCTTCCAGGCCAGCATGTCGTCGCTCAGGTCCTTGGACTTCGTGACGTTGCCGAAGTAGCCGTTGGCCATGGGCGAGAGCTTCATGGCGGACTGGCGCCCGATCACGCCCCAGACCCAGTTGCGCTCCTCGGCCGTCAGCATCGGTCCCCATTTGTTGTCGAGCTGCACCGCCGCCATGTCGGGGTCGGACATGGCGATCTTGACGAGCGCGAGCACCACCATTTCCTTGCGCGACTTGGCCGCGACTACGGTGCGGCCGGCCAGGAACTTGGGCGCGCTGGCGTTCACCTGGTCGAACAGCGGCAGGTCGTCCGGCGCCACCAGGTTGACGGCGTCGCGCGCGGCGCGGGAGCGGTTGGCCTCCACGCCCAGGCGCGCCTTCTTCCAGGCGTCATTGGGCGACATCAGGTCGGCGGCGATCAGGCGTTCGGCGGCGGCCAGGCAGCCGTCGTCGGCATCGCGCTGCGCCAGCCAGTCGCGCCGCACCTCGCGCGCCTGTTCCTTGGTCACGCCGTTCTTCTGCGCGCCGGCCAGCACGGCATAGCAGCGCACTTCGCGGTCGTCGCCCATGCGGTAGGCGGGGTGCAGGGCCAGGAAGTTGTCCCAGTCGCGCTGCTTGCCCAGGAGCAGCAGCCAGTCGTTGCGCAGGCGATCTTCCTGGTAGGTGCCGGCGTAGCGGGCCAGGAAGTCCTGCACTTCCAATGGGCTGGCTTCCTGCAAGCGGGCCTTGAGTTCCCAGTAGGCGGCCCAGGGTTCCAGGGCATGGCCGCGCGCCTGCGGCAGCAGCGCCGTCAGGCGTGCCTTGTCGCCGCGCTGGAAGGCCTGCTTCATCTGCAGCAACAGGTCGTCGCCATTGCTGCCTTGAGCGGATGCGCTCTGGCACAGCGTGGCTACCAGGAGAAGAGTCAAGAGGCGGGCACGCCGGGGTGCCAGAATGCGGAGCAACTGCATCGGGGGATTATGGACAAGCCACGAGAACCAAAGTCGTCGGATACCGCAAGTTTCCTCAAGCAACAGCTGCGCGCCGCGCTGATCGAGCAGCGCCTGCAGATGCCCGACCGGCAAATGCGCTGCGACCTGCTGCAGCGGGTGATGCGCATCTGGCTGGTGGGCCGGCCCGACACGGTGATCGGCGCCTACTGGCCGATCAAGGGAGAGTTCGATCCGCTGCCGGCTCTGCACCGCTGGAAGGAAGACGGCGAGCTGCAGGGCAAGGCGACGCAACGGCGCATCGGCCTGCCGGTGATGAACCGGGTGCACAAGACGCTGACCTTCCACGCCTGGTATCCCGGCTGCCCGATGGAGGAAGACGCCTACGACATTCCCAAGCCCAAGGACACCGAGCTGATCGTGCCCACGCTGCTGTTCGTGCCCTGCCTGGGCTACAGCGACGGCGGCTTTCGCCTGGGCTACGGCGGCGGCTTCTACGACCGCACCCTGGCGGCGCTGACGCCGCGCCCCTTCACCGTGGGGCTGGGCTTTGCCAACGGCCTGCTGGCCCACGAGCCGCAGGCGCATGACGTGCCGCTGGACGCCATCCTGAACGAGGACGGCGTGGTCTGGCCGGTGGGCTAATCCCAATACTCTTCACTTAAAGACCCTACCGGAGTATCCTGCCACTTTCCATGGCAGGAGAACTGGCGATGGCGCGCACTCTTGCGACTCTTCCCGAGGGCAGTCGGATCACCGACTACGTCAGCCTCGGCGTGATCACCAGAACGTTTCCGCTGCAGCGAGTGCGCTCGGTGCTCGCGGCCACGGGCAAGGCCAGCGTGCGCGAGCGCGATCTGCCCGCGCATGTGGTCGTCTACTACGCGATTGCCCTGGCGCTGTACATGCAGTCGTCCTACCGCGAAGTACTGCGGTGCCTGCTGGAAGGACTGCAGTGGCTGCGGGACCCGGCGCTCACGCTGCGGGTGGCCGGCAACTCGGGGATTTCGCAGGCGCGCACGCGCCTGGGGTGGGAGCCGCTGCGCCAACTTCACGATGAAGTGGTCAAGCCCATTGCGCTGGCAGCCACCCAAGGCGCCTGGTACCGCCAATGGCGCTTGGTGAGCCTGGACGGCAGCACCATGGATGTCGCCGACGAGCAGGCCAACGAAGAGGCCTTCGGCCGCCCCGGCGCGAGTCGCGGCAGCAGTGCCTACCCGCAGCTGCGTTTCGTGTGCCTGGTAGAGAACGGCACGCACGTGCTGTTCGGCACGCGCATGGGCCGCTATGCCACGGGCGAGAACACCTTGGCCAAGGAGGTGCTGGGCGCCCTGGACAGCACTATGCTGTGCCTGGCCGACCGGGGATTCTTCGGCTTCGAGATGTGGCGCGAGGCGCTCGCCACGCAGGCACAACTGCTGTGGAGGACCCGCAAGAACATGCGCTTTCCCTGCGAGCAGCGACTGGCCGATGGCTCCTACCTGAGTCGCATCTATCCGTCCGAGCGGGACCGCAGACACCAGACCAACGCGATTGTCTTGCGGGTGATCGAGTACCGCCTGGAAGGCGTGGCCGACGCCGAGCCGATCTATCGCCTGGTCACCAGCGTGCTGGACGCCCAACAAGCCCCTGCCCAGGAGCTGGCCGCGCTGTACCACGAGCGCTGGGAGATTGAAACGGCACTGGACGAACTCAGGACCCATCTGCGCGGGGCCCGGATCGTCTTGCGCAGCAAGACTCCGGACCTGGTGCGCCAGGAGTTCTACGGGCTCCTGATGGCCCACTTCGCGGTGCGCGCGCTGATGCACGAGGCGGCGCTGAAGGCCAACGTGGATGCCGACCGACTGTCGTTCGTGCACGCGGTGCGTGTCGTGCGCCGCAAACTCCCCGCCTTCAACGCTATTCCCCCCTGTGCAGAGGAAAGCGTTCCATGAGCGCGTGCTCGAGGAGATCTTGCAGGAGCGCGTCGCCAGGCGCCGCGGCCGGCGCAATCCGCGCGGCGTCAAACGAAAGATGAGCAACTGGCCACTTCGACGACGTCACTCCAAGCCCGCGGCGTCGGTCATCTTCAATGAGGCGATTCAGATCATTAAGTAACGAGTATTGGGGCTAATCCAGGTCTTCCAGGTCCGGGTCCGGCCCCTCGCCGATGGTCTGGCGTGTCACCGCCGCCTGCGCCTTCAGCCATTCGCAAAAGGCCTGGACTTCCGGCCGCAGCGTGCTGCGCGGGCCGGTCAGCAGCCAGTAGGCCATCGGCGAATCCATGCGATGCTGCGGCAGCACTTCGATCAGGTCGCCGCTGGCAAGACTGTCCGACACCAGCGAGCTGCGCGCCAGCACCACGCCCTGGCCGGTGAGGGCGGCCTGCACCATCTGATAGGCGTAGTTGAAATAGAGCCAGCGCTTGGGCTGCGCACGAGGCAGTTCGTGCAGCTCGAACCAGCGCCGCCAGGTCAGCCATTCCAGGTGCGTGCGGTGCGCGTCGCCGGCCTCGATCAAGGTGAAGTTGGCGATGTCGGCCGGCTTGCCGATGGAGGAGTTGCTCTTGATCAGCCAAGGGCTGGCCACCGGCGTCAGCGTCTCGCCGAACAGGCGCACGGCGCCCGTCTTCGACATGCTGGAAGCAGGGCCGTAGCGCAGGGCGATGTCGACGTCGGCCACATCCAGGTCGACCGCCATGTCGCTGGCGTCGATGCGGATGTCGATTTCCGGGTTGTCGCGCTGGAAAGCCTCCAGCCGCGGGATCAGCCACATCGAGGCGAAAGATGCGAAGGTGGTGACCGCCACGCTCTTGCGCCCGGCGCTCTGGCGGATCTGGCGCACAGCGCCGTCGATGCGCGGCAGCGACTGCTGCACCGCCAGCAGCAGCTGGGCGCCGGCGCTGGTGAGCTCCACCGCGCGCGTGTGGCGCAGGAAGAGCGGCACGCCCACTTCTTCTTCCAGCGACTGGATCTGCCGGCTCACCGCCGACTGGGTGAGCGCCATCTCTTCGGAGGCGGCGCGGAAGTTCAGGTGCCGCGCCACCGCTTCGAAGGCGCGCAGGTGCCCGGCCGAGATCGGCCTGGAGCGAAGGTGGGTTTGGGAGTGCTGCACTTTGATTGATGCGGAAATCGAATCAGTAGGCTAGCGCCTTTTCATTGGACTGGGAAGTCGGGCGGCGAGATCATTCATTCCCGAAACGCGCAAACCGCGATTCAAAACCGCCAGGAGAACACCATGTCCGCCACCTTCGTTTCTTCGTCGATCCCCAGCCTGACCCGGCAGCAACCGGTTCCGCCGGCCGTGCGCCGCGGCGCCTGGCAACTGGCGGCAGGACAGGCCATGACCCTGCGCGCCCAGTCGCCCAGCCTGCTCAAGATCCGGCAAGGCCGGGTCTGGGTGACCCGCGACGCGAGTTCGCAGTGGGGCAGTGAGGACCTGGTGCTCGGCCCGGGCGAATCGATCAAGCTCGCCAGGGGCGAACGCCTGGTGATGGAGCCGTGGGACAGCTTCGGCGTCACCTACACCTGGGATGCCGTCTGAGCGTCAAGACTGGATGTCGAAACTCGGCCGCAGCGCCAGAAAGCGCTGCAGGCCGGCCTCACCTTCGCACACCAGGCGCTCGTACGCATCATCGCTTTCGGCCGGCTCCGCATAGCCCATCTCGAAACGCGTGCAGCGGCGCGCCAGCAGCGCGCCCTCGTAGATCACCTGCACGCCCGTGTGGCGCGGATCGGCAGCAATTCGCGCCATCAGCCCCTGCAGCGGGGAGTGCGGCCCCTCCAGATGCTGCAGGAAATGCAGTCCGTCGAAGATCAGGAGGCCGGTGATGCCGAGCTCGGCATTGCCGTTGCGGGCCTGCGCCATGATCGTCGAGACCGAAAATGGCGACGCACCCGGCGCCAGGACGCTGCAATAGAAGATCTCGTGGAGCGGCTCGGTCGCAAGAGTCACAGTTGCCATGGCGGGCCAGTCTATGTAGCGCGCCCGTGTAGCGAAATGTGAAAAGACATAGCGTTGCAGGCCGATATAGTGCCTATGTGAAGTTCGAGGACCATCTGGCCCCCCTCATGCCGCCGCCGGGCGCGCGCCCCTGCGAACGGTGCGCCCTGCGCGCCAACCCGGCCTTCCTGCCCATTCCCGAATCCGAGCGCGAGGCGATCCAGTCCTTTCGACGCGGCACGCGCGTCGTCGACGCCGGCCGCAGCATCATTGACGAGCACCGTTCGAGCGCGCAGCTCTTCACCCTCTATTCGGGCTGGGCCTTCCGCTTCAAGTCGTTGAGCGACGGGCGCCGCCAGATCCTCAACTTCCTGCTGCCGGGCGACTTCATCGGCCTGCAGGAGGAGTTTGCCGACGGCCAGAAGCATGGCGTCGAGGCGGCCAGCGCCGTCACCCTGTGCGTGTTCGAGCGCAAGGACCTGTGGCAGATGTTCCACTCGCAGCCCAAGCTGGGCTACGACATCACCTGGCTGGCGGCACGCGAGGAGAAGTTCGTCGACGACCATCTCGTCACTGCCGGCCGGCGCAACGCCGCCGAACGGGTGGCCATGCTGCTGATGCACCTGTTCCGGCGCGCCCAGCGCGTCGGCATGGAGCGCGAGGGCTGGGTCGAGTTCCCCTTTCATCAGCAGCACATCGCCGATGCGCTGGGGCTGTCGCTGGTGCACACCAACAAGACCTTGCGCGCGCTGCTGCGGCTGGGGCTCTACCGCATCGACAACGGCTGGCTGCGCATCCTGGAGCCGCACGCGCTGGAGACGCTGGGCGACTATTTCGACAGGCCGCTGCGGCCCACGCCGCTGATATGAGGCAAGGCGCGGCTCAGGCGTTGCGGTAGAAGCGGCCGATGGCCGAGGCCAGCCCAAGGCTCAGGCGGCGCAGCTTGAACTGCAGCGGCGAATAAAGCTGGATCGGGTGGTTGGCGTAGCGGTAGTAGGCCTTGGTCGCGGGCGAAGGCGGGCGGCCCTTCAGCGCGCGGCGCACATGGCGGCCCAGCCAGGGCTTGGCCCCGCCGATGGCATGCGAGAAGTAGTAGCCGCCGTCCAGGAAGTCCATCGCATCGGCTCCGGCGGTGTTGAGCGGTGCCTCGTGCGCCATCAGGGCGAAGTTCATGGCGTCCTGGTCGGTCGAATGAAAGAGGTCGGGCGCATTGCCGGACTTGATTTGCTTGAGGCCTTCGTTGTAGCCCATCACCAGGCTGCACATCCGGCTCCACAGCCCCAGGAAGTCGGCATGCTGGCGCGGCACGCTGATGAAGCCGGCGTTGTAGTAGCGCTCCAGGTCGCGGCGCGGGGCCACGCCGTGCGGGGCAAACCAGGCGCTCCACATCAGGCGCTTGGGATGCCGCGGAGGGAAGTTCCAGTTGACGTCCTCGATCAGGCCGATGCCGCCGTCGAACCACGCCTTGATGTCGGACCAGGCGCACTTGAGGACGATGTCCGGGTCGATGTAGGCCACCGCGTCGGCCTGCGGCGCGTGCCGCTCCAGCACGTCCTGCATGAAGGTGGCCTTGTAGTAGGTGAAGAAGACCGGTGTATCCAGCAGCACGAAGCGCAGGCTGAAGCTGCTGGAAATGCGCAGCTGCCCGCTGGCCGGGTCATAGCCGGCGTTCTTGACGATCCAGTCCGCGAGCTTGCCTCGGTAGCCGACCCACAGATCCCCGCAGTAGCCGTTGGCCATGAGCGAATTCGCCAGCGCCGCCACGCCGTAGTGGTAGTGGCCTTCGAACAGGGTGCAGAGGGTTGTATTCATTCGCCAGGGTTGCCATGGAAGCGCCGCGAGAGCCGGCAAGGCTCAGTGTAATTAGATAGGGCTACGCGTAACAACTGGTCACATGGACGATGGGCGTCCGTCATGTCTTTCATTGGGCGCTCAGTTCCCGCAGTTCCACCTCGTAGCTGTGCAGGCGGCGCACCGCCTGTTCGCGCTGGGCCGTGGTGGTCATGTTGTGCAGCGTCGCGAAGTTGCGACAGCCTTCCTGCCAAAGCGCCTGCTGCTGCTCGCGCCAGCGGCCCGCAGGTGGCTCGGCGACGGAGCGCACATAGGCGTGCACCGCGCGCTGCGCCTCGCTGGCCGGCATGTTCGGCTCGGCGGTCAAGCCGCGCAAGGTGGCGAGCACCACGCCCTGGCGGCGCTTGCGCTCGGCGTCGAACAGGGAGGCGCTGAAGATCGATTCAGCGACCATGCGGCGCAGGGTGCGGCGCTGTGCCGTGTCGAGGGAGCCGTAGAAGTCCTCGCTGCGGTCCAGCCATCGCTCGTAGCGCTTGGTCTGCTGCGCCTCGGCGCTCTTGCTGAGCCAGTCGCTGCGGTACTCGGCGTTCAGCCGGGTGTACTTGCGCTGCAGTTGGTCGAGCTGGGCGGGGCTGAGGCTCAGGGCCAGCTCGGCAGCGGCCGGCTCGGCGCGTTCGGTCAGCGCCAAGAGGCGCGAGCGCAGCGCCTCGCCCAGCTCGCAGGCCTGCTCCGGCGTCACGTCCTGCGGGGCGAGGGCCTGCGCTTTCTGCACGATGGCAATCCACTGCGGCAACTCGTTGCGCCGGTGCCAGGCCAGCAGGCGATCGAGCTCGTCACGCACCCGCGGGGTCTGGCTGCCGTCGAAGTCCAGGTAGCTGTCGAGCCACCAGTAGCCGAACTCGGGCAGGTTGTTGTAGGCCAGCTTGAGCGTGCTGCAGCCGGCCAGGGCGGCGGCGAGCAGCGCCGCGCCGATAATTCGGGCCAGATTCGCACAGCAGATTTGCAAGAAAGTAGGCATGGCACAGATTCCGCAAGACAACTGGGGGCCCGTCGACGTCGTCATCATGGCGGCCGGCAAAGGCACGCGCATGAAAAGCAGCCTGCCCAAAGTGTTGCACCGATTGGCGGGGCGCGCTCTGGTGGCGCATGTGGTGGACACCGCGCTGCGTGTCCAGGCACGCAAGGTGGTGGTGGTGACTGGCCACGGCGCCAACGAGGTGGAAGCAGCCCTGGCCGCGGCCGTCCCGCAGGCGCCGCTGGAATTCGCGCGCCAGGTGCCGCAGCTGGGCACCGGGCATGCGGTGCAGCAGGCCCAATCGCATCTGGAAGACGACGGCACCACCGTCATCCTGTCGGGCGACGTGCCGCTGATCGGCGAAGACACGCTGCGCGGGCTGATCGCCGCCAGCGCCGGACGGCGCCTGGCGCTCCTGACCATCGAGTTCGACGACCCCACGGGCTACGGCCGCATCGTGCGCGATGGCGAGCGCGTGCAGGCCATCGTCGAGCACAAGGACGCGACGCCGGCGCAGCGCGAGATCCGCGAGGTCTACAGCGGCGTGATGGCGCTGCCCACCCGCCTGCTCAAGCCCTGGCTGGCTCGCCTGGACAACAAGAACGCCCAGGCCGAGTACTACCTCACCGACATCGTGCGCATGGCCACGGTGGACGAGGTGCCGGTGGTGGCGCACCGCACCGCCGACGCGCTGCAGGTGGCCGGCGTCAACGACCCTGCTCAACTCGCCCAGCTGGAACGCGCCTACCAACTGCGCCAGGCGCAAGCGCTGATGCGGGGCGGCGTGCGCATGGCCGACCCGGCCCGCTTCGACCTGCGCGGCACGCTGGCCTGCGCGGCCGACGTCGAGATCGACGTCAACTGCGTGTTCGAAGGCGCGGTCTCGCTGGGCGCGGGCGTGCGCATCGGCGCCAACTGCGTGATCGCCAATGCGCGCATCGAGAACGGCGCGGTGATCCACCCCTTCACCCACATCGACGGCGAGAAGAGCGGCGTGACCGTGGGGGCCGCGGCGCTGATCGGTCCCTTTGCCCGGCTGCGGCCCGGCGCCCGCCTGGGCGCCGAGGTGCACATCGGCAACTTCGTCGAGATCAAGAACTCGACCCTGGCCGACGGCGCCAAGGCGAATCACCTGGCCTACATCGGCGACGCCTCTGTGGGCGCGCGCGTCAACTACGGCGCCGGGAGCATCACCGCCAACTACGACGGCGCCAACAAGCACAAGACCATCATCGGCGACGACGTGCACATCGGCAGCAACTGCGTGCTGGTGGCACCCGTCACCATCGGCGCCGGCGGCACGGTGGGCGGCGGCTCCACCGTGAGCAAGAGCACCGGGCCGGGCGGCCTCACCGTGGCGCGGGCGCGCCAGGTGAGCTATCCGAACTGGCAGCGGCCGGTGAAGAAGAAGGGTTGAAATGGCCGACCCCGACCTGAGTCCGCGCGAGCTGGAGTTGCTGCGCCTGACCATCACCCTGTCGGAAGAATCGAAGGCGCGCGGCCGCCATCCCTTTGCTGCGCTGGTGGCGGACGAGAACGGCCAGATCGTCTCGCAGGCCGGCAACAACTCGATGCCGCCCGAAGGCGACCCGACGCAGCATGCCGAGCTGGTGGCCGCCGCACTGGCCGCGAGCAAGCTCGGCCGCGAAGAGCTGGCCCGCTGCACCCTCTACACCAGTGCCGAGCCCTGCTGCATGTGCGCCGGCGCGGTCTACTGGACCGGGATCGGCCGCGTGGTCTATGCGCTGTCGGAGCACTCGCTGCTGGGCCTCACGGGCGACCACCCGGAGAACCCGACCTTCTCGCTCCCCTGCCGCGAGGTGTTCGCGCGCGGGCAGCGGCGCGTGGAAGTGCTCGGACCGCTGATCGAGGACGAGGCGGCCGCGCCGCATCGCGGCTTCTGGATCAAGGACTGAGCGGCAAGGCCGGCTGGAACTTGGCGCGCTTGAGGCTGAAGAAGGCCTTGACGTTGCGCACGTTGGCATCGCTGGTGAACAGGCGCTGCGCGAGCGCCAGGTAGCCGGGCATGTCGCGCGCCCCCACGATCAACGCGAAATCGGGCCCCGGCGAAACGCGGTAGCACTGCTGCACCGCCGGGTCGGCCACCACGCGCGCCTCGAAGGCTTCGAGCGCTTCCGCGCCCTGCCGGTCCAGCGAGACTTCGACCACTGCCTGCAGGCCATGGCCCAGCAAAGGCGCCAGCTTGTCGGGCGACAGCAGCGCCACCTCGCGCTCGATCACCCCCAGCTGGCGCAGCCGCTGCACCCGGCGCAGGCAAGTTGGCGGCGAGACATGCACCAGGGCTGCCAATTGCTGGTTGGTGCGCGACGCGTCTTCCTGCAGGGCTTGCAAAAGGCGCAGGTCGATCGCATCTATGACCAAAGATTCCATAAACTGTCAAAAAACAGAATAAATGAAAAAAAATAATGTCTTAAGAAAGATTATTCCATTCAAGGCTCGAATTGGGAACCATTGTTCATTGCCTGGCTTCTACCATCGCGCCTGTTCTGACTTTTGAAGAAATGAGTTCCCCATGTGCGGCATCGTCGGCGCAGCCTCCCATCGCAACATCGTTCCCGTCCTCGTCCAGGGCCTGCAGCGCCTGGAATACCGGGGCTATGACTCCTGCGGCCTGGCCGTGCACGCCGGCGGCCTGGCGCGCACCCGCACCACCTCGCGCGTCGCCGACCTGATGGCCCAGGTGAACGAGGACCATGTGGAGGGGCTGACCGGCATCGCCCACACGCGCTGGGCAACGCACGGCGCACCGGCGGTGCACAACGCGCACCCGCACTTCAGCCGCGGCCCGGGCGAGGCGCAGGGCGGCACCAAGAAACCGGCGCGCGTCGCCATCGTGCACAACGGCATCATCGAGAACCACGAGTCGCTGCGCGCCGCGCTGCAGGCGCGCGGCTACGTGTTCGCCAGCCAGACCGATACCGAGGTGATCGTTCACCTGATCGACAGCCTCTACGACGGCGATCTGTTCGAGGCGGTGAAAGCCACGGTCAAGCAACTGCACGGCGCCTACGCCATCGCCGCGATCTGCCGCGACGAGCCGCACCGCGTGGTGGGTGCGCGCGCCGGCTCGCCGCTGATCCTGGGCGTGGGCCAGGGCGGGGACGAGAACTTCCTGGCCAGCGACGCGATGGCGCTGGCCGGCGTGACCGACCAGATCGTCTACCTGGAGGAAGGCGACGTGGTCGACCTGCAGCCGGGCAAGTACTGGATCGTCGACCGCGAGCACAAGAGCGTGAGCCGCCCGGTTCGCACCGTGCATGCGCACAGCGGCGCGGCCGAGCTGGGGCCCTACCGCCACTACATGCAAAAGGAAATCTTCGAGCAGCCGCGCGCCATTGCCGACACGCTGGAAGGCGTCGAGGGCATCGTGCCCGAGCTGTTCGACGGCGTCGGTGCCGACGGCGCGCCGGGTGCCAGCGCGCACCGCGTGTTCAAGGAGATCGACAAGGTGCTGATCCTGGCCTGCGGCACCAGCTACTACAGCGGTTGCACCGCCAAGTACTGGCTGGAGCACACCGCCAGGATCCCAACCCAGGTGGAGATCGCCAGCGAGTACCGCTATCGCGAATCGGTGCCCGACCCCAAGACCCTGGTGGTCACCATCTCGCAATCGGGCGAGACCGCCGACACGCTGGCTGCGCTCAAGCACGCGCGCAGCCTGGGCATGGAACAGACCCTGACCATCTGCAACGTCGCCACCAGCGCCATGGTGCGCGAATGCAAGCTCGCCTACATCACCCGCGCCGGCGTCGAGATCGGCGTGGCCTCGACCAAGGCTTTCACCACCCAGCTGGCTGGCCTCTTCCTGTTGACCCTGGCGCTGGCGCAGGCCAAGGGACGGCTTTCCGAAGCCGACGAGCAGAAGTACCTCAAGCGGATGCGCCATCTGCCGGTGGCGCTGCAGTCGGTGCTGGCGCTGGAGCCGCAGATCATCAGCTGGGCCGAGGATTTCGCGCGCAAGGAAAACGCCCTGTTCCTGGGGCGCGGCCTGCACTACCCGATCGCGCTGGAAGGCGCGCTCAAGCTCAAGGAAGTGACCTACATCCACGCCGAGGCCTACGCTGCCGGCGAGCTCAAGCACGGCCCGCTGGCGCTGGTGACCAGCGAGATGCCGGTGGTGGCTGTGGCGCCCAACGATGCGCTCCTGGAGAAGTTGAAGAGCAACCTGCAGGAAGTGCGTGCCCGCGGCGGCGTGCTCTACGTGCTGGCCGATGCCGAAGCGCATATCGAGAACAGCGAAGGCATCCACGTCATTCGCATGCCCGAGCACTACGGGGCGCTGAGCCCGCTGCTGCACGTGGTGCCGCTGCAACTGCTGGCCTATCACACGGCCTGTGCGCGGGGGACTGATGTGGACAAGCCGCGGAATCTGGCGAAGTCTGTGACGGTGGAGTAGGGCAAGCGGACATGCAAATGCCGCCGCCTTGTTCCTTGCCATCAGTGTCCGACACAGGAACTGGCTGAAGCCACCCAAATAGCGTTTGCCGGAAAAGGTGACAAGCCCACCTTCAAGCAGGTCCTCCCCGACGAGTTCCAAGGCATCCTCAAGCCATGAAGCGGCCCGGGCGCCGCGGCAACAGCGCGGCCAGCCGCTGCATGAACTCCAGCGGCGACATCGCCATGCGCGTCGCGTCGCAGTGCAAGGGCGTTCGCGGTCACCTCGAGCGAGGCTCAAACGCATCCTCCTAGGATGGACCGCTGGGGCCGTGACTACCACGATGCTCACGCCACACCGGCGCGGCGAGCTTCCGGCAGTGCTCGCGGTGATCGAGTTCCCCGAGCGGCTCGCTCGAGCACAGTAGGTCCACGAATCGGGTTATCCTGCCCCCCACATCGACACACGGGAGTCGTGAGATGACCGATCCGACACCGCCGGTGGGGAATGCAGATTCCTCCATGCCGGCCGAAGAGCAGGCGATCCGGGAGCGGGTGCGCGAACTGACCGCCCAGGTGCTTTCAGGCGGGAAGCTCGACACAGAAGGTGTCAAGGAAATCGTGCGCGCGATGAGCGGCGGCGCCATCAAGCCGCCACTGGACAGCACGCAGGCGCGCGAGGCTTTCGCTGAGGCGCTGCGCGGCCTCGACCAGGCGCTGCAGACGTCTTCGCAAGCGGCGCACGAGGCGCTGGCGGCGCTCGCCTCACGCGGCAAGGACTTTTCCGACAACGACCTGAAGAACGCCTTCGCCGCCCTGCAGAAGTTGCAGGGCGACTTCGTCGCCGCCGCCAACCATATCGCCGATGCCACCACTGGGAACATCCGACGCGATCTCGTCGATCTCGCGCTGCACGCGCAGCGGGTCGGCGCTGACGCGAGCGTTGGCATCGCGCAGATGATGAGCGAGTTCGCCAACCGCATGAGCGACTCATATCGCGCGCGGACGGTCCCGGGCTTCGAGACAGTGCGCGAGTACGGCGCGAACATGACGCTATTCACCAGCGGGCTGCTTGCCGGTTTCGCCGACGCGTTGCGCCAGCAGGCGGAATCCAAGAAAGCGAAATAGGCCCACCCGTGCGTGAGACGCCGGTGAGCGTAGTGCGAGATCTGCCGCGCCTACACGAGATCACCCTGGTGTTCATCCGGCACGGGCTCGGCGACCTCGTGCGCCGGCTCGGAGTCGCCTCGTTCCTCGAACGCACAGGCGCCATGTTTCATTGGGGTGAGGTGGCCCGCGGCACTCGGCTCGAGACGCAGCAGCGCCTGCGACTGGCCTTCGAGGAGCTCGGCCCCACCTTCATCAAGCTCGGCCAGATGCTGGCGACGCGCGAGGATCTGCTGCCACCCGAGTGGACCGAAGAACTAACGCGCCTGCACACCAGCGTCGCGCCCGTGCCGTTCGAAGAGATCCTGCCGGTCATCGAACGAGCGCTCGGCCGGCCGCCCTCCGAGGTATTCGTCGACCTTGAACGCGAACCTTCGGGTTCCGCATCGATTGCCCAGGTGCACCGTGCGCGGCTGCGCGACGGCCGCGAGGTCGTGCTGAAGGTTCGCCGTCCGGGCATCGAAGCCAAGATCGAGGCCGATGTGCGCCTGCTTGCGCACCTCGCGCGCGTCATCGAAAGCGAAGTCCCCGAGGCGCGCCGTTACCAGCCGACCCGCGTGGTCGAAGAATTTCGCCGCTCGCTGATGCGCGAGCTCGATCTTGCGCTCGAGGCGCGCAACATCGAGCGTTTTGCGCGCAACTTCCGGGACGAGCCTCACATCCTGATTCCGCAGGTCTTCATGCTGTGGACGAGCAGCCTGATGAACGTCCAGGAGCACATCGACGGCACCTGCGGCGAAGACCATGCGGCGATCGAGCGTGCGGGGCTCGACGCGAAACAGCTCGCGCATCGGGGCGCCGAAGCAGTGCTCAAGATGATCCTGGTAGACGGATTCTTTCAAGCCGATCCGCACCCGGGCAACGTCATCTACCTGCCCGGCAACCGGCTCGCGTTGATCGACTTTGGCATGGTCGGACGGCTATCGACGACACGTCGAAACCAGGTCATCGATCTGGTGTCAGGCATCGCACACCGCGACCACGAGCCCATCCTCGAAGTGCTGCTCGACTGGGCCGGCGAGGACGCGATCGACGAGGAGCTGCTGGCCGCTGATGTCGACGAACTCGTGTCCGATTTCGCCGACCTGCCGCTGAAGGACATTCAGGTCGGCAGCCTCATCGCCCGCCTCACGGCGATCGTGCGCGAACACGGCATCGTGTTGCCGGCCGACCTGACGCTGATGTTCAAGGCGTTGATCACCCTCGAAGGGTCGGCGCGCAAGTACGATCCGGACTTCCGCCTGGTTGATCGGCTCAAGCCGTTCGTCGACCGTGCGCTCGCGGCGCGCTACGCGCCTGCCGAGGTGGGGCGCCGTGGCGGCGCGAACCTCGGCCAGTTCATCGGCCTGCTCGGCTCGATGCCGCGCGACCTCGCGCGGCTGCTGAAAGACGTGCGCCGCGGCCGCCTGCGCATCGATCTCGATCTGAAGCGGCTCGACACCTTCGTCCGTAAGCTCGATAGCACGATCGATCGCATCACCATCGGCATCATGACCGCGTCGGTCGTCATCGGCTCATCGATCGCAATGACGGTCACCTCCGGCCCGCAACTGTTCGGCATCCCGATATTCACGGTGCTCGGATCGTTCGGCTTTCTAATGGCGTTCGTCAACAGCGTCTGGATCATCGTCTCGATCTGGCGCTCGCATCGCGGCAGAGAGCGCTGAAGAGCCCGGGGCGGCGACGCGATTATTTGATCAACCACTCGGCACGCAAGAGGATCGACTGGAAGACTTCGACACCGGTGTCGCGTGCCGTCCTGAGGTTCACTTCGAACTTGAACCTGGCGAGTCGCTCGATGGAAAGTCGGCGGTCTCAGACTCCACTGGCCAGGAACACCACTACTGGCGCGTTATGCGTGTTGATCGAAGTGCCTGCCGGCAGGTCGCGCCCCCAAATCAACGAACGATCCGGCCGACGTTCTCGGCCCGGTCCAGCCCCTTGGCCGCGTCAAACCCCTTCACGTCGCGAAAGATCGTCCCGTCCAGGTCGGCCTCGCTGAAGTCGGCGCCTGCCACGTCGGCGCCGGTCAGGTCCGCGCCGCCGAGCTTGACGCGAAAGAAATTGGCGCCGCGCAGATTGCTGCCCCGGAGGTTGCAAAAGGTCATCAGCGAGCGGTTGAAGTCGGCGCCGGCCAGCGTTGCGCCCGCCAGGTTGGCGTTGGAAAGGTCGGTGCGCATCTGACCCATTCCCTGGTTCTTGATGTTGACGCCGACCGCCGCCTGGCTGAAGTTGGCCCCGGAGAGGTCGGCCCCCGGCAGGTCGGCGATCATCTTGACCCCGGTCATGTTGGCGCCCTTGAAGATCGGCCTCTTCTTGACCTCGCCCCCCAGCACCACCACCGACAGCAGGCTCGCGCGGCTCAGGTTGGCACCCGTGAAATCCGTGCCCATCAGCCAGGCGCCGTTCAGGTTGGCGCCTTCCAGGTTGGCGCCGCGCAAGTCGGACAGCACCAGCTTGCTGCCGAAGAAGCTGGTGCCCCGCAAGTTGGCTTGCCGGAAGTCGATGCTGCTCAGGTCAAGGTCCGAGAGGTCCTTGCCGGCGAGGTCGGCCGGCTTGGCCGCCGATGCATCTTTCAGCATGGCCCTGACCTGCTCCACCGACAGTTCTGCCGCCGCGGCACCCATCACGCTGGTCAAGGCCAGCAGTAGCGCGGTCACAAACCCTCGGGCGTTCTTCATGGCGACTCCTCTCCCGGTGTCGTGGCTATCGGCGGGTACAGCCTGCACGTCGCCCAGCGGCGCCATAGCATCGGGTCGCTGCCTTTGAAGGGGACTGACATGACCAGTTGGCGCAAGAAGACTGCCTCCGAGGTGTTCACGCCCGAGGAAATCACCGCACGGCTCGCCGACGAGTTGCCGAAGTGGTACTTCGAGGATGGCTGGATTCGACGCAAGTTCAAGACCAGCGGCTGGAAGGGCACCTTGATGGTCGTCAACACCGTGGGCCACCTGGCGGAGGCCGCCTGGCACCACCCGGATCTCACCGTGTCCTACGCCTTCGTCATCGTGAAGCTCGTGAACCACGCGGCCAAGGGCGTGACCGAGAAGGACTTCGAGCTCGCGAAGAAGATCGAGGATGTCCTGATGTGGCAGCCCGGCGCCGCCCCGGAAGCCATACTGGAAGGAACGCCCGACGATCCGCGCTTCAAGTACATCAAGTACGACTGACGACACGTGGTGACACAGTGTCCTCAACTTGATACAAGCGCGGCCGCTGCCGGCAGGGCGTCCCCGCAGGAGTGAGTGCGGAACAGAGCTTGCTTTGGAAGCACCAATGGATTTCCGCCGCAGTCTGCTCGCGCAAGCCATGGTCGTCGACTCGAGGGCCAGCGTCTCGCTGCGCGCGCCGGCGCGCCTGCACCTGGGCTTTCTCGACCCCGGTGCCTCGCTCGGCCGCCGCTTCGGCAGCCTGGGCCTGGTGATCGACGGCTTCGAGACCGAGGTCGAGATCAGCGCCGCCCCCAGCGCCCTGGTAAGCGCGAGGGGCGCCGCCGAGCGCTGCGAGATCGAGCGCGCGCAGGGCTGGCTGCATCAGCTTCAACGCCACAGCGCCCGCCCGGAGCCGTTGCACCTGCGGCTTCTGCAGGTGTTGGCGCCGCATGCCGGCTTCGGCTCGGGCACGCAATTGGCGCTGGCCATCGCTCGTGCCTTTGCCCAGTGGCACGGGCTGGACGTCTCGACGCCTCGCCTGGCGCAGTGGCTGGGCCGGGGGCTGCGTTCGGGCATCGGCGTCGCAGGCTTCGACCAGGGCGGGTTGCTGGTCGACGGTGGCCCGGGTGCCAACGGTGAACCTGCGCCGGTGCTGTCACGCGTCCCCTTGCCCGCGGCCTGGCGCGTGCTGGTGGTGCAGGACAGCGCGCAGAAGGGCCTGTCGGGCGCCGAGGAACGAGAGCGCATCGAAGCCCTGGCGCCCTTGCCGCGGGCCCAGGCCGCCGACATCTGCCACCAGGTGCTGATGCGCGTGCTGCCGGGCGCAGCCGCCGCCGAGTTCGCGCCCTTTGCCGCCGGCGTCACGCAGATCCAGCGTGTGCTGGGCGACTACTTCGCGCCCGCGCAGGGCGGCCATGCCTACGCCAGCGCGGCCGTGGAGCGGGTGATCGGATGGATCGCCGCGGCCGAGCCCGGTGCCGCCCTGGGCCAGAGTTCCTGGGGCCCGACCGGCTTCGCGATCTTGCCGTCCGAGGCCAGCGCGCTGGCGCTGGTCGACGCATTGCAGGCCGCGCAGGTCGTCGCGCCGTCGCTGGTGCTGCGCATCGTGGCCGGCCGCAATACCGGCGCCCTGCTGCAGGACCGGCGCCCCGGCATGCCGGGGCGCTGAAGAGCCCCCACGAGGAGGTCTCATGGAACGCCCCTACATCCTCCATATGTTCACGCCGGCTCGGCAGATGAGCCCGTTCGACATCAACATGGCCGCCGATGCCGGCTACCAGGTCATCGCGCCCTATTGCGAGGTCGGCGTCGATGCCATTGCCGCTCTGGTCCAGGACACCATCTTCTCGCGCAGCCCGAAGGGCCTGGCGCGAACCGGCATCTTCATCGGCGGGCGCGACGCGCTGATGGCGGCCGACCTGCTGGACCGCGCGAAGGCGGCCATGTTCAAGCCTTTCCTGGTCTCGCTGATGGCCGACCCGAGCGGCGCCTACACGACGGCCGCCGCGATGGTGGCCTGTGTCGAGGCCGCACTTCGCCCGCAGCAGGCCCAGGGCCTGCAAGGCCAGCGCGTCCTGGTGCTCGGCGGCAGCGGGCCGGTGGGCCGCATTGCCGGGGTGATCGCCGCCCAGGCGGGTGCCGAGGTCTTTCTCGCCAGCCGCGGCGGCGCCGCCGCGGCCGACGATGTGGCGCGCCAGACCGGCGAGCGCTTCGGCGTCAGCCTGTATGGCGCGTCGGGCGCCGATGCGGCTGCCCTGCGCGCAGCCATCGCGGATGCCGACGTGCTGCTGGCGTGCGCGGCGGCCGGGGTGCAGGTGGTCCCGGCCGAATCGCTGGCTTTCGCCAGGCGCCTGAAGGTCGCGGCCGACCTGAACGCGGTGCCGCCCGAAGGCATCGCCGGCGTCGGCGTGATGGATGACGGCAAGCCGCTGGCCGGCACGACGGCACTGGGCATCGGCGCGTTGACCGTAGGCAACGTCAAGTACCAGACGCAGCAACGGCTCCTGCTGCAGATGCACGACACACCGGCAGCGCTGGTGCTGAGCTTCGCCGAGGCCTTTGCCGCCGCGCGCGCCTTGATCGCCGAGAAGGCTGCCAAGCCGGCTGCCTGAGCGCTCGTCCGCGATGACCGCGCTTGCCGTCGCCTCCATCTCCGCGCGGATGCTGGCCGAAGCGGCGCGCGACGATGGCTTCGAGGTGCAGGCGCTCGACCTTTTTGGCGACGCGGACACCCGCAAGGCGTGCTCGCGCTGGCAGGCGATCGGCGAGCCGGCGCGATTGGAGATCGACGGTGCCAGGCTGCTGCCGGCCCTGGAGGCACTCGCGCAGGGCAGGCGCGTGGCGGGCTGGATCGCCGGCGCCGGCTTCGAAGGCCGGTCCGACCTGCTGGAGCGCGGCGCGGCCCTGCTGCCGCTGATCGGAACGCAAGCCGACGCCATGCGGCGCCTGCGCGATCCGCAGGTCTTCTTCGGCTTCCTGGACGCGCATGACATCGGGCACCCGGCGGTGCGCATGACGCCGCCCCATGACGCGGCCGGCTGGCTGGTCAAGGACGCGCACGGCTGCGGCGGCTGGCATATCCGCCGGGCCGGCGAGCCGGACGCGGCGCCCTGGGCGGCAACGGATGGCCACCGCTACTTCCAGCGCGAGGTGGCGGGCCAGCCGATGTCGGCGACCTTCGTCGCCAATGGGAGCGATGCCGCGGTGCTGGGCTTCAACCAGCTGATCGTGCGCCCGCTGGCGGGGCGGCCCTACGTGTTCTGCGGGGCGGTGGGCCCGGTGTCGCTGCCCGCCGCCGTAGCGGGCCGCATCACGGTGGCAGTGCGCGCGATTGCCGCCGGCTTTTCCCTGCATGGCCTGGGCAGCCTGGACTTCATGCTCGACGGCGATGCCGTCGACGTGCTCGAAGTCAACCCCCGGCCGCCGGCCAGCATGGCGCTCTACGCCTCCCGCCGCGGCGTGGTGGCTGCGCATGTGCGCGCCTGCATCCAGGGCGTGCTGCCGCAGTGGCCGGCGCAGGTCGCGAACGACCCCGTCCACGGCACCGAAGTCGTCTACGCGCCGCGCCGGCTCTGGCTGGACGAGGCCGCCGCCAGGCGCCTGGCCACCCACGGTGACTGCCATGACCTGCCGTCCGCCGCAGCCACCTTCGAGGCCGGCGATCCGCTGTGCAGCGTGAGTGCCGATGGCGCGGATCCGGAAACCGTGCACGCCTTGCTGGCGCGTGGCCGCGAGGCGGTGCATCGACAGCTGGAGACCCCCGGATGACCGACAGCACACCCGCGGCCGCCGCGCCGTTCAGCGTGAACACGCTCGCCCGGCCGCTCGTGGAACGCCTGCTCCGCGAGGCCGACGCGCTGGGCGTGCTGGTGCGCCGGGACGAGGCGGGCGTCTGCATCGTCGATGCCGGCATCGACGCCGCCGGCAGCGTCGATGCGGGCCTGCTGG
>DATILH010000093.1:0-32886 GCA_035476655.1 Variovorax sp.
GCCAAAGCCACGCGTCAGCTCGCGCCCGAGGTACACGTTCTCGGCGGCCGTCAGGTTGTCGCACAGGGCGAGGTCCTGGTAGACGATCTCGATGCCTGCCGCGCGCGCGTCGCCCGGCTTGTGGAAGGCGACCCGCTCGCCCGCCATGGCGATCGTGCCGGCGCTCGGCGGGTAGTTGCCGGCCACGATCTTCACCAGGGTCGACTTGCCCGCCCCGTTGTCGCCCATCAGGCCCACCACCTCGCCGGCCTCCAGCGAAAGGGAAACATCGCAAAGCGCCTGGATGGCGCCGAAATGCTTCGAGACCCCGGCGAGCTCCAGGACGGGCATGGCAAAAAACGCGTGCTGCTACTTCGCCGGGCACTTGTCCAGGTTGGTCGGCACGCACTCGTCCAGGCCCGTGTAGAGCGGATCGGTCACCTGCTTGCCGTTGATCAGGTCGATCAGCACCGCCGGCGCGCGCCGGCCCATCTCGAAGGGGCGTTGGCCGATCTGCGCGTGGCTGCGTCCACCCTTGAGCGCCTCCAGCTGCGGCGGCAGCGTGTCGCCGGCAATGATGATCAGCTCCTTGGACTTGAGCTTGGGCATCACTTGATCGGTGACCTGCGCATAGGCCTGCGGGCCGAACTGGGCCCAGCCGCCCACCAGGATGAAGGCATTGAGCTTGGGGTTCTTGGTGAACACGTCGGCCATCTGCTGGTTGGCCAGGTCGATCTGGTCGTTGGTGAAGAGCGGGCAGCCGGCGATCTCGGTCCATCCGCCCTCACCCTTCAACCGGTCGATGCCCTTCTTGCCGCCGATGGTGTCCCGAAAGCCTGCCGCGCGGGCATTGATGTTGTCGGCCGCCACGTTGCCCAGCTGCATGCACACCGTGCCACCCTTGGGATTGAGCTGCTTGAGGTGCTTGGCCATCAGCACGCCCATGTCGTAGTTGTTGGTCCCCAGGTAGGTCTTGCGCAAGGCCCGATCACTGGCCCCGAGGTCGGCGTCGATCGTCATGATCGGCATCTTCTGGTTCTTGGCCTTGAGCATGGTGGCCATGGCCGGCGCGTTCGAGGGCGAGATGGCGATGCCGGCCACGCCCTTGTTGATCAGGTCTTCGACGATGCGCACCTCGCCGGCCTCGTCGGCGCTGGACGCCGGGCCGGTGTACAGGCAGGTGTATTCGGAGCTGGCGTTCTCCTTGTTCCAGAGCGCGCAGCCATCGCCCAGCACGGTGAAGAACGGATTGTCCAGGCCCTTCACGACCACCGCGAGCGTCTTCTTCTGGGCCAGCACGGGCGTGGCGGCAAGCAGCGCGGCAAGCGCTGCGCCAACGAACATGAGAACCGACTTTTTCATGGCGTCTCCTTCTTATGGATTGGCACGAACGAGGGTCTCACTGCGCCGCCGGCCGGCGCCGCACGTGGGTGCGGGCAATCCCGGACCCCAAGGAAGCCGCAGCGACTATAGGGCTGGCCCCGGCCCCTGTCGAGCGCGCTCGGTAGATACCCGGTACTGATGAAAAACTGACGGCCGCACTCGCCGCGCCCCCTACAGTCGCGCCACTGAACGACCGAGACATCCGACATGCAAGAGAGCGCCCTTTCCACCATCGGCCTTCCCGTGGCCCTGGCCATCATCATGCTGGGGCTGGGCCTGCACCTGAAGCTGGACGACTTCAAGCGGATCTGGACACAGCCCAGGGCGATGCTGATCGGCCTGGCATGCCAGGTGCTGCTGTTGCCCGCCCTGTGCTTCGGCCTGGTCAAGGCTTTCGCCCTGCCGGCCGAACTGGCGGTGGGGATGATGCTGCTGGCCGCCTCTCCCGGCGGCATCACCGCCAACCTGTACTCGCACCTGTTCAAGGGCGACGTGGCGCTCAACATATCGCTCACGGCCGTCAACAGCGTGCTGGCCATCGTCGCCATCCCCCTTATCGTCAACTTCGCCCTGGGCAGCTTCATGGGCCAGCAGCAGTACGTGCCGCTGCAATTCCAGAAGACGCTGGAAGTCATCGTGCTCATCCTTGCGCCGGTGGCCGTGGGCATGCTGATCCACGCCAGGTTCCCAGGCGCCTCGCGCAGGATGGACAAGCCGGTGAAGGTGGCCTCGGCGCTGATCCTGTTCCTGCTGATCCTGGCCATCCTGCTGCGCGAGCGGGCCAACCTGGTCGTCTACCTCCGGCAGGCCGGCCTGGCGGCCCTGCTGTTCAACCTGGCCAGCATGTTCATCGGCTACTACGTCGGCCGACTCACCCGCGTGGGCGAAGGCCAGAGCCGCGCGATCGCCTTCGAGGTCGGCATCCACAACGCCACGCTGGCGATCTACCTGGCGCTTGCCGTGCTGCACAACAGCGCGATGTCGGTCCCGGCCGCCATCTACGGGCTCATCATGTTCTTCACCGCCGCCGCCTTTGGCTGGTGGGTGATGCGCCGGCAGCGCGGCGCCGACGCGGCGGCAAGACCGGCCGGTTGAGCCTGCGGCAGCCACGCGCACCTTGAGGCCGGTTGGCCGCTCCTGCGCGAATGCTGGTGAGCCACAAGGCTCGCTTACTCGACCGCCGTCATGCCTGCATGGCGAATCGCGGCTCGGTCGAAACTAACTACTTGTCTACATCCCTCGCGCAGTGCGATCCGCGAAATCAGGAAGTCCGCAAAGCCGGCTTTGCCCGATTTTCCGACTTGCAGGGCCTGCACGGCGTCCTGCACGGCCTCGCGCGCCTGCAGCTTGAATTGCGGCGTGGCGAGCAGATCAGCCACCGTCTCAGAGAGCTCGCTTGTTGTCGCGCCGTAGAGTTTCTGGAGCACCCAACACAGCTCGACCAATACCACCAAACTGATGAAACCCGGGGAACGCTCGCTTAGGTGCGTTTCAATGAAGCGCGTTGCGCTGGCAGCTTGCGCTTTGTCGTCTTGCGCAAGATATCGCACGAGGACATTGGTATCCAGACCGATCATGGGATCAGCGACCGGACCTGCGTTGGCGCTCAACCGCGGCTTCACCGATGGCAAGGTCCATCGCTTCCAGGCTGACGGGCCTCGCGACGCGGCCGGCGAACCGTCCTTTCAAAGAGGAAACCTTGTTTCTGACCGGCACGACCTTGAACCCGTCACCTTCGGCGACAAAATCGACCTTTGCGCCGGCTTCCAAACCTAGTGCATTGCGCACGGAAACAGGCAGGGTGATCTGACCCTTGCTGGTCAACGTTGCGACTGGCATTCGGAACTCCTTACGTCAAGTAAGGAATTATAGGTCAAGCGACCGCAACGGCACGGCAGGCGCGCTCGGCCGCGGCTGACGCAGCACGGCGAAGTTCCCCGACAACGGCGGCGTCGCGCGCGGGTGAAATTCAGCTGTGTAACCCGCTCGACCTTCCGCGCACCCTGGCCAACGCGTCCCCAAAGCTCTATTCACGGAGCCTGCGACCACCACCAATAGCACATGAAAACCATCCTCCACCTCTATTCCGTGGCCCAGGGCTTCATGGCCCTGCTCTTTGCCGCCGCCGGGCTGATGCTGGTCGTTTCCGCCACCCGCACCGGCTGGCTGGCTTCCGCCGGCCAGTGGGACCATGCGGCGGCCGAGGCGATCATCGAAGCGGTGGGCATACTCGCCGCCGCGGTGGTTGCGATGCAGATCTCGCAGACGATCACGGAAGAGGAAGTGATCCGCGACGCCCATATCAGCGCGCCCACGCGGGTGCGCCGCTTCCTGTCGCGCTTCATGGTGGTGATCGTGGTGGCGATCGCGGTCGAGGCGCTGGTCGCCATCTTCAAGGCGCGCGCCAATCCCGATCTGCTGCTTCATGCGTCGGCCGTGATCGGCGCGGTCGGCGTGCTGCTGGCCGGGTGGGGCCTGTTCATCCGCCTGAACTGCTATGCCGAGGAACTGGAGCCCGAGGCCATGGCCGAAGCCAAGCGGGAAGACCGCAAACTCAAGTAGGGGCAAGCGGCAACGCGCTTGAACTGTGGCGGCCAAGCGTACATGCTCGGGGCCATGCATCACCCTTCCACCATTCGCGGCCTGCCCAGGCGCAGCGTGGCCGCCGCCCTGATCGTCTTTCCCGCCATCTGGCTTGGCGCCCGGGCGCAGGCGCCGGCCGTCCGGCGCGCCACGCCGGCGCAGACTGAAGGCCCCTTCTATCCGGTGAAGCTGCCCGCCGACAGCGACAACGACCTGCTGCGCAACGGCACGCTGAACTACGCCGGCGGCGAGCCGGCCTGGGTCGACGGCACCGTGACCGACCTGGATGGCAAGCCTCTGGCAGGCGCCTTGGTCGAGATTTGGCAATGCGACCAGTCCGGCCACTACCACCACCCGGGCGACGGCGACCGGGCCGACCGCGCCTTCCAGGGCTTTGGCAAGGTGGCGGCCGACGCCCAGGGCCGTTGGCGCTTTCGCACCATCCGCCCGGTGCCCTACTCCGGCCGCACACCGCACATCCACGTCAAGGTCAAGCTGGGCACGCGCGAGCTGCTCACCACCCAGCTCTATGTGGAGGGCGCGCCGGGCAATGCGCGCGACTTCCTGTGGCGCAGCCTGCCGGAGCCCGATCGCGCGGCGCTGACCCGGCCCTTCGAGCGCGCCTCCGAGGGCTGGAAGACCAGCTTCCCGATCGTCGTGGCGGCGGCCTGATCGCCTTTCAGCGGTTCGGTGAACTAGACTGCACGCCGTGTGCGCGCCTTGGTGCGCCGCCCGCCCAACGCAGGAGTCCGATGCCCCATGGCGCAGTTCCGCTCCCGGCCATTGATGTCCAGTCGCGCCTTACGCGCCGATGCGCGAGCGCGTGACCCGCTGGAGCGGTTGATCGAAAGCGGCCTGCGCCTTGGCGCGCTGCACGACGAGGCCGCTTTGCACAAGGAGCTGGTTGCACAAGCCGCCGCGATGCTCGGCGCGCGGCGGGTGCTGCTGCTGCAGGACGCCGACGAAGGGCTGCAAGTGCTGGCGGCGCGGCTGCCGCGCGGCGAGAAGCCAGCCAATCTCCTGGCCGCCATCGAGCCCTGGATCGCCGAGGCCCGGCGCAGCCGCCGCCCGAGCCTGCGCCACGGACCCGATGGCGCGCAGCACGCGAAGCAGCGTTCCTGCCTGATTGCCCCGCTGCTCGCCGAGCGCCAGTTGCAGGGCTACCTCTATGCCGACGTCGAGGGCGGCCACGGCCGCTTCGAGATCGCTCAGCGCAAGCTGCTGGAGACACTGGCACACCAGGGCGCCCCGGCCTTGCTGCGGATCCGTCGCGCCGACGCGCTGCAGGCCCGGCTGGCCGAGCGCGATGCCGAACTGGCGCAGCGCAGCGGCGAGCTGGCCCTGGTCGACAGCATCCAGCAAGGCATGGCGGCGCGGCTGGAGTTTCGCGCCATCATCCAGCTGGTGGGCGACAAGCTGCGCGAGCTGTTCGCCAGCGGCGACGTCAGCATCGTGTGGTGGGACGACAAGACCGACATGGTGCAGGCGGTGTACCGCTACGAGCACAACGTGCCGCTGCCCCTGCCGCCGGCGCGCCCGCTCCTTCCGGACGAACCGATAGGGCAGATCCTGCGCACGCGGCAAGTCGGCGTGCTCAATACGCGCGCGGAGCAGAGCGCGCTCGGCATCAGCCCGCTGCCGGGCACCGACTGGGCGCATTCGATCGTGGCCGTACCCATCATCGGCGGCAGCGAACGCGTGCTCGGCGCCATCGGGATGCAGAACCACGAGCGTGAATACGCCTTCGGCGCGCACGAGATCCGGCTGCTGCAGACCGTCGCGGCGGGCATGGGCCTTGCGCTGGAGAACGCCGTGCTGTTCGACGAGACGCAGCGGCGCGCGCACGAAACCAAGGAGGCGCTCGCACACCAGACCGCCGCTGCCGAGGTGCTGCAGGTCATCGGCAGTTCGGTGGCCGATACCGGGCCGGTGTTCGACAAGATCCTCGAATGCTGCGATCGGCTGTTCAAGGCCAGCTCCTTCGCCCTGTTGATGGTGGACGGCCAAGGGCGTCTCGCGTTGGGACGCTGGACCATGTCAGGGCGCGCGCGCGCCGCCATCGGCGCCGAGCGTGTCGCAGAGTTCCAGCGAATGCTGGAGGCCACCTATCCGATCGAGCTGGACGACACTTCCAGACTGGCGTTCCACAGCGGCGATCTTCTGGAGTTCGCGGACGTCCTTAACGACCCCGGCGTTCCGCCGGTGCTGCGCGACAACGCCATCCAGGTGGGGTCGAACTATGCATACCTGGGAGCGCCGCTGATGTGGGAAGGCCGCGGCATCGGCATGCTGAGCATGCAGCGTGCCGGAACCGGCCCCTTCAGCCCCAGCGAGCGTGCCCTGCTCAAGACCTTCGCCGACCAGGCGGTGATCGCCATCCAGAACGCGCGCCTCTTCAACGAAACGCAGGAGGCGCTGCACAAGGTCAAGGAGCGCACCGCCGAGCTGAGCGAATCGCTGGACTACCAGACCGCCGTCAGCGACGTGCTGCGCGTCATCAGCGAATCGCCCACCGACGTGACGCCGGTGTTCGAGTCAATCCTGGACTGCACCACGCGCCTGTTCGACAGCCCGACCTCCGCCATCTTCAGCTTCGACGGCCACGTGGTGGATCTGGCGGCCAGCCGCAACTGGCCGGCGCCGGCGCTGGAGAAGGCCCGCTCGCTGATGCCGGCGCCGCCCAACCAGCATCTGATCTCGGGCCGCGCCATCCTGGCGCGCCGCGCCGTCTACACCGAAGACGCCTGGTCCGACCCGGACTACGACCGCGCGCAGGCCGCCAACGGCAACTGGCGCCGGATGATCGCCGCGCCGATGCTCAAGGACGGAGAGCCGATCGGCGCGATCGCCCTGGCCTGGCCGGAGCCCGGCACGCCGCCGCAGCGCCAGATCGAACTGCTCAAGCTCTTTGCCGACCAGGCGGTGATCGCGATCGAGAACGTGCGGCTGATCAACGAAACCCGCGCCGCGCTGGAGCAGCAGACCGCCATTGCCGAGATCCTGCGCGTCATCAGCAGTTCGCCGACCGAGACGCAGCCGGTGTTCGACGCCATCGTGCAGGCCTGCCAACGGCTGTTCAACGGCGGCGCAGTGCCCTTTTGCATGCCGCGCGATGGCATGGTGCATACCGTGGCCTTCGCCGACGACGGGACTCGCGGCGAGCGCGAAGGCGGCTTCATGCGGCCCTGGCCGCTGGACCGCCAGAGCGGGGCCGGCGCCTGCATGCTGGATGCACGCGTCATCAACGTGGCCGACACCGTGGCGGGCAGCCGCGAGTTCCCCCGCATGAAGAACCTGTCCGTAGCGCTGGGCTATCGCTCGGGCCTTTTCATCCCGTTGATGAAAGAGCAACGCGCGATCGGGGCCATCGCCATCCTGCGCGCCCAAACTGGCGCCTTCACCGAGCAGGAGACGAAACTTGCGAAGACCTTCGCCGACCAGGCGGTGATCGCCATCGAGAACACGCGCCTCTTCAACGAGACCCGCGAGGCGCTGGAACAGCAGACCGCCACCGCGCAGGTGCTGCAGGTGATCAGCGGCTCCATGGCCGACGCACGGCCGGTGTTCGACAAGATCCTGGAAAGCTGCGAGCGCCTGTTCTCCGGCACGCAGCAGGGTATTTCGCTCAACGGCGAAGACGGAATGGTGTACCTGGGCGCGCACCGCGGCTCGGCGCGCGAAGTACTCGAGACGTTCTATCCCCGACCGATCAATCACTCGCCGATGTGGGATACCGAGGTCCTGCACATTCCCGACGCGCTGGCCGAGCCGGAACTGCCCGTCTTCATGCGCGAAGTCGCGCTGGCGCTGGGCAGCTACGGCATCATGGTCGCGCCGCTCATGTGGGAGGGCCGGAACATCGGCTCGATCCACGTCACCCGCCAGCCGCCGGGCCCGTTCGCCGACAAGGAAATCCGGCTCCTGCGAACCTTTGCCGACCAGGCCGTCATCGCGATCCAGAACGCTGCCTTGTTCCGCCAGACGCAGGAGGCACGCGCCGTCGCCGAGTCCGCCAACGAGGCCAAGAGCGCCTTCCTGGCCACCATGAGCCACGAGATCCGCACGCCGATGAACGCGGTGATCGGCATGAGCGGCCTGCTGCTCGACACCAAGCTCGACGCCGAGCAGCAGGACTACGTCTCCACCATCCGCGATTCCGGCGATGCGCTCTTGACCATCATCAACGACATCCTCGACTATTCGAAGATCGAGGCCGGGCGCATGGACATCGAGGCCCAGCCCTTCGAGCTGCGCGACTGCGTGGAATCGGCGCTCGAGCTGGTCAGCACGCGCGCCACCGAGAAGCACCTGGACCTGGCCTATGTGTTCGAGGGCGAGGTGCCGGTCGCCGTCAGCGGCGACCTGACGCGGCTGCGCCAGATCCTCCTGAACCTCTTGTCCAACGCGGTGAAGTTCACCGAAGCCGGCGAAGTAGTGCTGACGGTGCGCTCGCAGGCCGTCGAGGCCGGCAGGGTGCAACTCGCCTTCGCGGTGCGCGACACCGGTATCGGCCTGTCGGACCAGGGCATGAGCCGGCTGTTCCAGTCTTTCTCGCAGGCCGATTCCAGCACCACCCGCAAGTACGGCGGCACCGGCCTGGGGCTGGCCATCAGCCAGCGCCTGGCCGAGTTGATGGGCGGGCGCATGTGGGCGCACAGCGAGGGCCTGGGCCACGGCTCCACCTTCCACTTCACCATCGAGGCGCCGATCGCCCAGGTGCCGCCCAGCCGGCGCCACGAGGTGGTGGGCGTGCAGGCCGAGCTGGAAGGCAAGCGCCTGCTGATCGTGGACGACAACGCCACCAACCGGCGCGTGCTCTCGCTGCAGGCGGGCAAGTGGGGCATGAACTCGCGCGCCACCGAATCGGCGCGCGAAGCGCTGCGCTGGCTCGGCCAGGGCGAGCCCTTCGACCTGGCGATCCTCGACATGCACATGCCGGAGATGGACGGCGTCGATCTGGCGCGGCGCATTCGCGAGCGCCAGGGCGCGCTGCCGCTGGTGCTGTTCAGTTCGCTGGGCCGGCGTGAATCGGCCGACGCCGAAGCGCTCTTTCAGGCCTACCTGGCCAAGCCGGTGCGCCAGTCGCAGTTGTTCGACACCCTGGTGAACCTGCTGGCCCATGAACCGGCTGCGCCGGCGCCCAAGCCGGCGGCTGCCGGCACTGCGCCCAGGCACACGTCGATCGACCCGGCGATGGCGGCGCGCCATCCGCTGCGTATCCTGCTGGCCGAAGACAACGCGGTGAACCAGAAGCTGGCGCTGCGCCTCTTGCAGCAGATGGGCTATAGGGCCGACCTGGCTGCCAACGGCATCGAGGCCGTGCAGGCGGTGCAGCGCCAGGACTACGACGTGGTGCTGATGGATGTGCAGATGCCCGAGCTCGACGGCCTCGATGCCACCCGCCAGATCTGCCAGCTGCAGGAAGCCGCCGAGCGGCCGCGCATCGTGGCCATGACTGCCAACGCCATGCAGGGCGACCGCGAAATGTGCATGGCCGCCGGCATGGACGACTACCTGACCAAACCGATTCGCGTCGACCGCCTGGTCGAGGCGCTGAAGAACGTACCCCTGCGAAAAGGACCGACCCCATGAGCAGCGACACGGTCATCGATCCCGCGACCTTCGCCGAGCTGGAAGAAAGCGCCGGGGCCGACTTCGTGCAGGAACTGGTGCAGACCCTTCTGGAAGAAGCACCCACCATGCTGCAGGCGCTGCGAGAGGCGCAGGCCGCCGGCGACGCGGAGGCGTTTCGCCGCCATGCGCATTCGCTCAAGTCGAACAGCCTGACTTTCGGCGCCCTCGCACTTGGCGCGCTCGCGCGGGCGCTGGAACTCGGCGGCTTGCAGGCTGCCCAGCCGCCGTCGGATGCGCTGGATGTGCTGGAGGCGGAATGGGCGCGCGTTGCCACCGCCCTGCAGGAGCGAACGCGCAATGGCTGAGACGGCCCGCCTGCTGGTGGTGGATGACAGCAAGGTCAACCGCCTGCTGCTCACCCGCAGCCTCGAGCTGCAAGGCCACAGCGTCGACTGCGCCGAGAACGGGCGCGTGGCGCTGGAGATGCTGCGCGGCAGGGACAGCTTCGACCTGCTGCTGCTCGACATCGAGATGCCCGAGATGAACGGCTTCCAGGTGCTGGAGCAACTGTCGGCCGATGCCAGGCTGCGCGACCTGCCGGTCATCGTCACCTCCTCCCTCGAAGGGCTGGAGGACGTGGTGCGCTGCATCGAGCTGGGCGCCGAGGACTACCTGCACAAGCCCATCAACGCCGTGCTGCTGAAGGCGCGCATCGGCGCCAGCCTGGAAAAGAAGCGCCTGCGCGATGCGCAGAAGGAGCTGGTGCGCCGCTTCGCCACTTCCGAAGTGGCGCAGGACCTGCAGCAGTCGGGCTTCGCCCTCGGCGGGCGGCGCGTGCAGGGCTCGGTGATGTTCGCCGACATCCGCGGCTTCACCTCGCTGGTGGAATCGCAGTCGCCCGAGGAGACCATCGAACTCCTCAACGACTGGTATGCGCTGATGTTCGAGGCCATCAACCGCCAGGGCGGCGTGGTCAACCAGATGATCGGCGACGGCCTGATGGCCATCTTCGGCGCCCCGCTGCCGCTGCCCGGCCACGGCGCGGCCGCGGTGCAGGCAGCGCTCGACATGGTGGAGATGCTGGCCGAACTCAACGTCGCGCGCGCCGCCGAGGGCAAGCCGGTACTGCGCATCGGCGTGGGCATCGCCAGCGGCGAGATGGTGGCCGGCTACACCGGCACCCAGAAACGCGCCACCTACACCTGCATCGGCGACACAGTCAATCTGGCGGCGCGGCTGGAGGTCTACACCAAGGAAGCCGGACGCACGATCCTGATCGATGCGGCCACCTGCCTGGCCATCAACGGACACTGCGAGACCGAGCCGCTCGGGGTGGTGAGCATCCGCGGCAAGGCGGCGCCAGTCGAAGTGCATGCGGTCGGCGGCGGCTCTTGAGTGAACACGCGTCAAGGCCGCGGCGCGCCGGTGCCGGTCGCGGCACCCGTGCCGCTACCCGCACCCGTGCCCGGCCCGGCACCGGCGGCCGAGCCGCCTTCCGACGGCGCGGGCTTGGGCGTTACCTGCTCCATGTTGGTCCCTGGGCCCAGCGGCCCCGCGCGCTCATAGGAGACAAGGTTGTAGCCGAGCACCAGCACGATCAGCAGGATCACGGCCATCGCACCCCAGCGAAAGGCGCGCTTGTTGTCCCGGGTGTCGTCTTGGGGCCGAGGTGGTTCATCCATGGAGCCTCCAGAAGGATGGAAATGCCCATGGGTCACCTTATGCGCAGCGCGGCACCGCGGCAGTAGGAGCAGCAAGAAAGCGTGCGTAGGAAAGGCCGGCCCTTCGCCGACAAGAAAAACGGAGGCGCGGCCCAGCGACCTAGCTCTTCTTGGAGGTCCTGGCAAAGAACTGCGTCGGCTGGTGCTCGACGGCTTCGCTGCCGCACTTGGGGCATTTCAGCTTGGCACTGTCGTGTTCGGCCACATGCTCGATGTGGTCGAAGATTTCGCCGCACTTGGCGCAACGGTACTGGTAGGTAGGCATGGCGCAGCTCCATCCACGAAAGGCAGTCGAGGCGCCCATGCTAGGCCGCTGGCGCCCCGCGGTCTGCAATCCCACACGGCTTTCAGGGTGGCAGGCGCCGGATCACCAGCTCCGCCCAGCCGGTGGCGGCATCTTGCTCGCGTGTGAACTGCCATTGCGGCAGGAGGGCAAGCAGCACCTCGGCGGTGGTTCGCACGATGCAACCGTAGCCCGCATGACCGCCGCTCACGCGGCCCTGCGCGTCGGCCACGCTCAGATGAAGGTGCGAGCCCTGGGCGGCGACGCTGCCTGCCAAGGTCAGCAGCTCGATGTCGGCCTCCATCGTCAGCAGTTCCGTCGCGCCGGCCAGCCTGATCACTGCTGGCTTGAGGCTACCGATGCCCGAAAGTACGAAGGCCGCCGCCGCGCCCCGCGCCACCACGGCCTGCTCGAGCGCCCGGCGCAGGTCTTGGCCAGGCAACAGGCGCACCGGGAGCAGTTCCAGGGATTCCATGGCGCAATTGTCCTGTCTGTCGGCACTGCGTGCCGGCGCCGGAGAAATGGAGGTCTGAATGGAGCCGACTCGCGCCTCGCCGCCTGACGGACAGCGGCCTACAAGCGCTTGGCGCCTTGCCTGATCAACGCGCGCCGGCAGCCGCGGGATAGTGGTCTTGCGGGCAGCACTTGCCCGCCATCGACCAGGAGATTTTTCATGACCCCTACTTCCGAAACCTCGAGCAGCGTGATCTCTTCCGAACGCGTGGAAGGGACCAAGGTCTATGCCACAAATGGCGAGAAACTCGGGACCATCGACGACCTGATGATCGACAAGCTCTCCGGCCAGGTCTGCTATGCCGTGCTCGAATTCGGCGGCATCCTGGGCATCGGCACGGACCGCTATCCGGTGCCATGGAGCATGCTGGACTACGACACCACGCGCGAAGGCTATGTGGTGCCGCTGGACAAGGACACCATCCAGAACGCACCGCGCTACGGCAAGGACGAGTTGCGCGACTACGACACGGAATACAGCCGCAACATCAACAGCTACTACGGCGTGGGTCCGATCTGACCATGGCTTCCGTCAACTCGGTGATTTCTTCCGGCCGCGTCGAAGGTACCGACGTGTACAACCCCAACGGCGACAAGCTCGGCTCGATCGATGACCTGATGATCGACAAGATCTCGGGCCAGGTTCGCTACGCCGTCATGGAGTTCGGCGGGTTCCTGGGGATCGGCACGGACAGGTACCCGATTCCCTGGAACGTGCTGACCTACGACACCGGCTTCGAAGGCTACGTCGTGCCGATCAGCCAGGACCAACTCGAAGGCGCGCCCCGCTATTCCAGCGAGGCCGTGCCGGAATACGACGACGCATACCGCACGTCGATCAACCGCTACTACGGCGTGGGCGTGTAGGCGGTAGCGCTATCATCGTCTTAGAATCCAGGCATGCCCCTGGATTCGGACACCCCGGCCGCCCGCCGCTCCCGCCGCGGCAGCGGCGCCGTGACGCTGCACGACGTCGCCAAGCTGGCCGGCGTCGCGCCGATCACCGCCTCGCGCGCCCTCAGCAAGCCTGCACAGGTTTCGCCCGAGATGCTGAAACGCGTGACCGAGGCGGTGAGCCGCACCGGCTACGTTCGCAACCATCTGGCAGGCAGCCTGGCCTCGACACGCAGCCGCCTGGTGGCGGCGGTGGTGCCAACGATTTCCGGCCCGGTCTTCCAGCAGAGCATCCAGGCGTTGACGCAAGCGCTGGCCGAGGAGGACTACCAGCTGATGCTGGGCCAGAGCGGCTACGTCGATTCGCGCGAGGACGCCCTGCTGGACGCCATCATCGGCCGGCGCCCGGACGGCATCGTGCTCACCGGCATCATGCATTCGGCCGAGGGCCGCAAGCGCCTGCTGGCGGCCGGGATCCCGGTCGTCGAAACCTGGGATCTGACACCCACGCCACTGGACATGCTGGTCGGCTTTTCGCATGCCGAGGTCGGCAGCGCGGTCGTCGCCTACCTGCGGCGCAAGGGCCACAGGCGGCTGGCAGTGATCGGCGGCGACGACGAGCGCGCCGATCGGCGGCTGCAGGCCTTCGAGAGCGCGGCGCGCGCCGCTCGGCTGCCGGCGGTGAAGGCCATCAAGGTGCCGGCGCCGACCACGCTGCGCAGTGGCCGGCAGGCCCTGGGCGAGCTTCTTTCGAACGGCGCGCAGATCGATGCGGTGTTCTGCAGCTCCGACCTGCTGGCGCTGGGCGTGATGACCGAAGCGCGCACTCGCGGCATCGCAGTTCCGCAGCAACTCGCCGTTGTGGGCTTTGGCGACCTGGAATTCGCCGCCGACCTGGCGCCCTCGCTGACCACGGTGCGCATCGACGGCGAGGCCATCGGCCGCCAGGCCGCGCGATTCATCATCGAGCGCGCCGACGGTGCGACGAACGGTCCCGCGGTCGTGGACGTCGGCTTCCGGATCATCGAGCGCGAGAGCGCCTGAATCCCTTTTTACCTCGGGTTAGTACTGAGTTCGCCTATGCACGGTAGCGCTACCATCGAGCCATTCTTTGGTAGCGCTACCACGCGCAGGAGACATCTCATGAAGCAACTCATCTGCACCCTGGCGCTGGCCCTGGCCGGCGTGACGTCCGCACAGGCACAGGCCTGGCCCACCAAGCCGGTCACCCTGCTCGTGCCCTTCCCCGCCGGCGGCTCCACCGACATGGTGGCGCGCGCCATCGGCCCCAAGCTGGCCACGGCCACCGGCCAGACCTTCTTGGTCGACAACAAGGCCGGCGCCACCGGCACCATCGGCGCCACCCAGGTCAAGCGCTCGGCGCCCGACGGCAGCATCTTCCTGGTCACCTCGCTTGGGCCCCTGGTGATCGCGCCGCACCTGATCAAGGGCATGCAGTACGACGCATTGAAGGACTTCGACACCATCACGGTGGCCGTGCAGGCGCCCAACGTGCTGGTGGTGCCGGCCGCCTCGCCGCACAAGACCGTGGCCGACGTCATCGCCTTCGAGAAGACGAACCCGGCCAAGATGACCTTCGCCTCCTCCGGCAACGGCTCCAGCGACCACCTGACGGCTGAACTGTTCTGGCAGCAGACCGGCACCTCGGGCCTGCATGTGCCTTACAAGGGTGGCGCGCCGGCCATTGCCGACCTGCTGGGCGGCCAGGTCGACGGCTCCTTCCAGAACGTGAACGCGGTGGTGCAGCACATCAAGGCCGGCAAGCTGAAGGCGCTGGCCGTCACCGGCGCGCAGCGCTCGCCGGTGCTGCCCGACGTGCCCACCATGGCGGAGGCCGGCGTGAAGGGCGTGGAGGTCTATTCCTGGCAGGCCATCGTCGCGCCCAAGGGCTTGCCGGTCGATGTGCGCAAGAAGGCGCACGACAGCATGGTCGCCGCCCTGAACGACCCGGCCGTGAAGCAGCAGTTCACCTCGATCGGCCTGGAACTGGTGGCCAACACGCCCGAACAGTTCGCCGCCTTCCAGCAGCAGGAATACGCGCGCTGGAAAAAGGTCATCGAGACCGGCAAGATCACGATCGACTGACGCGGCCCCTCAATTCTTCAAGCACCATGCCATCCACGACTCCCACCATCATTGCGCTGCGCGCGATTCCCGTTGCCGGCCGCGACAGCATGCTCCTCAACCTGAGCGGCGCGCACGGCCCCTTCTTCACCCGCAACCTGCTGATCCTGACCGACTCCGCCGGCCGCACCGGCGTGGGCGAAGTGCCGGGCGGCGAGAAGATCCGCCAGACTCTGGAAGACGCCGCTGCGCTGGTGGTCGGCCAGCCGCTGGGCGCGCACCAGCGCGTGCTGCAGGAGGTTCAAAAGGCCTTTGCCGGGCGCGACAGCGGCGGGCGCGGCTTGCAGACCTTCGACTTGCGCACCACCATCCATGCGGTGACCGCCATCGAATCCGCCCTACTCGACCTGCTCGGCCAGCACCTGGACGTGCCGGTGGCTGCGCTCCTGGGCGAAGGGCAGCAGCGCGAATCGGTCGAGATGCTCGGCTATCTCTTCTATGTGGGTGACAAGGCAAAGACCGACCTGGCCTATGCCAGCGAGCCCGAGGCCGACAACGACTGGTTCCGCCTGCGCCGCGAGAAGGCGATGACGCCGGAGGCCATCGTGCGCCTGGCCGAGGCGGCGCGCGAGAAATACGGCTTCAATGACTTCAAGCTCAAGGGCGGCGTGCTGCGCGGCGACGAGGAAGTCGACGCCATCGTCGCGCTGCACGAGCGCTTTGCGCAGGCCCGCGTCACGCTCGACCCGAACGGCGGCTGGCTGCTCAAGGATGCGATCCGCCTGGGCCAGCGCATGCGCGGCGTGGTGGCGTACGCCGAAGACCCTTGCGGCGCCGAGGAAGGCTTCTCCGGCCGCGAGGTAATGGCGGAGTTCCGCCGCGCCACCGGCCTGCCCACCGCCACCAACATGATCGCCACCGACTGGCGCCAGATGGTGCATGCGCTCTCGCTGCAGTCGGTCGACATTCCGCTGGCCGACCCGCACTTCTGGACCATGGCCGGCTCGGTGCGCGTGGCCCAGACCTGCCGCGACTGGGGCCTGACCTGGGGCTCGCATTCCAACAACCACTTCGACGTCTCGCTGGCCATGTTCACCCACGTGGGTGCCGCCGCGCCGGGCAAGGTCACGGCGATCGACACGCACTGGATCTGGCAGGACGGCCAGCGCCTGACCAAGGAGCCGCTGCAGATCGTCGGCGGCCATGTGCAGGTGCCCAGGAAGCCCGGCCTGGGCGTCGAGCTCGACATGGCCGAGGTCGAGAAGGCGCACCAGTTGTACAAGCAGCATGGCCTTGGCGCGCGCGATGATGCGGTCGCGATGCAGGCGCTGATCCCGGGCTGGAAGTTCGATCCCAAGCGTCCTGCCTTCGACCGTTGATTTCAACCAAAGAACCGGAGTCCTTCATGAGAGCCAACCGCCTGCGCGAACTGTGGTCATCCGGTGGCGCCGCCATCAACGGATGGCTGGCCATTCCGAATTCCTTTTCGGCCGAGACCATGGCCCACCAGGGCTGGGATTCGCTCACCATCGACCTGCAGCACGGCGTGACCGACTACCAGGCCATGCTGGGCATGCTGCAGGCGATATCGACCACGGCCACGGTGCCGATCGTGCGCGTGCCCTGGCTCGAGCCCGGCATCCTGATGAAGTCGCTGGACGCCGGCGCCTACGGTGTGATCTGCCCCATGGTCAACACCCGCGAGGACGCGCAGAACCTGGTGGCCTGGACCCACTACGCGCCGCGCGGCACGCGCAGCTTCGGGCCGGTGCGCGCCCTGCTCTACGGCGGCGCCGACTATCCGCAGCATGCCAACGACACCATCGTGACCTTCGCCATGATCGAGACGGCCAAGGCGCTGGACAACCTGGACGCCATCATGTCGGTGGAAGGGCTGGACGCGATCTACATCGGCCCGTCGGACCTGTCACTGGCGCTGGGCTGCCGTCCTGTCTTCGACGACGTGGACCCGCCGGTGCAGCAGGCGATCGACCATATCCTGGAGCGCGCCAAGGCGCACGGCCTGGTGGCCGGCGTGCACAACGGCGACCCGAACGTGGCACTCTCGCGCATTGCCAAGGGCTTCCAATTCGTTACCGTGGGCTCCGACGCGCGCCTGATGGCCGCCGGGGCGCAGCAGGCGGTGGCCCGCCTGCGCGCAACCCCGGCACCGGCGCCTTCGAGCGGAAGCTACTGACCAATCTACTCAAGGAGAACATCACATGAACATCGGATTCATCGGCCTGGGCATCATGGGCGCGCCCATGGCGCTGCACCTGGTCGAAGCTGGTCACCAACTATTCGTGCAGACGCGCAGCAAGGTGCCCGACAGCGTGGCAGCCACCAACGCCAAGGCCTGCGCCAATCCCCAGGAGGTGGCACAGAACGCGGAAGTGATCTTCCTCATGGTGCCGGACACGCCGGACGTCGAGGCGGTGCTGTTTGGCGCCAAGGGCGTGGCGGCGGGCCTGACGTCCACCGGCGGTGCGCGCAAGGTGGTGGTCGACATGAGTTCGATCTCGCCGATCGCCACGAAGGCATTCGCCAAGAAGATCAACGAGGCCGGCGCCGACTATGTCGACGCCCCGGTCTCCGGCGGCGAAGTGGGTGCCAAGGCTGCGAGCCTCACCATCATGTGCGGCGCCGAGCCGGCAGTGTTCGAGAGGGTGCGGCCCCTGCTCGAGAAGATGGGCAAGAACATCACGCTGGTCGGCGGCAATGGCGACGGCCAGACCACCAAGGTGGCCAACCAGATCATCGTGGCGCTGAACATCGCAGCGGTGAGCGAGGCGCTGGTGTTCGCGTCCAAGGCGGGCGCCGACCCAGCCAAGGTGCGGCAAGCACTGATGGGCGGATTTGCCTCCTCGCGCATTCTCGAGGTGCATGGCGAGCGAATGATCAAGCGCACCTTTGCGCCCGGCTTTCGGATCAAGCTGCACCAGAAGGACCTGAGCCTCGCGCTGCAGGGTGCGCGCGAGATCGGCGTGTCGCTCCCGCAGACGGCCAATGCTGCGCAGTTGATGCAGGCTTGTGCTGCCAATGGGATGGGGGAGTTGGACCACTCAGCGCTGGTTCGGGCGTTGGAGTTGATGGCGGGGCACGAGGTCGCAAAAGGCGAGTGAGCGTTGGGGGCAGGCCAAGGCCTGTGCGCCCCTGCGCCAGCGCTTCACTCGGGCGGTCAGCGCTCCAGAGGCGCACTGGCCCAGGGGCGCACAGGCCTTGGCCGGGACGCGATGTGCTTCGTCGGCCGGTTCGGGCGCCGCGTGCCGTGGCGCGCGGCGTCTCTCTCTTCGGGTTGGTCAGGCACAACGTGTCTGCGCGGCAGGCGTTTGCCGTGGTAGGCGATTTCTGGGGCGGCGAGGAGCGCAGCCCTGGGGGCGGTGCATGCGTGCGAAGACACGCATGCACTTCGTGATCTGACTCGTCGCAGTTGTTTGAGCGGAACAAAACGTAGCGAGTTCTGCGACGCGCCCCCAGGGCGAGCACCGCAGCGGAGTCGGCGCGAAGCGCCGACCGCCCCAGCATGAGCCCGCCACGGCAAACGCCTGCCGCGCTCCCCCGCCGCAAATTCACTCCTCGTCGCGCTCGTGATGCTGTCCCATCAGCGTCTGCTGCACTGCAGGCGGCACTGCCTCGTAGTGGGACAACTCCATCGTGTACCTCCCCTGCCCCCCAGTCAGCGCATTCAGACATGACTGGTACCCCGACAACTCCGCCAACGGCACCTGACCACGAATCAACGCAGTACCAGCCGACCCGTTGGCCGTCCCACTCACCAGACCACGCCGGCTCGACAGATCCCCAGTGATGTCGCCAATGGCCTGCTCCGGCGTTGCGATCTCGACGTTAACCACCGGCTCCAGCACGATCGCCCGCGCCGCCTTGATCGCCGCGATGAAGGCCTTGCGGCCCGCAGTGGCGAAGGCGATGTCCTTGCTGTCCACGGTGTGGTGCTTGCCGTCGTAGACGATCACGCGCACGTCCACCACCGGGTAGCCGGCGATGGCGCCGCGCTCCAGCACCTCGCGCACGCCCTTTTCCACCGCGGGGATGAACTGGCCCGGGATGGTGCCGCCGCGCACTTCGTCGACGAATTCGAAGCCGGTGCCTCGCGCCAGCGGTTCGATGCGCAGGAACACCTCGCCGAACTGGCCGGCGCCGCCGGTCTGCTTCTTGTGGCGGTGATGGCCTTCGGCCGGCGCCGTCACCGTCTCGCGGTAGGCGATGCGCGGCGGCCGGGTGGTGACATCGAACTTGTAGACCTCGCGCAGCCGCTCGAGCAGCACGCGCAGGTGCAGCTCGCCCAGGCCGTAGACGATGGTCTCGTTCGTGACCACCGCGTGCTCCAGCCGCAGGCAGGGGTCTTCGTCGACCAGCTTGCCCAGGATCTCCCACATTCGTTGCTCGTCGCCATGCCGCTTGGGCTCGATCGCCAGGCCGTGCACCGGGATCGGAAAGTCCAGCGGCGCCAGGTGCACCCGGTCGTCCTCTGCAGCATCGTGCAGCACCGCGTCGAAATGGATCTCGTCCACCTTGGCCACCGCCGCGATGTCGCCCGGCAGCACGCGGTTCACCTCGACATAGTTCTTGCCCTGCAGCATGAAGAGGTGGCCCACCTTGAAGGGCTTGCGGCCGTCGCCCACGTAGAGTTGGCTGTCGCGCGTGAACGTACCCTGGTGCACGCGGAACATCCCCATCTTGCCGACGTACGGATCGACCGTGACCTTGAACACATGCGCCAGCACGTGCTTGGCCGGGTCGGGCGACACCGCCATCGGCCGCGCATCGGCGCCTTCGCCCACCAGGAAGTCGGGCGGGTTCGCCTCGGTCGGGTCGGGCAGCAGCTTGACGATCGCGTCCAGCAGCTCGGCCAGGCCGGCGCCGCTGCGCGCCGAGACGAAGCACACCGGGATCAGATGGCCTTCGCGCAGCGCCTGTTCAAGCGGTGCGTGCAGCTCGGCCGGATCGACATCGCCCTCCTCGAGATAGCGGTCGACGAAGGCCGCGTCGACCTCCACCACCTGCTCGACCAGCGCGCGGTGCGCCGCTTCGACCGAGCCGGAGTCGCAGTCGCCCTCGCGGTTGAAGAAGCAGTCCACCACCTTGGTGCCGCCCGCATCGGGAAGATTGAGCGGCAGGCACTCGCGCCCGAAGGTGGCCTGGAGCTGTGCCAGCAGATCGGCCGCTGACGCACCCTGCGCGTCGATCTTGTTGACGATGATCATGCGGGTCAGATGCCTCGAGGCGGCGTACTCCATCATGCGCACCGCCATCGGCTCGATGCCGAGGGAGGCGTTGATGACGATCGCCGCCGTCTCGACCGCTTCCAGCGCCGGCAGGCTCTGGCCGAGGAAATCGGGGCCGCCGGGGGTGTCGATGAAGTGGATGCGGGTGTCGGCGTGCGTCAGGTGCAGCACCGAGGAATTGAGCGAGTGCTGCATGCGCCGCTCGATCGGGTCGTGGTCGCTCACGGTGCTGCCGCGCTCGACGCTGCCCGCCGCGCCGATGGCGCCCGCGCGCTGCAGGAGGGCTTCGGCCAGGGTGGTCTTGCCGCCGGCCGATGGGCCGACCAGCGCCAGGGTACGTACTTTCTCCAATTCGGCCGCGAGGCCGTTCGATCGGCTTGGCATGGGTTGTCTCCTCACGCCCGGCAGACGGAGCGCCGGGCTGCCTGGTGGATCGCATTCTTTCCGCGGGACCCATTAGGAACCCGGCGGCGCCTTCATGCAAGACGGCGCCGCCTGCCGCTTCATGCGACATTCAGGCCTGTTGCCCACAGAGCCACGGAGCCCCTTGCATGCAGGTCCACGAAGCCGTCGCCAGCCGGCATTCCATTCGCGCCTTTCTTCCTACCTCCGTTCCTGGGGACGTGATTCGCCGGGTCCTGCAAAGGGCGGCGCGGGCGCCTTCAGGCGGCAACCTGCAGCCCTGGCACATCGACGTGATGGCCGGGGAGCCGTTGGCGCAGTTGCGGGCAACGATGCGGGAGGTGCTTGCATCCGGCGTCCAGCCGCAGCCCGAATACGCGGTCTATCCGGGCGAACTGCGCTCGCCGTGGCGCGAACGGCGCTTCGAGGTGGGCGAGGCCATGTACGCGCGACTGAACATCCCACGCGAGGACAAGGCGGCACGGCGCCGCTGGTTCGCCAGCAACTTCGACTTCTTCGGCGCGCCGCTGGCGCTCTTTTGCAGCGTCGACCGCAGCATGGGGCCGCCCCAGTGGTCGGACCTGGGCATGTACCTGCAGACGGTGATGTTGCTGCTGCGCGAGGAAGGGCTGGACAGTTGCCCGCAGGAGGCCTGGGCGGTGTATGCAGACACGGTGCGCCAAGCCTTGAAGCTGCCGCCGGAGCGCATGCTCTTTTGCGGCATGGCCATTGGCTGGCGCGATCCGGCGCATCCGGTGAACCAGTTGGTGGCCAGCCGCGCGCCGCAAGACGAGTGGCTGCGCTTGCACGGCCTTTGATCGAGGCTCAGCGGTAGTTCGGCGCCCGCTTTTCCAGGTTCGAGCGCACAGCCTCGACCTGGTTCGGGCTGCCGATCAGTGCCTTCTGCTCCGCCGATTCGCGAAGCAGCAATGCGGCCGCATCCAGCTGCGCCGCGGCATTGAGCAGGCGTTTGCCGGCGCGGATCGCTTCCGGACTCTTGCCGGCGATTTCGCCCGCCATCTGCAGCGCCTCTGCCAGCGGGTCCTGGGCCAGGCGGGTGGCCAGGCCGATGCGCACCGCCTCCTCGGCCTCCACGATGCGGCCGCTGTAGGTGAGTTCGCGCACGATGTCGGCGCGCAGCAGCTCGCGCATCAGCACCATGCCGCCCATGTCCGGCACCAGGCCCCACTTGATCTCCATCACCGACATGCGGGTGCCGGGTGCGACGAGGCGCATATCGGCCCCCAGCGCCACCTGCAGGCCTCCGCCAAAGGCTACGCCATGAACCGCGGCGATGACGGGCACCGGCACCTCGCGCCAGACCATCGCCACCTGCTGCGCAGCGTTGGAGATGCCGTGCGTGCGCACCAGCAGGTCGGCGCCGGCGGCGCCTTGGCCCAGCGCCTCCCCGGGCGATCGGCCGGCATCCGTCATGCGGGCGAAGGACTCCATGTCCAGCCCGGCGCAGAAGGCCTTGCCGCGGCCCGCGATGACCACGGCGCGCGCGGCGGTGTCGACCTTGAGGCGCTCGCCGGCGTCGATCAATGCATCGAACATGGCGGGGTCGAGCGCATTCATCTTGTCGGGCCGGGCCAGCTGCAGCTCGACCACGCCGTTGGCGTGGCGGGTCCATTCGATGCGGTCTTGAAGTTGGTTCATTTGGGCGTCTCCTCGGGTGGCGATTCGCGAGTATCTTCGGCAACTCGCGTCCGACGCGTCACCCAGAGGATCCATCGCCACCATGCCCATTCGAATCGTCCGCCTCGGAACCCCGCGCGCCCCGGGCGAAGGCCTGCGCATCGGCACCGTGCGGCGCCCGCCGCGGGGCGTGCCCAAGGAACAGTTCGCCGCGCAGGACTGGTATGACGTCTGGTACCCCAACCTGGCGCCCTCGGCGCAGACCATGAAGCTGGGCCAGGACGCGCAGACGCCAGCCCAATGGGCTGCCTTCGCCCGCAAGTACAAGAGCGAGATGGGTCAGGCCGATGCCAGCCGCAGCCTGGATCTGCTGGCCGCCCTGTCGCGTGGCAGCGCCATGTCGATGGGCTGCTACTGCGAGAACGAGGCGCGCTGCCATCGCTCCATCCTGCGCGCGCTGCTGGCCGAGCGCGGCGCCGACATCACATCCTCCGACGAGACCTCCGAATGACCGACTTCCCCGACGAATCCGGTGCGCCGTTGGCCGGCGTGCGCGTGCTCAGCCTCTCCTTGAACCTGCCCGGCCCGGCCGCGCTGATGCGCTGCCGCCGCATGGGCGCCAGTTGCACCAAGCTGGAGGCGCCACCGCCGGCCGGCGCCCGCTCGAGCGATCCGATGGGGGCGTACAACCCGCAAGCCTACGAGGCGCTGCACCAGGGCGTGGAGATCCTGCACGCCAACCTCAAGACGGCGCAAGGCCAGGCCATGCTGCATGCGCTGCTGGCGCAGACCGATGTGCTGATCACCTCCTTCCGCCCCGCCGCCTCGGTCAAGCTGGGCGTGGACTGGGCCAGCCTGCATGCGCGCCATCCGCAGCTCGCGCTGGTGGAGATCGTCGGCGCGCCCGGCGAACGCGCCGACGAACCCGGGCACGACCTGACCTACCTGGCCCAGAACGGCCTGGTGCCCGGCCTCGAGCTTCCCGCCACCCTGTATGCCGACATGGCCGGCTCGGTGATGGCGAGCGAGGCCGTGCTGCAGGCCCTGCTGCGCCGCGCCGTCGGCGGGCGCGGCGTCCACATCGAGGTGGCACTGTCGGCGGCCGCCGCCTACCTGGCGCTGCCGCGCCACTGGGGGCTGACACAGCCCACAGGCGCGGTCGGCGGCGCCCACGCCGGCTATCGCGTCTACCCCTGCGCCGACGGCCGGGTGGCGGTGGCGGCGCTGGAGCTGCATTTCGCCGAGCGCCTTTGCGCCGCCGCGGGGGTCGATGCCCAGGGCGGCAAGGCGATGTTCCGTTCGGCCACCCATGCGGCGGTGGCTTCCTTCCTGCGTGAGCGCAGCTGCGCGCAACTTGACGAACTGGCTGCCGCGCAGGACATCCCGCTGCACACCATGCCGGACGACGCCGACTCATGAGCGACGCCGGGGCGCCCCGCTGCCTTCTGTCTCCGGAGCACATCGCGATGGTGGACAAGGGGGTGTCGACCATCGTCGCCTCGCGCGACGCGGCCCTGCGCCCCAGCGTGATGCGCGCGGTCGGCAGCAGCATCACGCCGGACGGCCTGACGATCACCGTCTACCTGGCGCGCAGCCAGTCGCGCCAACTGCTGCAGGACCTGGCCGCCACCGGGCAGATCGCGGTGGTGTTCAGCGCGCCCAGCACGCACCGCACGGTGCAGGTCAAGGCCGGCAGCATCACCGGCCGCGCCGCCGACGAGAGCGACCTGCCCGGCCTGAAACGCTACCTGGCGGCCATGGAGGTCGACATCTGCAGCATCGGCTACAGCGCGGCGCTGGTGCGCGCCATGCTCGCCTTCCAGCTGGAGGACCTGGTCGCCATCAGCTTCACGCCGGAGCAGGCCTTCGACCAGACGCCGGGCCCGAAGGCGGGCAGCGCCCTTGTCGTGGAGGCCGGTGCCGCCTGATGAACCCGCAGGCCAGCCTTTCCCTGAACGCCATCCGCGCCTGCTTCGACGGCGTGGTGCCGGCCATGATGGCCACCTGCGGGGCGGACGGCACGCCCAACGTGGCCTACCTCTCGCAGGTCTACTACGTCGACGAGCGGCACGTGGCGCTGTCCTTCCAGTTCTTCAACAAGACGCGGCAGAACATCCTGGCCAACCCGCACGGCACGGTGCTGGTGATGCACCCCTTCACCAGCGGCTTCTACCGGCTGCAGCTGCGCTACCTGCGCACCGAAACCAGCGGGCCTCTGTTCGAGGGCATGAAGGCACAGTTGGCGGGCATCGCCTCCCATACCGGCATGGCCGGGGTGTTCCGGCTGCTGGGCTCAGACGTCTACGAGGTTCAGGCGATCGACAGCGTCGACGGCTTTCGCCTGCCCGATCCGCCGCCCAGATCGGCCCTGTTGGCCGCACTGCGCCGCTTTGCCGACCGGGTCTCCCGCTGCACCGCGACCGACGAGCTGCTGCAGGCCGCGCTGGCCACATTGAGCGATCAGTTGGACGTGCGCCACGCCATGGTGCTGATGCTGGACGCTTCGGCGCAGCGCCTGTACACGGTGGCGAGTTGCGGCTACGCGAATTCGGGCATCGGCTCCGAGATCGCACTGGGCCACGGCGTGATCGGCGTCGCCGCCCGCGAGTGCACCCCGGTACGCATCTGCCACATGACCCATGCGGCCAACTACAGCCACGCGGTGCGCGCGAGCATGCTGGAGATCGAGCCCGGCCTGACGCTCGAGACCGACATCCCCTTTCCCGGCCTGGCCGAGCCGCACAGCCAGCTGGCCGTGCCCATCGTCTCAGCCGGCCGGGCGCTGGGCGTGCTCTTTGTCGAGAGCCCGGTGGACATGCGCTTCAACTTCGAGGACGAGGATGCCCTGGTTGCCATGGCCGGCCATCTGGGCGCCGCGCTCGACCTGCAACAGGCCGCGGCGGCGGAACCCTCGGCGCCGGCCGTGGCAGCGCCGGCCGAGCCGCCACCCGCCGCCGGTGCGCCGCTGCTGATTCGCCATTACGGCGTGAATCACAGCGTCTTTATTGATGAGAACTATTTGATTAAAGGTGTGGCTGGCGCAATTCTCTGGAAGCTGCTGCATGAATACACGCAGCGCGGCCGCTGCGAATTCAGCAACAGGGAATTGCGCCTCGATGCGGCCCTGGGCTTGCCCGACGTGGCCGACAACCTGGAAACCCGACTGGTGCTGCTGCAGCGCCGACTGCTCGAGACCAGGCATGGCATCCGCCTCGAGAAAACCGGCCGCGGGCGATTCCGCCTGTGCGTCGAACGGCCGCTTCGGCTGGCCGAAATCGCGGCCTGATGGCGCCTTGGCAACAGCGCCGCCAATTCGTTTAAATCAAAGGATTTAAGTTCGCCACCGAATTGATTTTTCTTTTGCGGAGTCATTGAATTGACGTTCAGTTACGCTTTGTAATCATCGATACTGGCGACTGCACGAGAGGAAATCCTCCAATGACTTCTTTGCGAGATGAATACGTTCAGGCGGTGCGCGCCCTCGAGTCAGCCTATCTCGCCGACAAACTGGCCTATGTCGGCCTGAACCGGCGCAGCAAGGACTTCTGGGCCTTGCAGCCGCCCAAGTCCTGGCCCAGCACGGCCGACTTCGCGCCCTGGCTGCATGCGCGCCAGCGCCTGCTGGCGGCGGAAGCGCGCGTCGTCCAACTGCTGCGCCGGCGCTGTGTCGAGATCCTGGAGCGCCGCAAGCGCCGCAAGGCGCTGCGTACCATTGCCTGCGCGCCCTATGTGGAGCAGCAGGCCGAGACCGTGCCGGACGATCTCGTGAACCTGTCCAACTTCATGAAGCTCAAGAACTTCGAAACGCCCACGCTGGCGCCCTTCCTGCGCGTTCACTGAGGGCCGAGCGCGGCCATCAGCTTTTCCCACTCGCGCCCGCTCAAATGCGGCCGGACCACGTCCAAGGCCGCCGCAAAGGCCGGCGCCGGCGCATGGGCCTTCATGTCGGACAGCATCGCGGCGCGTTCCTGCGGGTTCATGGAGGGCACGATCCAGCGGATCGCGAACATCATCTCCTGCGGAGGAAGGGAAGCGATCAGCGCGTCGTGCAGCGCGATCAGCTCGGCGTCGGTGTAGCGCGCCCACAGCACGGCGTTGTGCGCCGTCTCCTCCACATGCATGTGCTCGAAGTTGTGAGCAATGAAGAGCGCCAACTGGCGGTACAGCGCAAGCACGGCCCCGGCGCGCGCCGCGACCTCCATGTTCAGCAGCGCGGTGGCGGCTCCTGCCAGGGCCAGGATCTGCGCCTCGTGCTCCTCGTGCTCATGCGCGATCACGCCGCTGGCGCCGGGCGCTCGCGCCTCCAGCGCCGGGTGGATGAACTCGTTCTCGTGGCGCAGGTGCGAGCGCATGAAGTCGAGCAGTTGCAGCATGCGCTGGCTGGTCTGAGCCAGTTCGAGCAAATCTTCGGCGTCCATGCGGCCGACGGCCGTCAGGGTGTCGGCCATCAAGGCGCGCAGCGCCTTGTGGATGCCGGCATACAAGTCGACGCGCGGCAGGGCCGCCGCGATGGTGGTGCACTCGACCTGCTGCAACTCGCGGGAGTCGTTCTTCATGATGATGAAACCTCGTTTGTGGATGACCGTCTTCAACTGGGCGATGAGCGCCCCTTGCGCACATCTGCCGGGAAGAAAGTCTAGGAATCGCCGAGCGAGCGCGCCTCTAAGAATTGCTTAGCAATCTGCTAACAATTTCTTAAACGAACCGCGTCGCACACAATGCCGCCATGAGCGACACCGACCTGACCGAAAAGTACCTGCTCGAATCCATCCGCCTGGCCATGGAGAACGTGCGCCAGCGCGGAGGCCAGCCCTTCGGGGCTGTGGTGACACGCGGCGGTGAGCTGGTCGCCACCGGCTTCAACCAGATGGAGGCCTTGAACGACCCGACCGCGCATGCCGAGATGCAGGCGCTGCGCAACGCCGGCCGCGCGCTGGGCCAGTCCGATCTGCGCGGGTGCTCGGTGTATGCCAGCGGCTATCCCTGCGCCATGTGCCTGGCCGCGATGTCGCAGGCGGGCATCGAGCAGGTCTGGTTTGCCTACGACAACGAGGATAGCGAGCCCTTCGGTCTGTCGGCCGCGCCGAGCTACGAGGAACTGCTGCGCCCGGACGGCGAGCGCCGGCTGAAGTTCTCCGGCCGGCGGGTGCGGCTGCCGGGCGAAGACCCGTACCAGGCCTGGCATGACAGGCTGGCCGGCAAGATTGGCAGCTAGCGGCGGGCGTACGGCCCGGCGCCGCTGCTCGGTGTTTTCCCGCGCCCTGGGCGCTCAATAGCGGGCTCTGTCGTCTCGCAAGCAGTGTCAACGCGCGCGGCTTCCTAGCATCGCGCACGTGAACCCCTGCCATTCCTCCCGCGCCCTCGAGCGACTACATCACCGCTCACATGGATGCGTGCCTGGCCAGTCCTTCGGGATCGACGATGGTGATCTCCGAGTACTGCAGCAGGATCAGCCCCTTCTTCCTGAGCAGCTGCGCCGCAAAATTGGCGCGCTGCCGGCTCACCCCCAGGGAATTGCCGATGCCGGCCTGGGACATCTTCAGCACCGGCTTGACGCCATCGGTCTGTTGCGGCCGCTGAGGATCGCCAGCATGTGCAACACCCGCGCCAGCCGGACGTCCAGCGGCATCGAGGCGTCGCCGATCAAGAGCTCGTGCAGCAGACGGGTGCGGTAGGCCATCTGCACCTCCATCGCCCGGCAAATCGAGGGGCAGCGGTCGCGCAGCAAGCGGTAGTCGTAGCCGCGCACCAGCAGCAAACGCGTCGATGCCTCGCGCGAGACCATGTCGGTGGCATGGGGCTGTCCGTCCCACAGGCTGATCAGGCCGGACACGTCACCCCGCCTGCAGGTAGGCCACGAGATGCCGGCGCCCGTCCTGATGCGTCACGCTGGCCTCCAGGGAACCTTCGACGATCAGGCACAGGTTATCGAAGTGCTCGCCCCGGCGCACCAGGAACTCGCCCTTTCCCAAGGTCACCACATGACCTGCCGCGACCAGGCCGTCGATGGCCTGCGGCTCGCAACGGCCAAAGCCGAGCGCCTGGCGCAGGAGCGTCGACGCAATCAACTTGCCGCTGGTCTGCGCGTCCAGCGCCGGGCTGCGGGTGTTCACCAGCTTGCTCAACTCCGTCCTCCCCTTCGTTTTCGCACCCATTGTGACGGGGCCAGCACATCGTTCCAAGGCAGCAGTCGACGCCGAGTTCGACTTCCACTGAAGACCGGTCGCCGGCTTCACATCACAACCATCAGGGAGACAACGAATGAGCAGTAGTAGCAACTTTCAACCCGCCAGGGCATGGGGCATCGCCTGGATGCTCGCCGCCCTTCAATTGGTGAACTTCGTCGACAAGGTCGTGGTCGGCCTGGTCGCGATTCCGATGATGGCCGATCTCGGCCTCACCCCGGTGCAGTTCGGCGTCGTGGCCGGCAGCGTCTTCTGGCTGTTCGCAGTCGGTGGCGTGGTCGGCGGCTTCCTGGCCAACCGCATCCAGACGCGTTGGCTGCTGCTGGCCATGGCCATTGCCTGGTCCGTGGTGCAGGTGCCGATCGCGGCCACGTCGTCGCTGGTGATCATCGTGATCGCCCGCGTGCTGCTGGGGCTGGCCGAAGGGCCGTCCGCCCCGGTGGCCATGCACTCGATGTACAAGTGGTTCCCCGATGACAAGCGCAACCTGCCGGGCGCGCTGATCAACGTCGGCGCCACCCTGGGTGTGCTGGTAGCCGGCTTGGGCATTCCGTTCATCACATCGCACTGGGGTTGGCGCGCCAACTTCTGGGTGCTGGCGCTGATCGGCTTAATCTGGGCCGCCGTCTGGATGATGTTCGGGGCCGAAGGCACCATCGAAAGCGAAGCCGCCAAGGAAAATCCCGCCAAGAGCAGCGCCCGCGTGCCCTACGCCCGCCTGCTGACCGACCCGACGGTCATCGGTGTCTGCGTGCTGCACTTCGTCGCCTACTGGATCGTGGCGCTCACGCTCACCTGGTTGCCCGCCTACATGAACAAGGGCCTGGGTTTCGAACCCGCGCGCGCCGGCTTGCTCTTCGCCATGTTCGTGTTCATCACCGTGCCGATCAGCTTCGGCGTGTCTTGGTACTCGGAGCGCCGCCTGAAAGCCGGCGCCAGTTCGCGCTCCGCACGCGCCGTGACCGGCTGCATCGCGCTGCTGATCTGCGGCGTGATGATGGCTGCACCGCAGTTCCTGGACCTGGGTCCGATCCAGAAGGTCGTCATGTTCGCCATCGCCGCCGGGCTGTCCATCTCGATCTTCACCCTGGCGCCGTCCATGATCGCCGAAGTGACGCCGCTGCCACAGCGCGGCGCGATGCTGGCCATCGAGAACGCGGTGTTCGGCTCGGCAGCCGGCGTCCTGGCACCGGTGGTGATGGGCAAGCTGATCGAGAGCAGACGTGCCTCGCCGATGCTGGGCTACGAGCAAGGCTTCGCGCTCAGCGGTATCCTGACCATCGCCGGGGGCATCATCGGCATCTTGATCCTGAACCCGGCCCGCTCCAAGGCGCGCATAGAAGCGGCCGCCGAAAGCGCGCCCACAGGGCAGGTGCGTCCCGCCTGAGCCCCCGATGCCGAGCCCTCAGGGGCTCGGCGCTGCGCGCGTGCGGTCTCCGCGCTTGATCGCCAGGTAGGTCTCCAGGTTGATCTCGTGCAACTGGCGCGGATAGCGTTCCGCCCCCGCGTACCAGTTCTGCATGCGTCGCTCGACCTGCTGGGCCGGCGGCGCGCTCATGGCGTCCAGATAGGCCTCCACCGTCAGGAAGTAGCGCACCGAATTGCGCTCGACCAGTCCGCGCAGCCCGCGAATGTAGTCGGGCTTGCCCTGGTCGCTCTGCCCGACAACGGTGAAGCCTACCTTGTGGCGGCCGAAGGTCGCCAGGTAGGCCTGCGTGGCCATGCGCACCAGCGCCGAGTGCTCGTAGGAGTAGCTGAAATGCAGGAAGGTCTTGCCGGTCGCCTCCGGCAGCGGCACCGCCTCGACGCGGACCAGGTGCGCATTGGTGCCCAACGGGCCAGCGTCTGAGCGCAGTTCGACCAGCAGGTAGTCAGCCGCGCTGCTGTCGTCGACGCGCAGGACGAGGGGCAGCACGAAGGCGCTCTCGACCGCCAGGTCATAGCGGCGCACCACGGAAAGCGACAGGGTTCGCGCGCCGCCCTCACCCTTGCCCAGGCTGCAACGGCGGTTGTTGATGTGCAGCAGCAGCATCTCGCACCAGTTGCCGGGTCGCGTCAGGGCCTGCCGGACCTGGGCGAAGTCGTGGTCGACCACGGCGAACACCTCGCCGCGCAGGCCATCGGGCAACTCGGCCGAATCGACCACCAGGTCGCGCCCCAGCGGGCTGGCCGCGAGTTGCGCCTGCATCGATGCGTGGCGGGCCAGGAGGGCGTCCGCCTGCGAGCCGGCCAAGGCCGGTGTGTGCAAGCCGTTGAGCGTGCAGAAAATCAGCGCAAACCACCCCAGGCATCGCCATCCGGACTTGGATTGGAGGCGCCGGGCTTGCACGTGCTTGGCTGGTCTACCTGGCGCCCTTGCTGGCCGGCTTGCGCCGAACCGGGCCGGCGCCGGTGTCGCGCGGCGGCAGGCCGGTGTGCTGCGTCAGCAGCCTGCCCTTGGGCGGCTGGCCGCCGCTGCGCTGGGTCTCGCCGGCGGCCACGCTGGAGTTCTTGCGGCGCGCGCTCTGGTAGCTGCCGTCGGTGAGCGGCTGCCAGGTGGGGATCAGGTGGTGCTTGCCGTTGCCGATCAGGTCGGAGCGGCCCATGGCCTTGAGCGCGTCGCGCAGCAGCGGCCAGTTGTTGGCATCGTGGTAGCGCAGGAAGGCCTTGTGCAGGCGCCGGCGCTTCTCGCCGCGCACGATGTCCACCGTCTCGCTGTCACGCGTGATCTTGCGCAGCGGATTCTTGCTGGTGTGGTACATCGCAGTGGCAGTGGCCATCGGGCTCGGGTAGAAGGTCTGCACCTGGTCGGCGCGAAAGCCGTTCTTCTTGAGCCAGACGGCGAGGTTCATCATGTCCTCGTCGCTGGTCCCCGGGTGCGCCGCGATGAAGTACGGGATCAGGTACTGCTTCTTGCCGGCCTCGGCGCTGTACTTTTCAAACAGCTGCTTGAACTTGTCGTAGCTGCCGATGCCCGGCTTCATCATCTTGGTGAGCGGGCCCTGCTCGGTGTGCTCGGGCGCGATCTTGAGATAGCCGCCCACGTGGTGCTGCACCAGCTCCTTCACGTACTCGGGCGACTGCACCGCCAGGTCGTAGCGCAGGCCGGAGCCGATCAGGATCTTCTTGATGCCCTTGAGCGCGCGGGCTCGGCGGTAGATCTTGATCAGCGGATCGTGATTGGTGTTGAGGTTCTGGCAGATGCCGGGGTATACGCAGCTGGGCTTGCGGCAGGCGGCCTCGATCTCGGGCGACTTGCAGCCGATGCGATACATGTTCGCCGTGGGGCCGCCCAGGTCGGAGATGGTGCCGGTGAAGCCCTTGACCGAGTCGCGGATGGCCTCGACCTCCTTGATGATCGAATCTTCCGAGCGGCTCTGGATGATGCGCCCCTCGTGCTCGGTGATCGAGCAGAAGGTGCAGCCGCCGAAGCAGCCGCGCATGATGTTGACCGAGAAGCGGATCATTTCCCACGCGGGGATCTTCGTCGCGCCATCGTGGCTGCCCTGCTCGTCGGCGTAGCGCGGATGCGGGCTGCGCGCATAGGGCAGGTCGAACACATGGTCCATCTCGGCCGTCGTGAGCGGGATGGGCGGCGGGTTGATCCAGACGTCGCGCGCCGTGGAGCCCTCGCCGTGCGCCTGCACCAGCGCGCGGGCATTGCCGGGGTTGGTCTCCAGGTGCAGCACGCGGTTGGCGTGGGCGTAGAGCACCGCATCGGAGCGCACCTGCTCGAAGGACGGCAGCCGGATCACCGAGCGGTCGCGCGGCGGCACCTTGTGCGTGCCCTTGCCCTGCAGCGCGGGGTTGGGCACGAAGGTGAGCGGCTTGATCGCCAGGTTGGCAGCATCGGCCGCGCCTTGCGCCTCGTCCTCGCGCGCACAGGTGGCGCCATTGGCCTTGGCCTGCTCCGACACCATCAGGTACGGATTCACATGGGCGTCGACACGACCCGGCGCGTCGACATCGGTCGAGTCGATCTCGAACCAGCCCTGCGGCGTGTCGCGCCGCACGAAAGCGGTGCCGCGCACGTCGGTGATCTGGTGAATGGGTTCGCGCGCCGCGAGCCGATGCGCCACCTCGACGATGGCGCGCTCGGCATTGCCATACAGCAGCAGGTCGCACTTGGCATCGACAACGATGGAGCGACGCACCTTGTCCTGCCAGTAGTCGTAGTGCGAGATGCGGCGCAGGCTGCCCTCGATGCCGCCCAGCACGATCGGCACATCGCTCCACGCTTCGCGGCAGCGCTGCGAATAGACGATGGCCGCGCGGTCCGGCCGCGCGCCGCCGGCGTCACCGGGGGTGTAGGCGTCGTCGCTACGGATCTTCCGGTCGGCGGTGTACCGGTTGATCATCGAATCCATGTTGCCGGCGGTGACGCCGAAAAACAGGTTCGGCTTGCCCAGCGCCTTGAACGG
>DATILH010000094.1:0-14840 GCA_035476655.1 Variovorax sp.
TTCCAAAGGATGGCCGGGCGCAGCACGCGCCGCTGCGCATCGAGCAGGGTGGCGCCATGCATCTGGCCCGACAGGCCGATGCCGCGCACCGCGCCATAGGCCTTGGGATGCTGCTCGCGCAGTTCGGCCAGGGCGGCGCAGATGGCGCGCCACCACTCCTGCGGGTCCTGCTCCGACCACAGCGGCTGCGGCCGGCTCACGTGAACGGCGGCGTGCGCCTGGCCGACGATGGCCTGCGCCTCGTCGACCAGCACCGCTTTCACCTCGGAGGTGCCCAGATCGATGCCCAGATCCATGGTCAGCCGATGCCGAGCATCCTCTTGTTGGCGGCAGTGTCGACGCCGCCGGCGGCGAAGTCGTCGAAGGCACGGTCGGCCACGCGGATGATGTGATCGCGGATGAAGGCGGCGCCCTCGCGCGCTCCGTCTTCCGGATGCTTCAGGCAACACTCCCATTCCAGCACGGCCCAGCCGGGGAAGTCGTAGGCCGCCATCTTCGAGAAGATCGCTGCAAAGTCCACCTGCCCGTCGCCCAGCGAGCGGAAGCGCCCGGCCCGGTTGATCCAGGACTGGAAGCCGCCGTAGACGCCTTGCTTGCCGGTCGGGTTGAACTCGGCGTCCTTCACGTGAAAGATCCTGATGCGCTCGTGGTAGTGGTCGATGTAGGCCAGGTAGTCGAGCTGCTGCAGCACGAAGTGGCTGGGGTCGTAGAGCAGGCAGGCGCGCGGGTGCTTGCCGACACGCTCGAGGAACATCTCGTAGGTCACGCCGTCGTGCAGGTCTTCGCCGGGATGGATCTCGTAGCAGACGTCCACGCCCGCCTCGTCGAAAGCGTCGAGGATCGGCTTCCAGCGGCGCGCCAGTTCGTCGAAGGCTTCCTCGATCAGGCCCGGCGGACGCGGCGGCCAGGAATACAGGTAGGGCCAGGCCAGCGCGCCGGAGAAGGTGGCGTGCGCCGTCAGCCCCAGGTTCGCCGAGGCCCGCGCCGCATGGTGCAGCTGCTGCACCGCCCATTGCTGGCGCGCGGCCGGATTGCCGCGTACCTCGGCTGCCGCGAAACCGTCGAAGCCCGCGTCGTAGGCCGGATGCACCGCCACCAGCTGGCCCTGCAGATGGGTCGACAGCTCGGTGATGGAAAGGCCGTGCCGGGCCAGGGTGCCCTTCACCTCGTCGCAGTAGGTCTTGCTCTCGCCGGCCAGCTTCAGATCGAAAAGGCGCGCGTCCCAGCTGGGGATCTGCACGCCCTTGTAGCCCAGCCCGGCGGCCCAGGCGCCGATGGCGTCCAGGCTGTTGAAGGGCGCCTGGTCCCCGGCGAACTGGGCCAGGAAGATGGCCGGGCCCTTGATGGTTCTCATGCTGTCTCCTTTTTCGGGCATGTCGAGCGCCGCTATTTTGCGCGGAGCTCGGCGTCTCGTCCGACGCGTGAAGCGCAAGCAAAGTTGCAGCACATTGCGGCCAGCCGCGCCACAATGGTTACTCGTTCGACTAGCCGCAGAGCGCGCCAACAGGGATGACACAAACAGTAGCCAGCCGTCTCAAGATCGGCCTGTCGGCCTGCTTCCAGCATGCCGACCCGAGCCGTTCCTTGTTCACCAACAAGACGCTCCAGTACGTGGAGCAGTCGATCGCGCACTGGCTGATGTCGGCCGGCGCCATGGTGGTGATGGTGCCCTGCCCTACCGGCGAAACGGCGCGCGGCGACACCAGCCTGTCGCACTACGCGGAATGGCTCGATGGGGTGGTCATGCACGGCGGCGCCGACGTCTGGCCCGGCACCTATGGCGAGATGCCGCTGCGCGAGGCCTGGGTCGGCGACCGCATCCGCGATCTCTACGACCTGGCGCTGGTGGAGGCTTTCGAGCAGGCCGGCAAGCCGATCTTCGGCGTCTGCCGCGGCTTGCAACTCATCAACGTGGCTTTCGGCGGAACGCTCTATCAGGATATCGAGACGCAGCACCCCTATGCGCTGCAGCACCGCGACCCGGTGAGCTACGACCAGAACTTCCACGACATCGAGTTCGTGGAAGGCACCCGCCTGTCGCAGCTCTATCCGGGCGTGGCGCATGCGCGCGTCAACAGCATCCACCACCAGGGCATCAAGCACCTTGCGCCGGGCTTCGAGGTCGAGGCCTGGAGCTATCCGGACCGCGTGCCCGAGGCGATTCGCCGCAAGCCGGGCCAGCGCGGGCGCGGCTATATCGCGGCGACGCAGTGGCATCCCGAGTTCCATCGCGAGGGCAACTCGGTGAACACGGTGGACGACAGCGCGATCCTGCACGACTTCCTGGACGGCTGCCTGGGCGCGCGCATGCGCGTGCAGCCCCCGCCGCACTCCACGCAGGGGAAGATCCGCGATCGTGCGGCACGGCTGTTGCGCCAGGCCTTGCTGCGTCATTGAGACACACGCGCCTTCCTAGGGGTTTGCAGCAGTTCGCCGCCGGGTGCAGGATGCGTACGCTGGCTGCGCGGTGACGGCGGCACCCTGGTGCCGCCTTTTTTCGCGCTCAATCAAGCAAGCAACGTCATAGAGGGAAGGAGACAGCAATGACAGCAAAGTCGGATTTTTCGATGACGACGCTGGATGCCTTCGTCGGCCAAGAGTTGGGAGTTTCCAACTGGCTGGTGGTCGATCAGGAGCGCATCAACCAGTTCGCCCAGTGCACGGGCGACCACCAATGGATTCACGTGGACGTGGAGCGCGCAAAGAAAGAGAGCCCCTTCGGCGGGCCGGTGGCGCATGGCTTTCTCACCCTGTCCCTGCTGGCCTCGCTGGGCATGGAGGTCGGCATCGTACCCAAGGATGCGGTGGCGTCCTTCAACTACGGGCTCAACAAGGTGCGCTTCATTGCGCCGGTCAAGGCCGGTGCACGCGTGCGGCTGCGCGTCGGCCTGGCCGAGGTCACCGACCAGGGCGGCGGGCGCAAGCTGGTGAAGCTCAACAACACGATGGAGATCGAGGGTGAGGACAAGCCGGCCTTGATCGCTGAATCCCTGGCCGTCCTGGTGGGGGCAGCATGAGCGAGGCAAGCACCAGCAAGAAGGCCGCTGCCAAGAAGGCGCCGGTGAAGAAGGCGGTGGTCAAGAAGGTCGTGGCAAGGAAGGTGGTGGTCAAGAAGACCCCGGCGAAGAAGGTGGCCGCCAAGGCCAGCAGGCCGGCCGCCGCTGCGAAGCCCGCCGTCCTCCACGCCGCGCCGGCCGGCGAAAGTTCGGCCGCCCTGGTCAATCGCCTGGCGGACGATGCGGCCGCCAACACCCTGGCCATCAATCCGATGATGGGCTTTCGCCCGCAGGACCTGGGCGAGGCCTTCCAGACGCTGGTCGGCGCCGTGACCAAGCAGCCGGTCAAGGCCGCCTGGCACTGGGGCCACTACGCGCTGGAGCTGACCAAGGTGCTGGCCGGCAAGTCCAAGGTCGAGGTCGACCCGAAGGACAAGCGCTTCGCGGATCCCAGCTGGAAGAGCAGCAAGCTGCACAAGGGCCTGCTGCAGAGCCACGCCGCCATGTCGGGCGAGCTCAAGCGCTTCATCGACGCTTCCGAGCTCAGCCCGCGCGACAAGGCACGGGCCCACCTGGTGACCTCGATCTATGTCGACACGGTGGCGCCCAGCAATTCGCTGATCAATCCGGCGGCCCTCAAGCGCGCGGTCGACACGCGCGGCAAGAGCCTCGTCAAGGGCGTGAAGAACCTGGTCCACGACCTGCGCCACAACGGCGGCCTGCCCTCCTCGGTCGACAAGACCAAGTTCGAGATCGGCCGCAACCTGTGCCTGTCGCCCGGCCAGGTGGTCTACAAGAACGAAGTGCTGGAACTCATCCAGTACAAGCCGCAGACCGCAGAGGTGTTCCAGCGCCCGCTGGTGATCTGCCCGCCGCAGGTCAACAAGTTCTACGCACTCGACCTCTCTCCCGAGAAGAGCCTGGTCAAGTTCGCTACCGAGAACGGCATCCAGATCTTCGCGGTGAGCTGGCGCAACCCGACGGTGGAACAGCGCGACTGGGACATGTCGACCTATGTGAAGGCGCTGGACGAAGCGGTGGATGTGGCTTGCGAAATCACCGGCAGCCCCGACGCCTCGCTGTGGGGCGCCTGCTCCGGCGGCATGACGGCAGCGGCCTACCTGGGCTGGCTGGCGGCCATCGGCGAGCAGAAGAAGGTGGTGAACGTCATCAGCCCGGTGTGCACGCTCGATCCCGAGAACGCGATGGACACCAGCATGGGCCTGTTCATGACGCCCGAAAGCATCAAGGCCATCAAGGCCACGGTCAAGCGCAAGGGCTACGTGGACGGCGCCGACATGGGCCGCGTGTTCGCCTGGCTGCGGCCGAACGACCTGATCTGGAACTACTGGGTCAACAACTACCTGATGGGCTCCGACCCGCCGGCCTTCGACGTGCTCTACTGGAACGCCGACACCACGCGCCTGCCCGCGGCCTTCCACGCCAACATCCTGGACATCATGCAGGAGAGCCCCTTCGTCAACCCCGGCAAGCTCAAGGTGCTGGGCAAGCCGATCGACATGCGCAAGGTCAAGGTCGATGCCTACATCGTGGCCGGCATCACCGACCACATCACGCCTTGGAAGGCCTGCTATCCGACGGCGCGCATCTACGGCGAGGGCAGCACCTTCACCCTGGCCAATGCCGGCCATCTGCAGAGCCTGCTCAATCCGCCCGGCTCGGCCAAGTCCTTCTTCATGTCGGACAAGGCCAGCAGCGCCACGCCCGACGACTGGGCCGCCAAGGCGACGCGCACCGATGGCAGCTGGTGGCCGCACTGGATGGCCTGGATGCACCAGCGCTCCGGCGCGCAAGTTCCCGCGCCTGCCAAGCTCGGCAGCCGCACCCACAAACCGGGGGTCGCAGCGCCCGGCGAATACGTTCATCAAAAATAAGTCTCGATGCCCTTCGTCAATACGCTTCTTTCGCTGTCTCCCTGCACCAGCAACTTCTTCATGCCTGCTTCTCCCTCAAGTGACGCCGCCGCGACGGGTGCGCCACAGGAGCGCCTGCGCGACGTGCAGGTCGATCCCGAGTCCGGCATGCACATCGGCACCATCACCATCGACGGCCAGCTGCTGCGCGTGGGCATCCGGCCGCGGGCCGAGGGTGCCGATACCTCGCGTCCCCCCCTGCTGGTCTTCAACGGCATCGGCGCCAACCTGGAACTGTGCGGGCCCATGATGGCCCAGCTGTCGGACCGCGAGAGCATCGTCTTCGACGTGCCGGGCGCCGGCAAGTCGCCTGCGCCCAAGCGGCCCTACCGGCTGTTCTGGCTGGCGCGGCTCACCAAGAAGCTGCTCGACACGCTGGGCTACGGCCAGGTGGACGTGATGGGCGTGTCCTGGGGCGGCGGCCTGGCCCAGCAGTTCGCCTTGCAGTATGGCAAGCGGGTGCACCGGCTGATCCTGGCGGCCACCGCCACCGGCGGCCTCACCATGGTGCCCGGCCGCCCCGGCGTGCTGATGAAGATGGCCAGCCCGCAGCGCTACTTGGACAAGAGCTACATGAAGCGCATCGCGCCTGACATCTATGGCGGAACCCTGCGTTCCGACCCGGATGCCATCAAGCTCTTCACCGACCATGCCAAGGGCGGCGATCCGGTCGGCTACCGCTACCAGCTCCTGGCCATGCTGGGCTGGACCAGCCTGCCCTGGCTCTGGCGCATCCGCCAGCCCACACTGGTGATGGCGGGCAACGACGATCCGCTGATCCCCCTGATCAATGCGCGCGTGCATGCCCTGCTGCTGCCCAACGCACGCCTGTGCGTGGTGGAGGACGGCCACCTGTTCCTGTTGACCAAGGCGCGCGAGATCGCGCCGGTGATCTCGCAATTCCTGGACGAGGACGCCGCGAGCTAAGTCGCCAGCAGCTGCGCGAAGCGCTGCAGGTCGACGTTGCCGCCGCTCACCACCACGCCCACGCGCTGGCCGGCGAGCTGCGGCGCCAGCCGGCGCGCGGCGGCCAAGCCCAGGCAGCCGGTCGGCTCGACCAGCATCTTCATGCGCTCGGCGAAGAAGCGCATGGCTTGCACCAACTCGGCGTCGCTCGCGGTGTGGATGTCGTCCACATCGCGCCGGATGATGGCGAAGGTGTGCTCGCCCAGGTGCTGCGTCTGCGCGCCGTCGGCGATGGTGCGCGGCGTCTCGATGTGCACGATGTGGCCGGCGCGAAAGGACTGCTGTCCGTCGTTGCCGGCCTCCGGCTCCACGCCGTAGACCTTGCAGGCCGGTGCCAGCGCCCGCGCCGCCAGCGCCGAGCCCGAGAGCAGCCCGCCGCCGCCCAGGCAGACGAAAAGCGCATCCAGCGGGCCGCATTCCTCCAGCAGCTCCTTCACCGCCGTGCCCTGGCCGGCGATCACGTGCGGATGGTCGTAGGGCGGGATCAAGGTCAGGCCGCGTTCCTGCGCCATCTGCCGGCTCAGCGCCTCGCGGTCCTGGGTGTAGCGGTCATACAGCACCACCTGCGCGCCGTAGCCGCGGGTGGCGGCCACCTTCATGGCCGGCGCGTCCTGCGGCATCAGGATGGTGGCCGGAATGCCCAGCAGCTGCCCCGACAGCGCAATCGCCTGCGCATGGTTGCCCGAGGAAAAGGCCAGCACGCCAGCACGGCGCTGCTGCGCGTCCAAGCAGGACAGCGCATGGAAGGCGCCGCGGAACTTGAAGGCGCCCATGCGCTGGAAGTTCTCGCACTTGAAGAAGAACTGCGCGCCACTGGCAGCATCCAGCGTGCGCGAGCGCAGCACCGGCGTGCGATGCGCGTGGCCGGCCAGCCGCGCGGCGGCTGCCTCAACATCCGCGTAGCTCGGCGTGGGCAGCGCGGTCACGGCTTCAGCCTAGGTGCTTGCCGACGATGCCGGCCAGTTCGAACATCGTGACCTGGTCCTTGCCGAACACCGGCTTGAGCTTGGCGTCGGCATTGATGGCGCGCTTGTTGGCCGCGTCCTGCAGGCCGTTGGCCTTGATGTAGTCCCACAGCTTCTTGATCACCTCGGTGCGCGCCACCGGCTCGGCGCCGATCACGGCGGCGAGTTCGGCGCTGGGCGTCAGGCCGGCGGCGGGCTTGCGTGGCGCCTTGGGCGCGGCAGCCTTCTTCGCAGCCGGCGCCTTCTTTGCAGCCGCGGCCTTCTTGGCGGCCGTGACGGTCGGCGTCTTGGTGGCCGCAAAGCTCTTGCGCGACGGGAACTTGGAAGTGCGCGGCTCGAACTCGAAGGTCACCTTGCCTTCTTCCTTGTTCCACACCAGGAAGGCCTTGAAGGCGCGCCGCGTGCGCATCGAGACGAACTTGTCGAGCAGGTCGGTCTTGCCCTCACGCAGGAGCTTGTGCACCTGCTCGGGCGCCACCGGCTGCGTCAGGATCACCTTGCCGGTCTTGAAGTCGCAGCTCGGCGTGGGTTGCTGCGCGGTCGGCACCGACTTCTCGCAGACGTAGTTGCTGCCGAACTCGAACACCCGTGCAGCGCACTTGGGACAGGGGCCCAGCGATTGCTGGCCGCTGAAGTCGACGATCTCGCCGGTCTCGGCCGGGTCCTTCTCGTCGCCGAAGTCGAATTCGAGCTTGTAGTTCTTCTGCTCCTCGTCGAACTTGATGATGATCTCCGAGGTGAAGGGCCAGCCCGCTTTGGAGCGGAAGCCCTCCAGCGGGCCGATGCGCTTGTCGCGCAGCAGCGCCTCGGCCTCTTCCACCTCGAAGGTGCGGCCGGCGGGCGACTTGCCGAAGGAGAAGCCGCAAGGTTCCTGCCCGGCTTTTCCGGTACAGGCATAGCGCCGGTAGTTCTCGCGCACCACACCACCGCAGTTCGGGCAGGGCGTGGCGAGGGTCGCGTAGTCGCCCGGCACGGTGTCGCGGTCGTATTCCTTCGCCTTCTTGACGATGTGCTCCGTCATCTCGGCGATCTCGCGCATGAAGGCTTCGCGGCTCAGCCGGCCGTGCTCCATCTGCGCCAGCTTGTATTCCCACTCGCCGGTCAGCTCGGCCCTGGAGAGTTCTTCCACGCCCAGGCCGCGCAGCAGGGTCATGAGCTGGAAGGCCTTGGCGGTGGGGATCAGCTCGCGGCCTTCGCGGTGCATGTACTTCTCGGCCAGCAGCCCTTCGATGATGGCGGCGCGCGTGGCCGGCGTGCCCAGCCCCTTTTCCTGCATCGCTTCGCGCAACTCGTCGTCGTCGATCGTCTTGCCGGCGCCTTCCATCGCGCCGAGCAGGGTCGCCTCCGAATAGCGGGCCGGCGGCCGGGTCTTCAGGCTCTTGACCTCGGCGGAGTCGACTGCCACCTGCTCGCCCGGCTTCACCGGCACCAGGTTCTTGCCGTCCTTCTCATCGTCGTCGCTGACGGCTTCCTTGCCGTAGATGGCCAGCCAGCCCGGCTTGACCAGCACCTTGCCGTCGGAGCGGAAGTTGTAGTCCTTGCCCGCGTGGGCGACGGTGCTGATGCGGGTGGTGACCTGGTATTCCGCGCTCGGGAAGAACACCGAGAGGAAGCGTCGCACCACGAAGTCGTAGAGCTTCTGCTCGGCATCCGACAGGCCGCTGGGCGCCTGCAGGGTCGGGATGATGGCGAAGTGGTCCGACACCTTGGCGTTGTCGAACACGCGCTTGGTCGGCTTGACGTAGTTGTTGTCGATGGCCTGCTGCGCAAAGGGCGCCAGGTGGCGCATGCCGCTGTTGGCCAGCATGCCCATGGCCTGCTTGACCACCGGCAGGTAGTCCTCCGGCAGCGCGCGCGAGTCGGTACGCGGATAGGTGAGGGCCTTGTGCCGCTCGTACAGGCTCTGCGCCAGCGCCAGCGTGGTCTTGGCTGAAAAGCCGAAGCGGCTGTTGGCCTCGCGCTGCAACGAAGTGAGGTCGAACAGCAGCGGCGAGGCCGTCGTGGTGGGCTTGCTCTCTTCAGTGACGGAAGCGGTCTTGCCGCGCGCTGCTTCGGCGATCGCCAGCGCATCGCGCTCGTTCCATACGCGGTCGGCGCGCTGCTCGGCGTCCGGTTCGCCGCTGGGCAAGAGCGGCGCGTTGGCCTTCTTCCAGTTCTGGTCGAACCACTTGCCGGGGTACTGGCCGGCCTCGGCCAGGAAGGTGCCGTGGATTTCCCAGTAGTCGCGGCTGACGAACTTGCGGAGCTGCTCCTCGCGCTCCACTACCACCGACAGGGTGGGCGTCTGCACCCGGCCCACGGTGGTCAGGAAGAAGCCGCCGTCGCGCGAGTTGAAGGCGGTCATGGCGCGGGTGCCGTTGATGCCCACCAGCCAGTCGGCCTCCGAGCGCGAGCGCGCGGCGTCGGCCAGGCCCTGCATCTGCTTGTCGCTGCGCAGGCTGTCGAAGCCGTCGCGGATGGCCTGCGGCGTCATCGACTGCAGCCACAGGCGCTGCACCGGCTTGCCCAGCGGCTTGGCGCCGCCGGCGTACTGCTCGATCAGGCGGAAGATCAACTCCCCTTCGCGCCCCGCATCGCAGGCATTGACCAGTGCCGACACGTCCTTGCGCTTGGCCTGCTTCACGACTGCGTTCAGCCGGGTCTTGGTCTTGTCTACCGGCTTCAGGTCGAAGCGCGGCGGAATCACCGGCAGGTTGGCAAAGCTCCACTTGCCGCGCTTCACGTCGTACTCCTCGGGCGCCTGGATCTCCACCAGGTGGCCGACAGCACTGGTCACGACGTACTTCTCGTTCTCGAAATGCTCGTCGTGCTTCTCGAACTTGCCGGCCACGGGCGTGAGCGCCCGCACGATGTCCTGGGCCACCGACGGCTTTTCTGCAATCACCAATGTCTTCGTCATCACGGCTCTCTCTACAATCTGGCACTTCTCTCGCGTGCGCATGCACGCGCATGTGTGCCTATTCAAACTAACAGACTTCGGCGATGCCCTCCAAATCCACCCCGATCAACGGTCGCCGCATCCAGACGCGGCGCTCCGGCGTCCATGGCAACGGCGTGTTCGCCGTGCAGGATATCGCCGAGGGCGAAACGCTGGTCGAATACAAGGGCGAGGTCATCAACTGGGAAGAGGCGCTGCGCCGCCACCCCCACGACCCATCGCAGCCCAACCATACCTTCTACTTCCATGTCGATGACGAGCGCGTGATCGACGGCAAGATCAATGGCAATTCGGCCAAGTGGATCAACCACTCCTGCGATCCGAACTGCGAGGCCGACGAGCAGAACGGTCGCATCTTCATCAAGGCGCTGCGCAACATCTTGGCCGGCGAGGAACTCAGTTACGACTACGGCCTGATCATCGACGAAGAGTACACGCCCAAGCTCTTGTCCGAATTCCCCTGCTGGTGCGGCGCCGAAAGCTGCCGAGGCACCCTGCTCGCGCCGCGCGACGACGAGGACGAAGGCAAGAAGAAAAAGAAGAAGAAAAAGGCCAAGGGCAAGAAGAAGAAGTCGAAGAAGAAAAAGGACTGAGAGCGCCGCCATGCCCGTGGATGCCTGGCCCCTTGCCGAACTGGGCGCCCAGCTCGATGCGCTCTTGCCGGACTGCCGTGTCGAACTGGTCGACGAGATCGACTCCACCAACACCGAGCTGATGCGGCGCGCCCGCGCCGGCCGGGCTCAAGAGGCGGTGCTGCTGGCGGCGCGCCGCCAGAGCGCCGGCCGCGGCCGCATGGGCCGGTCCTGGCAGAGCCAGACGGGCGCCGCGGATGCGGCCTCGCTGACCTTCTCGCTGGGCCTGCCGCTGGCGCCGCGCGACTGGTCGGGCCTGTCGTTGGCGGTGGGCGTGGCGGTGGCCGAGGCGCTGGACCCGGGCGCGCGCGCCGGCCTCCAGCTCAAGTGGCCGAACGACCTGTGGCTGCAAGACCGCAAGCTGGGCGGCATCCTGATCGAAACGGCCGTCTCGCCGGCCGAGCCAGCCAGCCGCTACGCAGTGATCGGCGTCGGCATCAACATCGGGCCGCGCCAGGCCGAGGGCATGAGCACCCCGCCGGCCAGCCTGAGCGAGTGGCAGCCGCAGGCCGCGGCGCCTGCCGCGCTGGCGCTGATCGCCGGGCCGTTGCTGCGCACAGTGCTGGAATTTGCCGACGCCGGCTTCGCGCCTTTGGCCGAACGCTTTGCGGCGCGCGACGCCCTGCGCGGGCGCGAAGTGCAGTTGAGCGACGGCACGGTTGGCCGTTGCGAGGGTGTGGGTTGGTCCGGCGAACTGCTCGTGCATACTGCGGCTGGCATGACATCCATCACCAGTTCCGAGGTCAGCGTGCGTCCGCGCGCGGCTTGAATCCACTCGCGATGCTGCGCATCCTTCTACTGGCTCTCGTGCTGGCCAACGGCCTGTATTTCGCCTGGAGCCAAGGCGCGCTGGCGGCCTTCGGCCTGCTGCCCGCCGCCTTCAGCGAGCGCGAGCCGCAACGACTGACGCAACAGGTGCGCCCGGACGCGCTGCAGATCAGGCCGCCTTCTTCTTCGTCGTCCGCCGCACCTCAAAGCGCACGCTGAAGCGCGAGCCCGGCGGCTTCTTGCCGGGATGTGCGTCCTCGTGGCTGACGGTGGCGTTGTGCTGACGCGCGATCTCCCGCACGATCGGCAGCCCCAGGCCCGAGCCGTCGGCCTCGTTGCCCAGCACGCGGTAGAAGGGCTCGAACACCAGTTCGCGTTCCGACTCGGAAATGCCAGGGCCCGAGTCCTCCACTTGCAGGATCAGCACATGGCCGAAGGGGTCGCCCAGTACCCGCACGGTGATGATGCCAGGCTGCTGCGCCGATGAGGGCGTATAGGCAATGGCGTTGTCCAGCAGGTTGCGCACCAGCTCCTTGAGCAAGGTGGGATGGCCGTCCAGCTGCACGCCGGGCGCACCGGGCTGGTGGCCGTCGTAGCCCAGGTCGATGCGCTTGTCCAGCGCGCGCGGCACGGCCTCGCGCACCACCTCGATGGCCAGGCGAGCCAGGTCGCAGGTCTGCAGTGCCAGGGCGCCGGCACTGCCCTCGGCCCGCGCCAGCGCCAGCAACTGGTTCACCGTGTGGGTGGCGCGGATGCTGGAGCGGCCGATCTGCTTGAGCGACTGCTTGAGTTCGTCGGCATTGGCGCCCTCGCGTTGCGCCAGGTCGGCCTGCATGCGCAGGCCCGCCAGCGGCGTCTTGAGCTGGTGCGCAGCATCGGCCAGGAAGCGCTTTTGGGTTGCCAGCGAATCCTTCAGCTTGGTCAACAGGCCATTGACCGACATCACCAGCGGCGCCACCTCCACCGGCACCGAGCTGTCGTCCAGCGGGCTCAGGTCGTCGGGCCGGCGCGCGCGGATGCGGTCCTCCAGCTCCGACAGCGGATTGATGCCGCGCACCAGCGCCAGCCAGATCAGGAGGATGGCCAGCGGCAGGATGGCGAACTGCGGCAGCAGCACGCCCTTGATGATTTCGGCGGCCAGCACCTGCTGCTTCTCGCGGGTCTCGGCCACCTGCACCAGCACCCGCATGGGCGGGCCGTCCGGCTGCGGGATCTCGATGGTGGTACTGGCCACGCGCACCGCCTCGCCGCGCACCTTGTCGTCGCGCAGCAGCACGATGCCGGGCCCCTCCTCGTCCTCCGGCGGCGGCAGATCGGCATCGCCGCCCAGCACATGCTTGTCGGCGCCGAGCACCTGGAAGTAGACGTGGTCGGTGCCGTCGGCCCGCAGGATCTCGCTGGCCGCCTGCGGCAGCTGGAAGTGCACCAGGCCGTCCTGCATGGTGACCATCTTGGCCAGGGTCAGCGCGTTGAACTCCAGCGCCCGGTCGAAGGGGCGGTTGGCAATGCCCTGTGCCACCAACCAGGTGACGCCGATGCTCACCGGCACAAGCAGCAGGAGCGGCGTCAACATCCAGTCCAGGATCTCGCCGAAGAGCGAGCGCTGGCCGCGTTGGAAGAGTCTCACGAGCTGGGGATCTTTTCCAGGCAGTAGCCCAGTCCGCGCACCGTGGCGATGCGGATCGGGCCTTTCTCGATCTTCTTGCGCAGGCGGTGGATATAGACCTCGATCGCATTGAGGCTCACCTCTTCGCCCCACTCGCACAGCCGCTCGACCAGCTGGTCCTTGCTGACCAGCCGGCCGGCGCGCTGCAGCAGCACTTCGAGCAGGCCCAACTCGCGCGCCGACAGCTCGATCATCTTGCCGTCGATCGTTGCCACCCGGCCCGCCTGGTCATAGACCAGCGGCCCGTGCTTGATGGCATTGCTGGTGGCGCCCATGCCGCGCCGCGTGAGCGCGCGCACCCGCGCCTCCAGCTCCTGCAGTGAAAAGGGCTTGGCCATGTAGTCGTCGGCGCCGTAGTCCAGGCCCTTGACGCGCTCTTCGACGCTGTCGGCCGCCGTGAGCACCAGCACCGGCAACTGCGAGCCGCGGGCGCGCAGGCGCTTCAGGATGTCCAGCCCGTGCAGGCCGGGCAGGCCGAGGTCCAGGATCAGCAGGTCGAATTCGCTGTTGGTCATCAGCGCGGCGTCGGCCTGGGTGCCCGAGGCGACATGGTCCACCGCGGCGCCGGAGGTGCGCAGGCTGCGCAGCAGGGCGTCGGCGAGCACCTGGTCGTCTTCGGCAATCAATATCCGCACGCTTTGCATCTCCGACTGGGCGGGCCCGCATTTTTCTTCGGTGCGCCGCACTGTCTCCCTGCGGGGAATTCTAGGCCGCGGCGTAGGCCTCCAGCCCAATGGTTAGCACTGTGGCGATCTCGTAGCCGACGCTGGCGCGAAACTCGCGCTCGGCCTGCTCCACTGCGCGCCGGAAGGCCTCGAGCCAAGCCAGGCCGTCGGCGGTGAACTGCACCTGGCGGGCCCGCGCATCCAGCGGATCGGGGCCGCGCGTGACCAGGCCCCAGGCCTCGCACTGGTCGACCAGTGCGCCCATGGCCTGCTTGCTCATGCCGGCGCGTTCGGCCAACTCGGTCAGGCGCGAGCCGCTTCTGGAAAGATGGCGCGTGATGTGGATGTGCGCCGCGCTCACCTGCGCTCGCGCCGCCAGGTTGGACAGCGCCAGCGGCACTTCGACGTCGCGCGCCATCAGCGTCAACACGCGTTCGTCGAAGCGGCGCATGGCGTGGCCCAGCAGGCGGCCCAGGTGGGTCTGGCGCCAGGCGTCATCGGGGTGCTCGGGCATGGTCCTGAATGGTAAAGCAAACTGACCAAAAAATCGCTTTACGCGTTCGTACAGCCCCGTACACTACTGTTCAAGCATCCAGCCTGTAATTTGAAACAGGTCGATGAAGAACATTCAACCCGTTGATTTTCAAGGAGATTTCCAGATGGACGCAGTCGTCAAGGGAGCCAGCATCGCCGGCGCCAACACCGAGAAGGCCAAGGCCCTGCAGGCCGCGCTGGCCCAGATCGAAAAGCAGTTCGGCAAGGGCACGATCATGCGGCTGGGCGAAGGCGAAGCGCTGGAAGACATCCAGGTGGTCTCCACCGGCTCGCTGGGCCTGGACATCGCCCTGGGCGTCGGCGGCCTGCCGCGCGGCCGCGTCGTCGAGATCTACGGCCCGGAATCCTCGGGCAAGACCACCCTTACCCTGCAGGTCATTGCCGAGATGCAGCGCCAGGCCGGCACCTGCGCCTTCGTCGACGCCGAGCACGCACTGGACGTGCAGTACGCGCAAAAGCTCGGCGTGAACCTGTCCGACCTGCTCATCAGCCAGCCCGACACCGGCGAGCAGGCCCTGGAAATCGTCGATTCGCTGGTGCGTTCCGGTGCGGTGGACCTGATCGTCATCGACTCGGTCGCCGCACTCACGCCCAAGGCCGAAATCGAAGGCGAGATGGGCGATTCGCTGCCCGGCCTGCAGGCCCGCCTGATGAGCCAGGCGCTGCGCAAGCTCACCGCCACCATCAAGAAGACCAACTGCATGGTCATCTTCATCAACCAGATCCGCATGAAGATCGGCGTGATGTTCGGCAGC
>DATILH010000095.1:0-13893 GCA_035476655.1 Variovorax sp.
GCGCCCGCGCCGACCATGACACCCGGCTCATATCGCGCGATGTACGCTCTTGCACAAAGCGCTGCCCGCCGGGCACCAAGACCGCCTCGCAAGCGGCTACCGATTTTTGCGCCGGAAAGTAGCTAGCATTCCTCTGGGTCAAGGAAAAAAGACAGCAGCAGGGGGATGAAGAATGCAAGCACAGGGGGCGCGCGCAGACGCGCCGGTGGACACGCAGCGGCAAGGGCTTCCAAGGGTGCGTGGGGATCATGTCACGCGCCTCATCCAGGGGTTGCCACTTTTTCAGGGGATGGACGAAGCCCTGCTCAGTCGGATCGCGGCCCAGGCGCGCGTGGTCCGGGTGTCGCGACGCAAGGTGGTGTACAGAAAGGGCGATGCCTGCGAAGGCTTCTATATCGTGGCTTACGGGCGCGTGCGCCTCTCGCTCTTTTCCAGCAAGGGGATGGAGAAGCCGATCCAGATCGCGAACCCGGGCGGCAGCATCGGCGAGGCCGCGATGTTCCGCGAGATTCCCCACCACTCCACCGCCATCGCGGTCGAGGATTGCGCCCTGGTCTTCGTGCCCAAGGCCTGCGTCGTCGACTTCCTGCAGGCCGATTGGCGGCTGGGCATGCGCATGCTCGCCAACCTCTCGTGCCGCATGCATTCCATGGGCGTCGACATCGACGACTTCCTGTCGCAGCCACCCGCCGGGCGGGTGGCGAGCTACCTGCTGCGCCTGATTCCGGCGCACAGCATGGACGCCGGCGACATCCGGCTGGCCTTGCACAAGCACCTGGTGGCGGCGCAGTTGAATCTCCAGCCCGAAACGCTCTCGCGCTACTTCCGCGATTTCTGCAATCGCGGCCTGATCAAGCTCGAGCGCAACTGCGTCACGATCTTCAATGTGGATCGGCTCGCCCAGTTCGTCGCCGACGAGAATGCGCGAGGCGTGGGCAGGGCCGCCGTCGCCCTGTCACTCTAGCAGGCTGCTAGCCTCCCGTGGCGTCGTAGCGCCGCTGCATCTCCTCGGTCGACACATCCTCGATGTGATGGCCGACGTTCCAGCGATGCCCGAATGGGTCGAAGAAGCTGCCGGAGCGCTCGCCGTAGAACTGGTCGGCCAGCGGCATGTGCAGCGTGGCGCCGGCCAGCAACGCCTTGTCGACCACATCGTCCGCGTTGTCCACGTGCAAGTGGATGGTGACGGCCGTGCCGCCGATGGACTTAGGACTGCGGATGCCGTACTCGGAAAACTCTTCGCTCAGCATCAAGGTGGCGCCGTCGAAGTCGAGCTCGACATGGCCGACGCGGCCGCCCGGCTCGGTCAGCCGGAACTTCTCGGTCATGCCAAACACCCGGCTGTAGAAGTCGACGGCGGCATTGGCATCGTGCACGCACAGGTAGGGGAACATCTCTCGCATGCTTCACCTCTGGAATCGAGTCTTGGATGGGATGATTTTCGGCCCCGGCCGCGGCCCGTCTTGTAAGAAATTGACCTGGACTTCAGCGCGGCACATGGCGCGGCGATGCCGGCACTGCGGCCCGGCGCCAAGCCTGCGGCGCGAGGCCGGCAAAGGCGCTGAAGGCGTGCGTCATGTGCGCCTGGTCGTAGAAGCCGGTGTCCATCGCGATCTCGGCCCAGCCGCGACGAGGATCGGCCGCCAGCGCCAGTACGCGTTCCAGCCGTTGCAGGCCAGCAAACTCCTTGGGCGCCAAGCCAGTCGCGCCGCGAAACAGGGCAATGAAGCGGCGCGGGCTGTAGCCGCTGCGAGCCGCTACCTGGCTGACCGACAGCGTGCCCTGCATCAGCGGTGCGAGGGCCTGCGCCACGGCCGGATGCAGGCCATGAAAACAATTGACCAGGCGCTCCTGCAGCAGCGTCTCGAACAGCGCGAGCTGCTGCGCCAGGCCACCGGTAGCCAGCAGGCGCTCCTGTGCCAGGCCGGCCTGCGTGCCGCCCCAGAGGGCGTCGAGCGGCGTGTGGTGCCCGGCCAGCGCGTCCTCGGGCGCGCCAAACAGCGCCAGCGCTGCGCCCGGGCGCAGCAAGGCACCTACCGAGTGCGTCGGTTGCGACACATCGCGTGCATAGAAGCTGCTGCGGGCGCCACTGACGATGGCATGGCCCAGCGTATGGCCAGACATGTCGGTGGTGCGGTCGAACACGCGCAAAGGCGGTCCGGAGAGCCGAAAGACCAGGTGCATGGCCCCGGTGGGCAACACATGCTCGCGGGCGCCGTGCCGGGTCGCGGCTGTCCCTTCTTCAGGCGCCATCGCCCACAGCGCCTGCACGAAGGGGCGCAGCCGGGGCGAGGGCGCGCGCATGAGCTGCATGGGGCGCATTGTGATCGCCGCGCTAGCATCCGGCCATGAGCAAGCCCATCACCGACCTGATTCATCACCCCTACACGCCGCCGGAGCACTTCCAGGCGCCGCAACCGGGCGTCTTCAAGGCGTCCACCGTCTTCTTCGCCGACGTGGCCGCCATGCGTGCGCGCGACTGGCGCACCAAGGCCGGCTACACCTACGGCCTGCACGGCACGCCCACCACCTTCATGCTGGAGGAGCGGCTGGCGGCGCTGGAGGGCGGCAGCGAATGCCTGCTGGCGCCCAGCGGTCTGGCGGCGATCTCGCTGGTGTCGCTGGCCCTGCTCAAGACAGGCGACGAAGTGCTGATGCCCGACAACGTCTACGGCCCCAACAAGGCCCTGGCCACCGGCGAGCTGGCCAACTTCGGCATCACGCATCGCCTGTACGACGCCATGAATCCGCGCGACCTGGCAGCCAAGCTTTCGCCGCGCACACGCCTGGTCTGGATCGAGGCCGCCGGCTCGGTGACCATGGAGTTTCCCGATGTGCCGGCGCTGGCGCGCCTGTGCCGCGAGCACGGCGTGCCGAGTGCGCTCGACAACACCTGGGGCGCCGGCCTGGCCTTCAACCCCTTCGACCTGGAGGGCGAAGGCGAGGGTGTGGATATCTCCGTCCATGCGCTGACCAAGTACCCCAGCGGCGGCGGCGACGTGCTGATGGGCAGCGTAGTCACCAAGGATCCGGCCCTGCACCTGAAGATCAAGCTGACCCACATGCGCTTGGGCCTGGGCATAGGCGTGGACGACGTGCAGGCGGTGATGCGCTCGCTGCCCAGCATCGCGCTGCGCTACCGCGAGCATGACGCCAGCGCCCGCGAGCTGGCCCGCTGGCTGTCCCAGCGCGACGAGATCGCGCAGGTGCTGCACCCCGCCCTGGAGGGCTCGCCCGGGCACGAAAACTGGCGTGAGCTCTGCGGTGCCGACGGCCAGGCGGCCGGTCTCTTTTCGGTGGTGTTCGACGAGCGCTACGGCACCGAGCAGGTCGACCGCTTCTGCGATGCGCTGCAGCTGTTTCGCCTTGGCTATTCCTGGGGCGGGCCGATCAGCCTGGTGGTGCCCTACGACATCGGCCTCATGCGCGACCCCAAGGTGGCGTCCTGGCCCTACAAGGGTACGTTGGTACGCTTTTCCATCGGCCTGGAGGCGGTGCAAGACCTGCAGGCCGACCTGGAACAGGCGCTGTCGGCGCTCTGATTTTCGATACGGCTTATCGCTTACAGTGTGGCCATGCCGTCATCAGGACGGGGCTCGTTCAAGGAGAAGCTGTGGCTACACCCAATTACGGCTACGAAAAGCGCCAGAAGGAGCTTGCGAAGAAGAGAAAGAAAGAAGAGAAGCTCAAGGCCAAGGCGGATCGAAAGCTTGGCGTCGGCAACGATGGGCTAGCGCCTGAAGATCCGGAGACGGATGTCGCGTCGCTGGAGCATGACGCGCCAACTGTTCCGGAATTGCCGACCAAGAACGGCTGACCAGTAGCAGGAGCAAAGAAGCCACCGTCCCCAGGGCGGTGGCTTTTGCTTTCTGGGAAGCGCTGCGCGGCCGGATAGGATGCGGGCGCTGCAATATGTTTCAGAAAGTGAATGCGTCAGCGGTGCTACCATGGTGATACCACTCCAGGTACGAGCTGCCATGTCGACAACTTCACTGAAGCTTCCCGACGAGATCAAGCAACTTGCGGTTGCCGCCGCGAAGCATCGTGGCGTCACGCCGCACGCATTCATGGTCGATGCGATTCGTGCAGCGGCCTTGGCTGCGCAGCGGCGCGCGGATTTCGTCGCTGACGCCGTTGCGGCAAGAGCCGATGCATTGGCATCTGGCAAGGGGTACCTGGGAGCCGACGTCCATGTCTACCTTCGAGCGCGAGCGCAGGGCAAGGCGCCTCCCAAGCCGAAGGCGAAGTCTTGGCGCGCCTGATCTACGCTCATGCGCTGAAGGATCTCGAACGGCTGACCGACTTCCTGCCGGCATCGGATCTTGCGGCGGCATCGGAAACCGTCGAACTGATCGCAGAAGCCGTCCAGATTCTCGAGAACCATCCAATGATCGGCCGCCCCGCTGAGCATGGCATGCGAGAGCTCGTCATTTCGCGCGGTCGGTCAGGCTACCTTGCTCTCTACAGCCATGAGGGGGAGCATGACGTGGTGCTGGTCCTTGCGATTCGGCACCAGCGCGAAGCGGGCTACGCGTCCGAGTAGCCCCTACAGCAGCTTGCGCAATTCCGGCCACACGTTGTCCAGCATGCGCGCCTGCGCCACTGCGGCCGGATGAATGCGGTCCGCCTGGAACAGCTCCGCGGCATTTGGAACGTCGGCCACGCCCTTGAGCAAAAAGGGCACGAGCGCGGACTTCGTGTTCGCGGCCACCGTCTTGAACATCGCCTCGAATCGACGCGAGTAGTCGGCGCCGTAGTTGGGCGGCACCTGCATGCCGACCAGCAGTACCTTTGCGCCGGCGGCCTGCGCGGCGCGCGCCATCTGTGTCAGGTTGTCCTCGGTGCCCTGGATAGGCAGGCCGCGCAGCGCGTCGTTGCCGCCCAGCTCCAGCACCACATGGGTGGGCTTGTGCTTGGCCAACAGGGCAGGCAGGCGCGAGCGGCCGCCCGAGGTCGTGTCGCCGCTGATGCTGGCATTGACCACCGATGCGGGCATCTTCTGCTCGGCGATGCGCTTCTCCAGCAAGGGCACCCAGCCTTCGCCGCGCTTCAAGCCGTACTCGGCGCTGAGCGAGTCGCCCACCACCAGGATCACGGCGCGCTTGCTGTCCTGGGCGTGTGCCGCAATGCCCCCGAAAGTGGCCGCCGCCGCGGTCACGATAAAGTCACGCCGATTCACCTTCAAGCCCAAAGCCTTCATGTCCCCAAATCCTTCCGTCGCTGTTCGATCCGATGAGGCCGCCATTGTGGCCGTCGAGCATGTGTTCAAGTCGGTGTCGGACTCCACCGGCACCCTGGACATTCTGCAGGACATCCACTTCACCCTGGGCGCGCGCCAGACGGCGGCCATCGTCGGCGCCTCGGGCTCGGGCAAGAGCACGCTGCTGTCGATCATTGCCGGGCTGGACACGCCCACGCGCGGCACCGTGCGCCTGGCAGGGCAGGACCTGTTCGCCATCGACGAGGACGCACGAGCCGCGTTGCGTGCGCAGAAGGTGGGCTTCGTGTTCCAGAGCTTCCAGTTGCTGGGCAACCTCACCGCGCTGGAGAACGTGATGCTGCCGCTGGAACTGGCCGACCGCAAGGACGCGCGCAAGGCCGCGGCCGAGATGCTGGGCCGCGTCGGCCTGTCGCAGCGCCTGGGCCACTACCCCAAGGTGCTGTCGGGCGGCGAGCAGCAGCGGGTGGCGCTGGCCCGTGCCTTCGTGGTGCAGCCGGCCCTGCTGCTGGCCGACGAGCCCACCGGCAGCCTGGACTTCGCCACCGGCGAGCAGGTGATGCGGCTCATGTTCGACCTCAATCGCGAACTGGGTACCACGCTCGTGCTGGTCACGCACGACCGCGGCATCGCGGAGCGATGCGAGCACCGCGTGACGATCGAGGCCGGCCGTGTCGTGGCCGGCGACGAAATCGGCGTCTGAGCCACCCGTCGATAATCGGGGGATGTCTTCCCCCAAAGTGATCTTCGGCTTCCACGCCGTGGGCGTGCGCATCAAGACCGCGCCGAAATCGGTGATCGAGGTGCTCTTCGATGCCAGCCGGCGCGACGCGCGCATGAAGCAGTTCATTGCCCGCGCGCAGGAAGCCGGCGTGCGGCTGATCGAGGCCGACGGCGCCCGTCTTGCGCGCCTGGCCGGCAGCCATGGCCACCAGGGCGTGGCGGCCCGTGTCGAGCCGATGGCGCAGACCCATTCGCTCGATGAACTGCTGGAGTCGCTGGAAGCCGCCGGCACCACGCCGCTGCTGCTGGTGCTCGACGGCGTGACCGACCCGCACAACCTGGGCGCCTGCCTGCGCGTGGCCGACGGCGCCGGTGCCCATGCGGTGATCGCCCCCAAGGACAATGCTGCCGGCATCAACGCCACCGTGGCCAAGGTGGCCAGCGGCGCGGCCGAGACGGTGCCTTACTTCATGGTGACCAACCTGGCGCGCACGCTGGGCGAGTTGAAGGAGCGCAACATCTGGTGCGTGGGCACCAGCGACGACGCGCCCGGCACGCTCTACCAGAGCGACCTGAAGCGCCCGGTGGCGCTGGTCCTCGGCGCCGAGGGCACCGGCATGCGCCAACTCACGCGCAAGACCTGCGACGAGCTGATCAGCATCCCGATGGCGGGTGCGGTGGAAAGCCTGAACGTCTCGGTGGCCAGCGGCGTCTGCCTCTACGAGGCGCTGCGCCAGCGCACCGCCGGCATCACAGCAGCGTAAAGAAGCGCATCGCCACCTGCGTCGGATGGCGCACGCCGGCGCCGACGAACATTCGCTCGTTGATCCAGCCCAGGGCCGCCGACGAGGTCTCGAAGCTGGGGCTGTAGCGAAAGTAGATATCGGCAGGGTCGACCGCCTCGCCACGCAGCAGTCGGGCCATTACTTCCGCCGGTGCGGCGCGCACTGCGCGGTTCTGTACATAGATCAGGTCCCCGGCGTCGGTTTCCAGGCCGTAGCGCGCGTCCAGATACGACAGCGTGTCGCTGGCGATCAGCTGGAAGTCGCTGCCGCCGGGCAGCACCCGCGCCTGCCAGCCCTGGCCTTGCGCGCTGCCGCCGAGGATGGGGACGACGCGGCGCAGGCCCTGCGCTCCTTGAGCCAGAAGTTGCGGTACCCCGACCTGCACCTGCAGGTTGGCAAAATGATCGAGCCGGGGCGGCGCGAGCGGATCGAAGGCGGCCGCATTCACCGCATCAGCCCGGCTTCGTGTTCTCGGCACTGGCCGCATCCAGCGCGGCGATGGTCCCGGCATCGAGCTGCAACTGCGCCGCCGCCATCATCTCGCTCAGCTGCGGCATCGAGGTGGCACTGGCGATCGGCGCCGTGATGGACGGCCGCGCCACCTGCCAGGCGATGGCGATCTGCCCCGGCGTGCTGCTGTATTGCTTGGCCGCCTTGTCCAGTGCATCCAGGATGCGCAGGCCGCGCGGATTCAGGTACTTGCCGGTAGCGCCGGCGCCGCGCGCGCTCTTGGAGGCATCGGCCTCGCTGCGGTACTTGCCGGTGAGAAAGCCGGAGGCGAGGGCGTAGTAGTTGATGACGCCCAGGCCCTGCTGCGCGCACAGGGGCTCGAGCTCGTCCTCGTAGGCCGCGCGGTCGTACAGGTTGTAGAGCGGTTGCAGGCATTCGTAGCGCGGCAGCCGGGCACGCTGGGATATGTCCAGCGCCTGCGCCAGCCGCGGCGCGCTGTAGTTGGAGGCGCCGATGGCCCGCACCTTGCCCACCTTGATCAGTTCCGCAAATGCGCCCAGCGTGTCTTCCAGCGGCGTGGCCGGGTCGTCCTCGTGCGCCTGGTAGAGGTCGATGTGGTCGGTCTTGAGTCGGCGCAGCGAGGCATCGACCGCCTCCCGGATGTAGGTCGGCGCCAGGCCGGATTTGCCGTCGCCCATGGCCAAACCGACTTTGGTAGCCAGCACGATGCGGTTGCGCTTGCCCGTCTGGCGCATCCACTTGCCGAGGATTGACTCGGACTCGCCCCCCACATGGCCGGGCGCCCAGCGCGAGTAGACGTCCGCGGTGTCGACGAAGTTGAAGCCGCCATCCACCCAGGCATCGAGCAGCCTGAAACTCAGCGCCTCGTCGGCGGTCCAGCCGAAGACATTGCCGCCCAGCGCCAGCGGCGAGACTTGAAGGCCCGATTGGCCCAACGGTCGAAGATTCATGGTCGGCAAGCTCTCCTTGAACGCAAGTTTCTACGCTTTTCGGCCTTAGACCAGCCCCAGGCCACCCAGAAGTGCACCGGCGCCGAGCAACCAGAGCAAATGGATGCGTGTGCGCCACACCAGGAAGGCCGCCAAGGCAGTCAACAGCCACAGGTGCCAAGGGGCCGCCGAACTGGCAGCGCCATTGGCGGCGGCCAACACCCAGGCGGTTGCGAGCAGCAGGCCGATCACCACAGGCGCCATGCCCTGCTTGAAGGCGCGCACGGCGCGCCGGTCGCGGTTGCGGTGGCCCCAGCGCGTGGCGAAGTAGGTGAGGGTGGTGCTGGGCAGCATGATGCCCACCAGTGTGACGGCCAGGCCGAAGAGGCCCAGCGGCCAGGCCCGCATGCCGGCCTCGATGCCGCCACCGGCGTTGATGCCCACATTCCAGCCCATCAGCGCGACGAAGAGCACGTTGGGCCCCGGCGCGGCTTGCGCAATGGCCACCGAGGAATTGAACTGCGCATCGCTCAGCCAGCCCTGCTGCGCGACCAGGTAGCGGTGCATGTCGGGCACGGTGGTGATGGCGCCGCTGATCGAGATCAGTGACAGGAACATGTATTGCAGGAACAGCGCCAGCCAGTCGGCCCCGCTCAGGTGGATGCTCATGGCGCGATCCTCCGCCAGGTCCAGACGCAGGCCACGCCGCCGAAGCCGGTCAGCACGCCGACCAGCGGCCAGCGCAGCAGTGCGATGGTGCCGAACACCAGCGCGACGAAGACGACGCAGTTGCGCATGCCCAGCGGGTGCCGGCGCAGCGCGGGCATCAGCTTGATGCCGGTGGCGGCGATCAGGCCGGCGGCCACCGCGCCCATGCCGCGCAGCGCACCGGCCACCTGCGGATGCCCGGCGTACTGGGCATAGACCAGGGCCAGCAGAAGGATCAGCACCGTGGGAAAGGCCAGCATGCCGGTCAGCGCCGCCAGGGCGCCGCGCAGGCCGAAATAGCGGTCGCCCAGCATCAGCGCCAGGTTGATCACGTTGGGTCCGGGCAGCACCTGGGCCACGGCCCATTCCTCGATGAACTCTTCGGTCGTGAGCCAGCGCTTGTGTTCGACCAGGCCACGCTGCACCACCGCCAGCACGCCGCCGAAGCCTTGCAACGCGAGCCAGTTGAAGGTCCAGAACACTTCGCGGATGGATTGGGGGCGCGGCCTGTCGGAGGCTGTTGCCGCGTCGTGGGGAGCCGGTTGCATTCGGTCGATTATCTGGCTGGCCGCAAGCGCCTGTCTTCGGCGAGACTTGGCCCATGAAGCTGCGCGCAATGTTCGACCTGTGCAAGCAGGCGGTCCTGTCCTGGCAGGCCGACTACGCCCCGAGCATGGGTGCGGCGCTGGCCTACTACACGGTGTTCTCGATTGCGCCGCTCTTGCTGATCGTGATCTCGGTGGCCGGCCTGGTGTTCGGCGAAGCGGCGGCGCACGGCGCCATCTTCACGCAGCTTTCCGGCCTGATGGGCGAGCAGGGCGCGCTGGCGGTGCAGGGCCTGCTGAACTCGGTGAACAAGCCGGCCGAAGGCATTGTCGCCACCATCACCGGCATTGCCCTGCTGATCCTCGGCGCCACCACCGTGTTTCGGGAACTGCAGGACGCGCTGGACCGCATCTGGCGCGCCCCGGCGCGCGAGGCCGGTGGGGTCTGGAAGATGGTGCACACGCGCCTGCTGTCCTTCGGCCTCATCATGGGCATCGGTTTTCTGCTGATGGTGTCGCTGGTGGCCAGCGCGGTCTTCGCGGCGCTGGGCAAGTGGTGGGCGCCAGTCTTCGGCGGTTGGACGGCACTGGCGCAAAGCATCAACTTCCTCTTCGGATTTGCCATCACGGTGGTCGGCTTCGCCATGATCTACAAGCTGATGCCGCGCGCCCGGGTGCAGTGGCGTGACGTCTGGGTTGGCGCGGCGGTGACGGCGCTGCTCTTTTCCATCGGCAAGCACCTGATCGGGCTGTACATCGGCAAGAGCAGCGTGGCCTCGGGCTTCGGGGCGGCTGGCTCGCTGGTGGTGGTGCTGGTGTGGGTGTACTACTCGGCCCAGATCTTCCTGCTGGGGGCCGAGTTTACCTGGGTCTATGCCCATGCTTATGGCTCGCTTCAGGGCAGCGAGCGGCCGATAGGCGCGTCCTTGCACAGCGAGCGCTGATCGAAGGCGCTGTTTCGTGAATAGCTCCGCGCCGGTTTGCGGACCGGTGACATTTTTGCCAGACTTCCCCTTGAGTTGCATTCCTAGAATGCCCCGCGGCCCGGCCCGCCCGGGCGGCAAATATCAAAACTCACCAGGGAAGAAATAGCAAACATGAACAGCACCTTGAAGAAACTGTCCGCCGAGTTCCTCGGCACGTTCTGGCTCACCTTCGGCGGCTGCGGCAGCGCCGTGCTGGCGGCGGCCTTTCCGGAACTGGGCATCGGCTTTGTCGGCGTCTCGCTGGCCTTCGGCCTCACGGTGCTGACGGGCGCCTATGCCTTCGGGCCCGTGTCGGGCGGGCATTTCAATCCAGCCGTGTCGGTCGGACTGGCGGTGGCGGGGCGCTTTCGCTTCGGCCACTTGCCGGGCTACGTGATTGCGCAGGTCTGCGGAGCGGTGGCGGCTGCCGCGGTGCTTTACCTGATTGCCACCGGCAAGCCCGGCGCCGAGATCGGCGGCTTTGCCAGCAATGGCTTTGGCGAGCACTCGCCGGGCAAGTTCGGCATGCAGGCGGCCTTGATCACCGAGGTCGTGCTGACGGCAGTGTTCCTGCTGGTCATCCTGGGCGCTACCGCTAAGCGCGCTGCCGCGGGCTTTGCCGGCCTGGCCATCGGCCTGTGCCTGACCTTGATCCACCTGGTGTCGATCCCGGTCACCAACACCTCGGTCAATCCGGCGCGCAGCACCGGTCCTGCGCTGTTTGCCAATGACCCCGCCGCGCTCGACCAACTCTGGCTGTTCTGGGTTGCACCGATCGCCGGCGCCATCCTGGGGGCGATGATTCACCGGGTGTTCCTGTCGGACAGCGACGACTGATTCCGCCGGCGCGCCGCGCCCTGTTGTCCAATCGGTGTCCATGAGCAAGACCCGACCAACGAATGGACTCAACGAAGCGCGGCGTGCCGCCATCCGCAAGGCGCGCCGGGCGCTGGTGCTGCAGGGCGGCGGCGCGCTTGGCGCCTACCAGGCTGGCGTCTATGCGGCGCTGTGCGAAACGCAGGAACCGCCGCACTGGATCGCTGGTGTTTCGATAGGCGCCATCAACGCGGCACTGATTGCCGGCAACCCGGTCGACAAGCGCGTCGAGCGCCTGCGCGAGTTCTGGGAACTGGTGTCCTCCGGTCCGGCGCAGCGCTTGCCGCCCTGGTTGGCCACGCGCGAGACGCTCAACCAGTGGAGCGCCGGCATGGCTTCGCTCTTCGGCATTCCCGGCTTCTTCGAGCCGCGCCGCACGCCGGCGCTGCTGCTGGGCGGGGCCGCGCCGCTCCTGAGCATCTACGACACCGCGCCGCTGAAGAGCACGCTGGAGCGCCTTGTCGATTTCGATCGCCTGAACGACGCCGGCACCCGCGTCAGCGTGGGCGCGGTGAACGTGCGCAGCGGCAACTCGGTCTACTTCGACAACACCACTCCCGGCCTGCGCCTAGGCCCCGAGCACATCATGGCCTCCGGCGCGTTGCCGCCGGGCTTCGCGCCGGTGAGCATCGATGGCGAGGACTACTGGGATGGCGGCATCGTCTCCAACACGCCGCTGCAGTACGTGCTCGACCTGCAGCCGCGCAACGAGGCGCTGGTGGTGCTGCAGGTCGACCTGTTCAGCGCCCGCGGCCTCATGCCCACCAGCCTGACCGAGGTGATAGAGCGGCAGAAGGACATCACCTATTCCAGCCGCACCCGCATGAACACCGATGTAATGGCCGCCAACATGAACCTGCAGCAGGCCATCGCCGACCTGATCGCCAAGCTGCCGCCGGCCCTGCGCAACGACCCGAGCGTGGCGCAGGTGCAGGCGCAGTTGTCGCACCAGCCGATCGACATCTTCCATCTGATCTACCGCGACAAGCCCTACGAGCTCGAGTCGAAGGACTACGAGTTCTCGCGCGCCGCCGTCGACGAGCACTGGGAGGCTGGCGCGCGCGACATGCGCCGCACCCTGGCCAAGCCCGAGGCGCTGCTGGGCAGCCAGGCCTTCAATGGCGTGACCACCTACGACCTGTGCGAGGAGGGTGCGCCGCGCGTCAAGCACCCCATGGGTGACCCGACCGCCAGCGTGCGCGCCAGCAGCCGCGCCGCTAGAGCTTGAGCGACCAGGTCTCCCCGACCAGTTGCTGGCCGAAGCCCTCGTAGGGCTCCGACTTTTCCAGCTTGAAGCCGCGCGAGGCATAGATGCCGCGCGCGGCCGTCAGGCAGCTGTTGGTCCACAGCACCATCTTCCTGTAGCCCTTGGCCCGGGCAAAGGCGATGCATTCGTCCGTCAGGCGAGCGCCCAGGCCCATGCCGCGGGCGCGTGGCGCCAGCAGCAGCATGCGCAGCTGCGCGGTGCCGGCAGACTTGGCGCAAAGGAAGACGGCGCCGACACGCTCGCCATCCAGCTCGGCGATCCAGCACTTCTCGCGCTCCGGTTGGAAGTTGCGCATGAACTTGGCCGCGATGTCGGCCACCAGCGCTTCGAACTCGCTGTTCCAGCCGTACTCCCGGGCATAGATCTCGCCGTGTTGCTGCACCACCCAGCCGATGTCGCCGGGGGCCGGATCGCGCAGCAGCACCGTGCGTGGTGCCGCGGCCGCGCCGGCGTGTGCGGGTGCAAGCAGGGCCTGCAGCGTCTCCATGGCATGGATCAGCCGCTGCTGGTCGGGCGCGGGCAGGCGCTCGAGAAGGGCGGCGGCCTCGTCGCGCGACTTCTGCTGCAGGGGCTCGAAGGCTTCGCGCCCGGCGGGTGTCAGGCTCAGCAGGCTCTGCCGGCCGTCTCCTGCACGAGGGGCGCGGCTGATCCATCCCTGCGACTCGAAGCGGCGCAGGATGCGGCTCAGGTAGCCTCCGTCCAGGCCCAGGTCGCGGGCGATCTCGCTGGCCACCGGCTCGCTGCGGTGCGCCAGCTCGTACAGCACGCGCACCTCGGTCAGCGGCATGGTGCCGCCCAGATAGGGGTCGAGTGCGCCGATCTCGCGGGTGTAGAAACGGTTGAACTGGCGTACCGCCTTCACGGCCGCGGCACTGGGCGTGGTGCTGATGCTTGTCATAGTCATGAATATACTTGACTGAGGCAATCAAATGTGTCGGCAATGCGCGGCCGTCGTTCAGGGCTTTGCAGGACAAAACCTGTGGAAAACCCTAAAATCGAGGGTTGCCTCCACGGCGTGCCCCGCCACTCCTCCCCCACATGAACGCCCCCGTCGACGTTTCCTTCTTCACGCGCGCCGCCAAGCCGCTGACCAGTTATCGCAAATACTGGGCCGCGCGTTTCGGAGCGGCCAAGGTCCTGCCCACCTCGCGGGCGGAAATGGATGCGCTGGGCTGGGATAGCTGCGACATCATCGTGGTGACGGGCGACGCCTACGTCGACCACCCCAGCTTCGGCATGGCGGTGATCGGCCGCATGCTGGAGGCGCAGGGCTTTCGCGTGGGCATCATCGCGCAGCCGGACTGGCACAGCGCGGATCCATTCAAGGTACTGGGCAAGCCCAACCTGTTCTTCGGCGTCACCGCCGGCAACATGGATTCGATGATCAACCGGTACACCGCCGACCG
>DATILH010000096.1:0-4707 GCA_035476655.1 Variovorax sp.
GTCTCCCCCGGCAAGGCTTTGCAACGCCGCGCATGGCCTTTTTGACTCGCAACCCGGAGGGAACGTGCTTAAAACCGCGCCACTCGTCGTTACGCTCCTAGCCAAGGCGGAAAGCCTTGGCGTCGTCGCGCGCCTAGATTGGCGCGGTTTTAAGCACGTTCGCACTGGCAAAAACAGTGTGAACAGGCCCTGATGCCGCAACCGCGAAAGTATGGCAGCCGCCTTGCGGGCAAGGTCGCGCTGGTCACCGGCGCCGGTACCGAAGGCGCGGACGTGGGCATCGGCCGTGCCATTGCACTCGTTCTGGCCGGGGAGGGCGCCCGCGTCTGCTGCAGCGACATCGACCTGGCCCGGGCCGAAGACACCGCCGCCCGCATCCGCCGAGAAGGTGGTGATGCGTTCGCCTGCGCGGGCGATGTCAGCGATGGCAAAGCCTGCGCACGGCTGGTGTCGGAAACCGTGGCTCGCTTCGGACGGCTCGACATCCTGGTCAACAACGTCGGCATTTCAAGTCCCACCCAGCTGGAAACCATCGACGACGCCATGTGGTCGCGCATCTTCGACATCAACCTCAAGAGCGCGATGCTGATGTCGAAGTATTCAATCGCTGAAATGACGAAGACCGGGGGCGGCTCCATCGTCAATATTTCATCGATTGCCGGCATCCGCGCGCTCGGCTCGCTCGCCTATGGCACATCCAAGGCCGCGATGGCGCAGCTGGCGCGCGAGATCGCCGTGATGCACGGGCGTGACGGCATTCGTGCCAACACCGTCGCGCCGGGCCATTTGATGACGCCCCACGCCATGCATGTCTTGCCCCCCGATGTGCGCGAAACCCGCCGAAAGATCGGGCCGCTCGGCCTGGAGGGCGATGCCTGGGATGTGGCGCTGGCGGTCTGCTTTCTGGCCAGCGACGAAGCGCGCTTCATCACGGGCGTCGAGTTGCCGGTCGACGGCGGCGTGACCGCAACCGGGCCGATGGCCGCCCATGCGCTGATCATGCGGGCCGACTGAGATTCTGAACCACCGGCCAGGGTAATCCCTGGCTCAAAGCCTATCGATTGAGGTTTGACCTGGTTTGGTTTCCCGGTAAACTAAAAACAGAACGTGGGTCGAATATGTGAATAGTGGGCGATGCCGCCAGGGGACCTGCAAACCTGAAGGAAACGCCCGTGCGAGCAGCCATCTTCCAGCGCCCCGGCGAGCCACTCGCCATCGAGCAGCGGCCCGACCCGACCCCCGCCGACGGCGAGGTCGTGATCAAGGTTCACCGCTGCGGCGTGTGCGGCAGCGACCTGCACATGACCGACGGCCACGCGCCAGGCTTCGGCTACCCGCAAGGTTCTTCGCTGGGCCATGAGTTCGCCGGTGAAGTCGTCGCGGTCGGCCCCAAGGTCGAGCGCCTGAAGCTTGGCGACCGCATCACCGCGCTTCCGTTCTTCGGCTGCGGCCGCTGCGCCACCTGCCTGGCGGGCAAGCCCAACTTCTGCGCGCAGTTCCAGGGCCACGCGGCTGGCTTTGCCGAATATGTGGCCGTCAAGGAGCGCGTCGCCACCCCGCTGCCGGCCAGCCTGTCGATGGAAGACGGCGCCCTGATCGAGCCGATGGCGGTGGGCTTGCACGGGGTGGCGCTGGCGGGCCTGGTACCGGGCGCGCGCGTGCTGGTCATCGGCGCCGGGCCGGTGGGCCTGGCCGCGGTGTTCTGGGCGCGCCGCATGGGTGCCGGTCGCATCGCGGTTACTGCCGCTACGCGCCGCCGCGAAGAGTTGGCCCTGGCCATGGGCGCCAGCCGGTTCGTGCTGCCCGAGCCCGGCGAGAACCTGCCGGCCCTGGCCGCGCAGGCCCTCGGCGCAGCGCCCGACGTGGTCTTCGAATGCGCCGGCCAGAAGGACCTGATCGCCCAGTCCATCCACTGCGTTCGCCCGGCCGGCCAGGTCGTGGTGCTGGGCTTTTGCACCGTGCCCGACAGCCTCGTTCCCGCCATCGCGGTATGGAAGGAGGTGCGTTTGCAGTTCGCCGTGACCTACAGCATGGCGGAGTTCACGCACGTGGCCGACACCTTCGACGCCGGCCATGTGGAGCCACGCGCGATGATCACCGGCCGTGTGTCGCTGGAGGCCTTGCCCGCCGCCTTCGAAGCGCTGCGCCAACGCAGCCACCAATGCAAGCTGATGGTCGATCCCTGGGCGTGAGGGCAGGATGACCGCAGCCCTGCTGACCTGGAAGGCCTACCTCGCGATGCTCGAGTCGGCCGGCGACCTGACGGCGCTGGCCGAGCACCCCGACTGCGAGCAGCTGCGCGCGCAGCTGTACCGCCAGTTGCAGATGAACCTGTCGCTGGGCTACTTCATGTACTTCGGCGCCACGGCCGATCACCCCGACTGGATGCCGTTCCTCAACTCGGTGTTCCTGCTGCAGCCCAATCCGGACGACACCTATGTGTTCACGCCGGTGCGCGGCGACGGCAGCTACCGCATCAGCGGCGAGCGCGGCAGCGTGCACCTGCTCACGCTGGACATCGGCCGCCAGATGATGGGCATGTCGGACCGGCCGGCGCCGCCCTTGCTGCAGGTCGACCTCGATGCGCTGGAGCGCGACGCGCAAGGCCGCTTCGACGTGCTGGTGAGCGGCGAACGACCGGTGGGCTTGCGCGGCAACTGGCTGCCGCTTGATCCCGCGGCCGAATTCTTCATGGTGCGCCAGCGCAGCTACGAATGGGGCAGAGAGCGCGATGCGCGGCTGGCCATCGAGCGGCTCGATGCGCCGGCGCAGAAGCCGCTGATGAGCGCGGCCGAGATCGCCGAGCGCACCGAAGCGCTGATGGGCGGCTTCGTGCGTCGGCTCTCGCGGATGTGGCTCACTCACCTGGGCCAGCTGCGCGAACGTGACACGCACAACCGTTTCGAATTTCATGCCTTCGGCGGCGGCTTGGTGAAGCAGGCCTATTGGCAGGCACTGTTCGACTTCGCGCCCGACGAGGCGCTGATCCTGGAGACCGAGCTACCCGAAACACATCGCTACTGGAACGTGCAGCTCAACGATCCGTTGTTCAACACCATCGACTACGTCTGGCGCCAAAGCAGCCTGAACGGCCACCAGGCGCGCATCGACGGCGACGGCAAGTTCCGTGCGGTGCTGGCGCACCGCGACCCCGGCGTGCCCAACTGGCTGGACACGGCGGGCATCAACCGTGGGACCGCCATCGGCCGCTGGTACGAGTGCAGCTCACACCCCACACCCACGCTCACGCGCGTGCCGCTCGCACGCTTGCGTGAGCACCTCCCCGCGGACACGCCGACCGTCTCTCCTGCCCAGCGCGCCGCATCGCTGGCTGCGCGCCGGATGGGCGCCCAGTTGCGCCGCCGCTGGTAGATCGACCATCCAACAGAGTGCAGAACCGATGAGCCTTCCATCACGTTTCACCGGCGCCGAAGACGCGCTGCATGCCGCCGCCCGCGGCGCCACCGGACTGGGCGACTTCGGCCCCGAAGACGAATACCTGCCGGGCCTTGGGCGCCTGCTGGATGCGCTGGAGCATGACGGCCCGCGCTTCGCACCTGGTGGTCGCGCGTTCGTCTTTGGCAACCTCGTGGGCGTGCTGGTTGCACGGCTGGTCACCCAGCGCAGCCTGGGCGAACGGCCTGATGCGCTGCAGCGGCCGGTGACCCGGCCGCTGGTGATCGCCGGCGTGCCGCGCACCGGCACGACGGCGTTGCACAAGCTGTTGTCGGTCGACCCGCAGTTCCAGGGGCTGGAGCGCTGGCTCACCGCCTTTCCGATGCCGCGCCCGCCGCGCGCCACCTGGTCCACCAACCCGATGTACCAGGCCACGGTCGCCGGCATCGAGGCCTTCTTCGCCGGCGCACCCGAGATGCGCGCCGCGCACGACATGGTGGCCGACGACGTCGACGAATGCCTGGAGGTGCTCAGGCAGAACTTCTGCAGCAACACCTTCGGCTCCACCTTCCGCGTGCCGGGCTACGACGCCTGGTGGCGCGGGCAGGACGAGCAGGCCTCGTACCGGCGCTTGGCCACGGTGCTGCAACTCGTCGGAGCCGACGAGGCCGGCAAGCCCTGGCTGCTGAAGAACCCCGGACACATCTGGAAGCTCGACGTCCTGCTCGAGCGCTTTCCCGATGCCTGCATCGTGCAGACGCACCGAGATCCGGTGCAGGCGCTGCCCTCGCTGTGCAGCGTGCTGGCGATGGCACGCGGCCTGAGCGAAGGCCAGAACGTGCAGCTGCAGGAAATCGGTGAGCGCGAGATCGACAACTGGCATGCGGCGACGACGCGGGCGATGGAAGCCCGCGAACGGGCGCCGGATCAATTCCTGGACGTTCGCCACCGCGATTTCCATGCCGACCCGATGGGCGTCGTGCGCCGCATCTACGAGAGATTCGGCTACACGCTCAGCGACGAGGTCGAGGGCAGGATGCAGGAACGCATCCGGGCCAATCCCGAAGGCCGGCATGGCGCCCACGTCTATACACTGGAGCAGTTCGGGCTGCATGCAGGCGCGATTCGCGAACGCTTTGGCAGCTACATGCAGCGCCATGGGCTCGGTTGACGAGACCGAAGCCAAAGGACGCATCTTGACTTCAACACTTCCATCGTTCCGCGGTTTCCTCCAGGTGGCCTACGTCACCACCGACTTCGATCATGGCTCCCCGATGGATTGTTTGAAGCGCCAGAGGTCTTGCGCAAACA
>DATILH010000097.1:0-7594 GCA_035476655.1 Variovorax sp.
GAAGATCGCGCCGGCCCTGGCGCACGGCAACAGCGTGGTGTTCAAGCCGGCCGAGCTGGTGCCGGCCTGCGGCTGGGCGCTGGCCGAGATCATCAGCCGCGCCGCCCTGCCGGCGGGCGCCTTCAATCTGCTGATGGGGAGCGGCCGGGTGGTGGGGCAGGCGCTGGTGGAGCATCCGGCCGTCGATGCGCTGAGCTTCACCGGCTCGGTGGCCGTCGGCGAACGCCTGCTGCAGGCGGCCGCCAAGCGCCGCGCCAAGGTCCAGCTGGAAATGGGCGGCAAGAACGCGCTGGTGGTGATGGCCGACGCCGACCTGGAGCGCGCCGTCGATTGCGCGGTGCAGGGTGCCTATTTTGCCGCCGGCCAGCGCTGCACCGCGTCGAGCCGGCTGATCGTCGAGGCGCCATTGCACGACGCCTTCGTCGCCAAGCTGCGCCAACGCGTGGCCGCGCTGAAGGTCGGCCATGCGCTCGAGCCGGGCATCGAGATCGGCCCGGTGGCCGACGCCGCGCAGCTGGCGCGCAACCTGGACTGGGTGCAGACCGCCCGCGACGAGGGCGCCGAGCATGTCTGGGGCGGGGAGGCGCTCACGCGCCCGAGCCCCGGTCACTACATGAGCCCCGCCCTGTTCCTGGCCCAGCCGGAACAGCGCGTGGCGCGCGAGGAGATCTTCGGCCCGCTGGCCTGTGTGCTGCGCGCCGAGGACTACGAGCATGCCCTGGAGCTCGCCAACGACACGCCCTTCGGCCTGTGCGCCGGCATCGTCACCAGGTCGCTGGCCCATGCCACGCACTTCCGGCGCAATGCCCGGGTCGGCATGACCATGGTCAACCTGCCGACAACAGGGGTGGACTACCACGTGCCGTCCGGCGGGCGCAGGGCCTCCGGCTACGGCCCGCGCGAGCAAGGCCGGCAGGCGGCCGAGTTCTACACCGCGCTGAAGACCGGCTACATGCAAGCCTGAGCCACGAGTTTTTTTCCCGTTCCAACCAACCAGAAGGAGACATCCATGAGCAGCATCAACCGTCGCACCCTTACCGCCGCACTCGCCGTGGCCTCGGTCACCGGCGCCCTGCCGCTGGCGGCCTTCGCGCAGCAGAAGAAGATCGTGCTGGGCTTCGCGCAGATCGGTGCAGAGAGCGAATGGCGCACCGCGAATACCGAATCCATCAAGACGGCCGCGCAGGAGGCCGGCATCGATCTCAAGTTCTCCGACGCGCAGCAGAAGCAGGAGAACCAGATCAAGGCGATCCGCTCCTACATCGCCCAGAAGGTCGACGTGATCGCCTTCTCGCCGGTGGTGGAGACCGGCTTCGAGACCGTGCTGCGCGAGGCCAAGGCGGCCAAGATTCCGGTAGTGCTCACCGACCGCGCCGTCAACGTCAAGGACGACAGCCTCTACGTGACCTTCATGGGCTCGGACTTCACCGAGGAGGGCCGCAAGGCCGGCCGCTGGCTGGTCGAGAAGATGAAGGACCAAAAGGGCGAGGTGAACATCGTCGAGCTGCAGGGCACGGTGGGCTCGGCGCCGGCCATCGACCGCAAGAAGGGTTTCGAGGAAATCATCAAGGCCGACCCCAAGTTCAAGATCATCCGCTCGCAGACCGGCGACTTCACCCGCGCCAAGGGCAAGGAAGTGATGGAAGCCTTCCTGAAGGCCGATGGCAAGAAGATCAATGTGCTGTACGCGCACAACGACGACATGGCGATCGGCGCCATCCAGGCCATCGAGGAAGCCGGCTTGAAGCCGGCCAAGGACATCACCATCATCTCGATCGACGCGGTGAAGGGCGCCTTCGAGGCCATGATGGCCGGCAAGCTCAACGTGTCGGTGGAGTGCAGTCCGCTGCTCGGGCCCCAGCTGATGGCGGCGGTGAAGGACATCAAGGAAGGCAAGGCGGTGCCCAAGCGCATCATCACCAAGGAAGGCATCTTCCCCATGGAGACCGCCGCGGCCGAATTCCCGAAGCGCAAGTATTGATTCGACGCGAAGGAGCAGGACATGAAGAGACACTTCCTCAAGACCCTCATTGCGGGCCTGGCGGCTGCCGGGCTGCTGGGCATTTCATCCTTCACGCAGGCGCAGGACAAGGGCCTGGTGGCGGTGTCGATGCCCACCAAGTCCTCGGCGCGCTGGATCGCGGACGGCGACAACATGGTCAAGTCGCTCAAGGAGCGCGGCTACAAGGCTGACCTGCAGTACGCGGAGGACGACATCCCGAACCAGTTGGCGCAGATCGAGAACATGGTGACCAAGGGGCCCAAGGTGCTGGTGATCGCGGCCATCGACGGCACCACCCTGTCGGACGTGCTGCAGAAGGCTGCCGACAAGGGCATCAAGGTGATCGCTTACGACCGCCTGATCCGCAATTCGAAGAACGTGGACTACTACGCCACCTTCGACAACTTCCAGGTGGGCGTGCTGCAGGCGCAGTCGATCGAGAAGACACTGAACCTGAAGGCCGGCAAGGGCCCCTACAACATCGAGCTGTTCGGCGGCTCGCCGGACGACAACAACGCCTTTTTCTTCTACAACGGCGCGATGTCGGTGCTCAAGCCCTACATCGACAGCGGCAAGCTGGTGGTGCGCAGCAAGCAGATGGGCATGGAGAAGGTGGGCACCTTGCGCTGGGACGGCGCGGTGGCGCAGGCGCGCATGGACAACCTGCTGTCGGCCTACTACAGCAAGGACCGGGTGGACGCGGTGCTTTCGCCCTACGACGGCCTGTCGATCGGCATCCTGTCTTCGCTCAAGGGCGTGGGCTACGGCTCGGCACAGCAGCCGATGCCGATAGTGACCGGGCAGGACGCCGAGATCCCGTCGATGAAGTCGATCCTGCGCAAGGAGCAGACTTCCACCATCTTCAAGGACACCCGCGACCTGGCCAAGGTCACGGTCAGCATGGTGGACGCGATGATGGGCGGCAAGCCGCCGGAGGTGAACGACACCAAGACCTACAACAACGGTGTGAAGGTGGTGCCCTCGTACCTGCTCAAGCCCGTGAGCGTGGACGCGTCCAACTGGAAGCAGGTCCTGGTGGACAGCGGCTACTACAAGGAAAGCCAGATCAAGTGATGCAGGCGTCGGCCCAGGGCGAGACGCTCCTGGAAATGCGCGGCATCACCAAGACATTTCCAGGCGTCAACGCACTCGACAACGTGAACCTCGCCGTGCGCGCCGGCGAGATCCACGCCGTGGTCGGGGAGAACGGGGCCGGCAAGTCGACCCTGATGAAGGTGCTGAGCGGCGTCTACCCGGCCGGCAGCTATTCGGGCGAGATCCACTACGAGGGCGAGTTGCGGCGCTTCCGCGACATCGGCGACAGCGAGAGGCTTGGCATCATCATCATCCACCAGGAGCTGGCGCTGGTGCCGCTCTTGTCCATTGCCGAGAACATCTTCCTGGGCAACGAGCGGGCACGCGGCGGCATCATCGACTGGACGCTGGCCTATCGCGAGACGCAGGCCCTCCTGGCAAAGGTCGGTCTGAAGGAGGCGCCGACCACGCTCGTCACCCACTTGGGCGTGGGCAAGCAGCAACTGGTGGAGATCGCCAAGGCGCTGTCCAAGGACGTGAGGCTCCTGATCCTGGACGAGCCCACCGCCAGCCTCAACGAAAGCGACAGCGATGCGCTGCTGGCGCTCTTGCTGGAGTTGAAGGCGCACGGCATCGCTTCGATCCTCATCTCGCACAAGCTCAACGAGATCGCAAAAGTGGCCGACTCCATCACCGTGCTGCGCGACGGCGCCACGGTGGAGACCATGGACTGCCGCGCCGGCGCGATCAGCGAGGACCGCATCATCCGCGGCATGGTGGGGCGCGACATGGCGCACCGCTACCCGCAGCGCACGCCCAAGATCGGCGAGACGGTCTTCGAGGTGCGCGACTGGCGGGTTCACCACGCACAGCACGCCGACCGCGAGGTGGTGAAGGGCGTGAATCTCAAGGTGCGGCGCGGGGAGATCGTCGGCATCGCCGGCCTCATGGGGGCAGGACGCACCGAGTTCGCCATGAGCGTGTTCGGCCGCTCCTACGGCCAGCGCATCAGCGGCGGCGCCTTCCTGCACGGCCAGCCGGTCGACGTTTCGAGCGTGAGCAAGGCCATCGCCCACGGCATCGCCTACGTCACCGAGGACCGCAAGGGCTACGGCCTGCTTCTGGACGAGGAGATCCGCAAGAACATCTCGCTGGCCAAGCTCGAGCAGGTGGCACAGGCCGGCGTGGTCGACGTGGGCCGCGAGTTCCAGGTGGCCAACGAGTACCGCCAGGCGCTCGCCATCCGCTGTCGCGGCGTGACGCAGCATGCGGTGGACCTGTCGGGCGGCAACCAGCAGAAGGTGGTGCTGGGCAAGTGGCTCTTCGCCAAGCCCGAACTCCTGATCCTGGACGAGCCCACGCGCGGCATCGACGTGGGCGCCAAGTACGAGATCTACACCATCATCGACCGCCTGGCGAGCGAGGGAAAGAGCATCCTCATGATCTCGTCCGAGCTGCCGGAACTGCTGGGCATGTGCGACCGCATCTACGTGATGAACGAGGGCCGCTTCGTCGCCGAGATGCCGGTGGCAGAGGCCTCGCAGGAGCGCATCATGCGGGTCATCGTGAATTCGGGGAGCAGCGTCCATGGCGCATGAAACAACCCAGACGGCCGGCGCGGTGCAGGCGCCGCCCACCACGCAGAAGCCGCACAAGGGCTTCGTGCAGAGCAACCTGCGCGAGTACGGCATGCTGATCTCGCTGGTCGCGATCATGGTGCTGTTCCAGCTGCTGACCGACGGCACCCTGATGCGCCCGCTCAACCTCACCAACCTGGTGCTGCAGAACAGCTACATCGTCATCATGGCGCTGGGCATGCTGCTGGTGATCGTGGCCGGCCACATCGACCTGTCGGTGGGCTCGGTGTGCGGCTTCATCGGCGCGCTGGCTGCCGTGCTGATGGTGCAGTTCGACTGGCCCTACCTGCCTACCGCCGTCGTCTGCATCGCCGCGGGCGCGGTCATCGGCGCGGCGCAGGGCTGGTTCGTCGCCTACTTTCGCATCCCTTCCTTCATCGTCACCCTGGCCGGCATGCTGGTGTTCAAGGGGCTCACGCTGGCGCTCCTGGCCGGGCAGTCGGTGGGGCCCTTTCCGGTGGCCTTCCAGCGGCTGAGCTCGGGCTTCATCCCCGATCCCTTCGGCGGCGAGTCCCTGCGACTGGCCTCGCTGCTGCTGGGCGTGGTGGCGGCTCTGGCGCTGCTCTTCTTCAAGGCGCGCGGGCGCGCCCGGCTGACGCGCTACGGCATGGAGGAAGAACCCTACGGCTTCTTCCTGGCCAAGAACCTGTTCTTCGCAGCGGCCATCGTTTTTCTGTGCTGGCTGCTCGCTTCCTACCGCGGCCTGCCCAACGTGCTGATCGTGATGGCGCTGCTCATCGTCGTCTACGACTTCGTCACCCAGCGCACCACGCTGGGCCGGCGCATCTATGCGCTGGGCGGCAACGAGAAGGCGGCGCGGCTCTCGGGCATCCACACGCAACGCCTGGCCTTCCTCACCTTCGTCAACATGGGCGCGCTGGCGGCGCTGGCCGGCCTGGTGTTCGCGGCGCGGCTGAACACCGCCACGCCCAAGGCGGGGCTGGGCTTCGAACTGGACGTGATCGCGGCCTGCTTCATCGGCGGCGCCTCGGCCTCGGGCGGCGTCGGCAAGGTGATGGGCGCGGTGATCGGCGCCTTCATCATGGGCGTGATGAACAACGGCATGTCGATCCTGGGCATCGGCATCGACTACCAGCAGGTGATCAAGGGGCTGGTGCTGCTGGCGGCGGTCTTCATCGACGTCTACAACAAGAACAAATGAACAACGCGGCGGCTGACTCCAGCGTGCTGGTGCTCTCGGGCATCCACAAGCGCTTTGCCGGCGTGGCCGCGCTGCAGGACGTGCAACTCACCCTGCGCGCCGGCGAGATCCACGCGCTGATGGGGCAGAACGGGGCCGGCAAGTCCACCCTCATCAAGGTGCTGACGGGGGTCTACACCATCGACGCGGGCGAGATGCGCCTGGCCGGCGCGCCGATCCGCCCGGCCTCGCCGCTGGCGGCGCAGCGCCTGGGCATCAGCACGGTCTACCAGGAAGTGAACCTGTGCCCGAACCTGTCGGTGGCCGAGAACATCTTCTCCGGCCGCTACCCGCGGCGTTCGCTGGCGCAGGGCTGGCGCATCGACTGGGCGGCGGTGAACCGGCGCGCGCGCGAGTTGCTGGCGCGCCTGGACGTCGACATCGACGTCAGCCGCCTGCTCGCCAGCTACCCGGTCGCGGTGCAGCAGATGGTGGCGATCGCGCGGGCGCTGGGCGTGTCGTCCAAGGTGCTGATCCTCGACGAGCCCACTTCCAGCCTGGACGAGGAGGAGGTAGGCAAGCTGTTCGAGGTGCTGCGCCGCCTGCGCGATGAGGGGCTGGCGATCCTCTTCGTCACGCACTTCCTGAACCAGGTCTATGCGGTGTCGGACCGCATCACGGTGCTGCGCAACGGCCGCTGGGTGGGTGAGTGGCGCGCCGCCGAGCTGGGGCCGCAGGCGCTGATCTCGGCCATGGTGGGGCGGGAGGTCGACCTGGCTGCTGATGGCGCCGTGCGGCGGCCGCCGCTGGCGGCGGATGCACCGGTCCTGCTGCAGGCCGAGCAGATCGCGCAGGCCGGCAGGATCCAGCCGGTGGACCTGCAGTTGCGCGCCGGCGAGGTGGTGGGGCTGGCAGGGCTGCTGGGCTCGGGCCGCACCGAACTGGCGCGCCTCCTGTTCGGCCTGGAGCGGCCCGACGCCGGCCAGCTGCGCATCGACGGCCAGGCCGTGCAGCTGGCCAGCCCGGCCGAGGCGGTGCGGCGCGGCCTTGCCCTGTGCCCGGAAGAGCGCAAGACCGACGGTATCGTGGCCGAGCTTTCGCTGCGCGAGAACATCGCGCTGGCGCTGCAGGCCAGCCTGGGCTTGAAGCGCAACCTCTCGCGCGCCGAGCAGACCCACCTGGCCGAGCGCTTCGTGAAAGCGCTGGGCATCAAGACACCCAGCGTGGAGACGCCCATCGGCCTCCTGTCCGGCGGCAACCAGCAGAAAGCCATGCTGGCGCGCTGGCTGGCCACCAACCCGCGCGTGCTGCTGCTGGACGAGCCGACGCGCGGCATCGACGTCGCGGCCAAGCAGGAAATCATGGACGAGATCCTGCGCCTGGCCGAGGGCGGCATGGGCGTGCTCTTCATTTCCTCCGAGATGAACGAGGTGGTGCGGGTGTCGCACCGAATCGCGGTGTTGCGCGATCGGCGCAAGGTGGGCGAGCTGCCCGCCGGCAGCCCGGAGGATGCGGTGTACGAACTGATCGCGGCGCAGACATGATCAAGTCGCTCTTTGCGCATCGCCTGGCCTGGCCCGTCGTCACGCTGGTCCTGCTGCTGGCATTGAACGCCGCCTTCAATCCCAGCTTCCTGCACATCGAGTGGCGCGACGGGCACCTGTACGGCAGCCTGATCGACATCCTGAACCGGGCCGCGCCGCTGATCCTGGTCTCGCTGGGCATGACCCTGGTGATCGCGACCCGGGGCATCGACATCTCGGTGGGCGCCGTGGTGGC
>DATILH010000098.1:0-18646 GCA_035476655.1 Variovorax sp.
GTTCGCCAGCGGGCCGGCCGCCGCTCCAGGGGCCGGCTGGCGCCCGACCTTGGCCGCCGTCTGGATCGTCAGCTTGAGTTTGTCGGCCGCCGACTGCAGGCTGTCGGGCTGCTGGTAGACCGCATCGCTGAAGGTCTCGGCAGCCTTGGCGAACTCGGTGGTCGCCTGCTGCGTGCGCAGGTCATTCTCGATGGCGGCGCGCACCTTCTCGAAGGGCGGCACCACGCCGGGCTTGATGTCGTCCAGCTTGATGATGTGAAAGCCGAACTCGGTCTCGACCAGCTTGGGCGTGATCTCGCCCTTCTTGAGCGCGAACATCGCGTCCTCGAAGGGCTTGACCATGGCGCCGCGGCTGACGAAGTCGAGGTCGCCGCCCTTCTCGGCCGAGCCGGGGTCCTGCGAGTTCTTGCGCGCCACATCCGGGAAGGTGTTGGGCGCCGCGATCACTTGCGCCAGCAGTTCCTCGGCCATGGCCTTGGCCTTCTGGCGCTCTTGCGCACTCGCGCTGGAAGGGGCGTTGATCAGGATGTGGCTCGCGCGGCGCTCTTCGGGCGTGCCAAAGCGCGCGCTGTTCTGTTCGTAGTAGGTCTTGAGGTCGGCCTCGTTCACCGCGATGCCCTTCTTGACCGTTTCCATATCGAGCACCAGGTACTGGATGCTGGCTTCCTCGGGCGCCTGGAACTGCGTGGTGTGCTCCTTGTAGTAGGTCTCCAGGTCGGCATCGCTCACGCTCACCTTGGTGGCGAAATCTTCCGGCTTGAAGCGCGCCAGCTGCACTTCGCGGCGCTCGTAGAAGGCAGCCAGTGTCGCATCGGCCTGCGCCTTGGAGGCAAAGGCGCCGGCGCGAACGCCCAACAACACCTGCTGCGTCGCCATCTCGCCGCGCACGGCTGCTTCGTACTGCTCGGGCGTCTGGCCGGTGGCGCGCTGGAACAGCTCGCGATCGAAGGTGCCGTCGGGCTTGCGGAAGGTGGCCAGGCCGGGCTCCTGTGCGAAGGTGCGCGCCAGGCGTTCTTCGGACACCGTCATGTGCGACTTGGAAGCCTCTGCCGCCAGCACGCGCTCGCGCACCATGCGCTCCAGCGTGGCGTAGCGCGCGCTGTCGGAATCGAGCAGCGCGGCGTCAATGGTGGGCATCTGCTGGCGGATGCGGTCGGCCTCGTTGCGATGGCGCGCATCCCATTCGGGGCGCGTGATGTCGCGTCCGTCGACCCGCGCCACGACTTCGCCCTTTTGACTGCCATCCATGAAGCGCTCGACGCCGAAGAACGCGAACGAAGGGATGATCAGCAAGAACAAGAGCACCATCATGACCTTGTTGTACTTGCGGAAGAAATCAAACATGCTTAGTCACTCTCTCGTGGCGAACACTTGGGGCTGCATAACAAAAAAGGCGAACAACTTGTTCGCCTTTGATTGCTTCGGTGGTGGGTGCTGAGGGGTTCGAACCCCCGACCTACGCCTTGTAAGGGCGCCGCTCTACCAGCTGAGCTAAGCACCCCACCTTGGAAACCTTCGCCTTAGTTCAACGCATCTTTCAGCGCCTTGCCGGGGCGGAACTTCGGGATCTTGGCGGCCTTGATTTTAATCGCAGCGCCGGTGCGCGGATTGCGGCCGGTGCGGGCGGCACGTTTGCCCACCGCGAAAGTACCAAAACCGACGAGCGACACGGAGTTGCCTTTTTTCAGCGTGGTGCGAATCGCGCCGATGGTCGACTCGAGTGCGCGGGTGGCCGCTGCCTTGGAAATGTCTGCGTTCTTCGCGATGTGCTCAATCAGTTCGGTCTTGTTCACAAGGGCCCCTTGTCGAATAAAGAAGTTGGTCGGGTGATTCGTCGACTGCAAAGCGATGCAGCACGGCGAAGGCCGCGTGGCATGGCGATGGAGGAGGAAATCTGACACGTCGGCAGCGCACTGCCGACAGGCATTAAAGCCACTGGTCTACGGGGTGTCAATAAGGCACAACGTCGTGTAGCACAGTGAGCGCCGCGATTTTAGATGCCTTTCGTGAAGTCCTATTTCAAAGGGCCATCTCGATCGCGCGGCCTACATCGCTGGTCGTTGCCTTTCCGCCGATATCGGGTGTACGCGGCGCGCCACTTTGGGGCGCCAGCACCTTCTCGATTGCCGCCAGGACCGCGTCGTGCGCATCCTTGCGGCCCAGGAACTCGAGCATCATCGCGCCGCACCAGATCTGGCCGATGGGGTTCGCGATCCCCTTGCCCGCAATGTCCGGCGCCGAGCCGTGCACGGGCTCGAACAGCGAAGGCGTGGTGCGGTCCGGGTTGAGGTTGGCACTGGGCGCGATGCCGATGGTGCCGGTGCAGGCCGGCCCCAGGTCGGACAGGATGTCGCCGAACAGATTGCTGGCCACCACCAGGTCGAAGAAGTCGGGCCGCTGCACGAAATGCGCGGTCAGGATGTCGATGTGAAACTTATCCAGTTTCACCTGCGGATAGTGCTTGGCCATCTCGGCCACACGCTCGTCCCAGTAGGGCATCGTGATGGCAATGCCGTTGGACTTGGTGGCGCTGGTCAGGTGCTTCTTCAGGCCGCGATTGCGCCAGCTCGAAGGCGAACTTGAGCACCCGGTCCACGCCGTGGCGCGACATCACCGTCTCCTGCATCACGATCTCGCGCGGCGTGCCCGGGTACATGCGCCCGCCGATGCTGGAGTATTCGCCCTCGGTGTTCTCGCGCACGATGTACATGTCGATCTCGCCCGGCTGGCGCGGGCTGCCGTCGCGCCGCACCACCGGCGCGATGATGCCGGGCATGAGGCGCGCCGGTCGCAAGTTGACGTACTGGTCGAACTCGCGCCGGAACAGCAGCAGCGAGCCCCACAGCGAGACATGGTCGGCGATCTTCTCGGGCCAGCCCACCGCGCCGAAGTAGATGGCGTCGTGGCCGCCGATCAGGTCCTTCCAGTTGTCCGGCAGCATCTGGCCGTGCTTCTCGTAGTAGTCCCAGCTGGAGAAGTCGAAGTGGTCGAAAGCCAGCTCGATGCCGAACTTGCGCGCCGCCGCGTCGACCACGCGCAGGCCTTCGGACATGGTCTCCTTGCCGATGCCATCACCGGCAATGACTGCAATTCCTTTCTTGCTCATGATGCGACTCCTTGCACTTCTTGATTGCGTTGCTCGCGCACGACCAGGCTCACGCCCACGGCGGTGATGGCGATGCCGGCCAATGTGAGCGCAGTGATCGGTTCGCGAAACAGCAACCAGGCCATCACAGCGGTGCATGGCGGCACCAGGTAGAGCAGGCTGGTGACGGCAGTGGCGCTGCCACGCTGAATGAGTATGTACAGAAGCGAACTGCCACCCAGGGTCAGGGCCAGCACCGACCAGGCCATGGCGCCCATCGATTCGGCGTTCCAGTGGATGGGATCGGTCTCCAGCAAGGCAAAGGGCAGGCTCACCACCAGGGCCGCCGCCAACTGGACCATGCTGGCACTGCGCACGTCGCAAGGCGCAAGAAAGCGCTTCTGGTACAGCGTGCCGATGGTGATCGACAGCAGGGCCAGCAACGCCAGCGCCATGCTCTGCGCCGTGACCTCGCCGCCCTGCCCCAGCTTGCGCCACACCACCATCACGAGGCCGGCAAAGCCGAGCAGCAGGCCGGCCCACTGCCGGCGCGAGATGGCGCCACCGCGCGCCGACAGCCAGATCGCCGTCAGCACCGGCTGGATGCCGACCAGAAGCGCGACCAGCCCCGAGCCCATGCCCACCCGCACGGCGGCCCAGACGCCGCCCAGATAGCCCGCCTGCATGAAGATGCCGGTGATGGCCAAGTGCAGCCACTGCGCGCGCGTGGCCGGCCAGGCGACACGGGCCGCCGCCACCCAGATGCACAAGCAGACCAACGACAAGCCATAGCGCACCGCCAGGAACTTCAGCGGGGGCGCGTGCGGCATGCCGTAGCGGGCCACGATGAAGCCTGTGCTCCAGATCAGCACGAAGATGATCGGCATGGCACGCAGCCAGCCCGAGCCGCGCTCGGCGGCCAAAGGCGTCATTTGGTGCGGGCCCGAATCTCGGGGATCGCCTTTTGAAGGTAATAGATCATCGACCAGACCGTGAGCACGGCCGAGATCCAGATCAGCCACTGGCCCCAGCGCCCGGTGTCGATCACGCCCCACAGCACGCCGTTGTAGAGCAGGAAGGGGATGGCGACCATCTGCACCGTGGTCTTGACCTTGCCCAGCATGTGCACCGCCACGCTCTTGCCGGCGCCGATCTGCGCCATCCATTCGCGCAGCGCCGAGATGGCGATCTCGCGGCCGATGATGATCAGCGCCACGAACACGTCGGCCCGGTTCAGGTGCACCAGCACCAGGAGCGATGCGCAGACCAGGAACTTGTCGGCCACCGGATCGAGGAAGGCGCCGAAGGCCGAGGTCTGGTTGAGCTTGCGCGCCAGGTAGCCGTCGAGCCAGTCGGTGGCGGCAAAGACGACGAACATCACGGTGGCGATGAGGTTGCGCACCGGCTCCGCGAACGGGAGGTAGAACACGCCGACGAGCAACGGGATCGCGACGATCCGCGTCCAGGTCATGATGGTGGGCAATGTCCAGAACATTGATGCGATTGTGTCATGCGGGCGCGGGCGGCCCGGGTCCGATGAAGACGCCGGGCTGCCCCAAGTCTTCTTGCGGGGGGCGGACCCGGCTTGCCGAGTCCTTGGGGGCTCAATGGAGGGCACGGTAGATCTCCTCCGCCAGTTCGAAGGCAATGCCATCGACCGAGGCCAGGTCCTCGATGCTGGCCGAGGCCACGCCGCGGATGCCGCCGAAGCGCTGCAGCAGGCGCGCACGCCGCTTCGGGCCGATGCCCGGAATGTCTTCCAGCTGGCTGCCACCCACCCGCACCTTGGCGCGGCGCGCGCGCATGCCGGTGATGGCGAAGCGGTGCGCCTCGTCGCGGATCTGCGCCACCAGCATCAGGGCGGCCGAATCGCGGCCCAGGTAGACCTTCTCGCGGCCATCGGCGAACACCAGCTCTTCCAGACCCACCTTGCGCCCCTCGCCCTTCTCGACGCCGACGATCAGCGAGAGCGGCAGTCCCAGCTCGCTGAAGACCTCGCGCGCCATCGACACCTGGCCCTTGCCGCCATCGACCAGCACCAGGTCCGGCATGCGTGCACCCGCGGTGCCGGGCTTGGCATCGGCGCCGGAAGCATCGCCGGCGGTCGGCGCATCGATCTCCGCCGCCATCGCCTCGGCCAGCTTGCCGTAACGGCGCTGCAGCACCTGGCGCATGGCGGCGTAGTCGTCGCCGGGTGTGATGCCATCGATGTTGTAGCGCCGGTATTCGCGGTTCTGCATGGCGTGGCGTTCGAACACCACGCAGGATGCCTGGGTCGCCTCGCCGGCGGTGTGCGAGATGTCGAAGCACTCGATGCGGAAGGTCTCGAGTTCGTCCGGCGTGATCTCCAACGCGTCCACCAGCGCCCGCGTGCGCGCCTGCTGCGAGCCCTCTTCGGCCAGCAGGCGGGCCAGCTGGATGTCGGCGTTCTTCTGCGCCATCTCCAGCCACAGGCGGCGTTGCTCGTGCGGCTGGAACACGGCGGTGATGCGAATGCCGGCCTGCAGCGAAACGGCTTCCACCAGCGCGCGATCGATCGGCTCCCCCAGCACCAGCGTCGGAGGCACCGGCACGTCGATGTAGTGCTGGGCGATGAAGGCTTCCAGCACCTGCTGCTCGACCGGCTGCTTGCCTGCCTCTTCTTCATCGACCTGCATCTGTGCTGCGTCTTCCACATGCACCGGAAAGTAGGCCCGATCGCCCAGGTGCCGGCCGCCGCGCACCATGGCCAGGTTGACGCAGGCCTTGCCGCCCTGCACCTTCACCGCCAGGATGTCCACGTCCTTGTCGGAGGTGGTGCTCTCCACCGACTGCTGGTGCAACACGCGCGACAGCGCCGACATCTTGTTGCGCAGCTCCGCCGCCTGCTCGAACTCCAGCTTCTGCGCGTGCGCCATCATGCGCGCCTCCAGTTGCTGCAGCACCTGCTGCGAATCGCCGAGCAGGAAGGCCTCGGCGTTGGCAATGTCCTGCGCATAGTCCCCCTGCGACACCAGGCCGACGCAGGGCCCGCTGCAGCGCTTGATCTGGTAGAGCAGGCAGGGCCGGGTGCGGTTGCTGTAGACAGTGTCTTCGCAGGTGCGGATTCGAAAGACCTTCTGCAGTAGCTGGATCGACTCCTTGACCGCCCAGGCGCTCGGGTAGGGCCCGAAGTAGCGGTGTTTTCGATCGACCGCCCCGCGGTAGTAGGCCATGCGCGGGAACTCGTGCGCCGCGATCTTCAGATAGGGGTAGCTCTTGTCGTCCCGAAACAGGATGTTGTACTTGGGCTTGAGCGTCTTGATGAGGTTGTTCTCGAGCAAGAGCGCCTCGGCCTCGGAGCGCACCACCGTCGTTTCCATGCGCGCGATCTTCGAGATCATGTGGCCGATGCGCGTGCCGCCATGGTTCTTCTGGAAGTAGCTGGCCACCCGCTTCTTCAGGTTGCGCGCCTTGCCGACATAGAGCACGCCGTCGGCGGCGTCGAAGTAGCGGTAGACGCCCGGCAGCGAAGGCAGCGCCGCGACTTCAGCAAGCAGTTGTTCCGAATGAGATTCCGACATGGGCTGTAGAGTATCCCGCGATGCGCTGGGATATTTTCTGCAAGGTAATCGACAACCACGGCGACGTCGGCGTGTGCTGGCGCCTTGCCCGCACGCTGGCACAGGCCGGCGACAAGGTGCGGCTATGGATCGACGATGACTCGGCCCTGGCGTGGATGGCACCCGGCGGCTACCCGGGCGTGGCGGTGCTGCCCTGGCGCGAAGACGACGAGATCGCGCCCGAGCACCTCACGCTCGAAGCTGCGCCCGACGTGCTGATCGAGGCCTTCGGCTGCGAGCCGGCGCCGGCCGCCATCGCGCAGTTCGCCCAGGCCATGCAGCGGGGCGGCCGCAAGCGCTGCTGGATCAACCTGGAATACCTGTCGGCCGAGCCCTATGTGGAGCGGTTGCATGGCCTGCCCTCGCCGGTGTTTCGCGGGCCCGGAGACGGGCTCACCAAGTACTTCTTTTACCCCGGCTTCACGACGGCCACCGGCGGCCTCTTGCGCGAGGCCGATCTGCAGGCGCGGCGGCAACGCTTCGAGCGCGAGGCCTGGCTGGCCAGCCAAGGCGTCGAATGGCGAGGCGAGCGGCTGGTCTCCTTGTTCAGCTACGAAGCCGCTGGCCTGCCCGCGCTGCTATCGCAACTGCGTGCCGGCGGAGAGCCGACCCGGCTGCTCGTCACCCCTGGGCGCTCGGCCGCCGCCGTTCGCGCCCTGGGATCGGCAGGCGCACCGGGCGGCGCTCTGGCGCTCTCGTGGCTGCCGCATGTGGCGCAGTGGGACTTCGACCATTTGCTGTGGTCCTGCGACCTCAATTTCGTCCGGGGCGAGGATTCGCTGGTGCGCGCCCTATGGGCCGGCAAGCCGCTGGTCTGGCAGATCTATCCGCAGGACGACGATGCACACCATGTGAAGCTGGACGCCTTCCTGGACTGGCTGCAGGCCCCGCCACCCCTGCGCCAGTTCCACCATCATTGGAATGGTTTTTCGCAGCAAGTGCCTCCCGTGCCCGACGCCGATATCCTGGCGCATTGGGGCCAGGCGGTGCAGGCGGCAGGAGAGCGATTGCTGACGCAGCCCGACCTGGCGACCCGCCTGCGGGGCTTCGTCGCCCAAAAAAGCTAAAATAACGGGCTTTGCGAAACTGCGGCCCTCAAATCAAGAGCGGCACCCCAGCAATTTCGCCGAACCCGCCGCGGGTCATGCGTCCAGGGCTAGTGCTATCAACCTAGCAGTCCCGACGATGCGCCGAGCGGCACATCCTCAGAGACTCGCTATGAAAATCGCTCAAGAAATCCGCGCCGGCAACGTCATCATGCACGGCAAGGACCCGATGGTCGTCCTCAAGACCGAATACAGCCGCGGCGGCCGCAATTCCGCCACTGTGCGCATGAAGCTCAAGAGCCTGATCGCCAACTTCAACACCGAAGTGGTGTTGAAGGCCGACGACAAGGTGGACCAGATCGTGCTGGACAAGAAGGACTGCACCTACTCCTACTTCGCCGACCCGATGTATGTCTGCATGGACACCGAGTACAACCAGTACGAAGTCGAGGCCGAGAACATGGGCGACGCGCTGAACTACCTGGAAGACGGCATGCCCGTCGAAGTGGTGTTCTACGACGGCAAGGCGATCTCGGTCGAACTGCCCACCAGCGTCGAGCGCGAAGTCACCTGGACCGAGCCGGCCGTCAAGGGCGACACCTCGGGCAAGGTGCTCAAGCCCGCCAAGATCGCAACCGGCTTCGAAGTGCCGGTGCCGCTGTTCGTCTCGCAAGGCGACCGCATCGAAATCGACACCCGCACCGGCGAATACCGCAAGCGCGTCTGATCATTTCGATCACCGCTTCCAGAAAAGCTCCTTCGGGAGCTTTTTTTTCGCCTGCGCGCGCAAGCCGGGCCTGATTCCTGCGTTGGCCGCGCAAGGCGCACAATCGCCGCCCGACCGTCAAAACGTTCACATGCCCAACTCGACCCACAACCTTCACGACAAGCGCCTCGCCGACGCCTGGGCCACGCTGCAGGCCCATGCCGACAAGGGACTGCCGCTCGATCACGACCCTTCCCGCCTGGCCTTCGCCGACCCCGAGTTCCTTCTGCGGCGAGAGACGCGCGGCCTGCGCATGCAACTGGAGTTGATGAAACCCGATCTCGAGATGCGTGCCCACGGCATCGAGAACACCGTGGTGGTGTTCGGCAGCGCGCGCTTTCGCAGCCAGGAGGAAGCCGGCGCCCTGCTCGCGCAGGCCGAAGCGGCCGGCGACCAGCCCGCGGCCGAACGCTGGCGCCGGCTGGCGCGTGGCACCCACTACTACGAGCAGGCGCGTGCCTTCGGCTCCCTGGTGGCCAAGTACAGCAACGACAAGGAGCCGGAAGACAAGCTCTTCGTCTGCACCGGCGGCGGCCCCGGCATCATGCAGGCGGCCAACCGCGGCGCCTACGAGGCCGGCGGCCTGAGCGTCGGCCTGGCGATCGCGCTGCCGATGGAAGAAGCGGCCAACCCCTATGTCACGCCGGCCCTGAGCTTCAAGTTCCACTACTTCGCCATCCGCAAGATGCACTTCATGATGCGGGCCAAGGCGCTGGTGGCCTTCCCGGGCGGCTTCGGCACCCTGGACGAACTGTTCGAGGTCGTGACCCTGGTGCAGACGCGCAAGTCGCGCCAGGTGCCGATCGTGCTGTTCGGCTCCGACTACTGGCGCCGGCTGATCGACTTCGACTTCCTGGCGGAAGAAGGTGTGATCTCGCCGGAAGACATCAAGCTCTTCGAATACGTCGACAGCCCGCAGGACGCCTGGGACGCCATCACCCGCTTCTACAAGCTGTGATGATCCGCGGCGAGTGGCGGCGGCACCAGCCGCCGCACTGACGGCGTGCCCAATGCCACCACGCCGCCGACCAGCCAGAAGACGCCGGCGATGCCGATCAGCGCACCGGCCGCGCCGAACACCATCGGCATGGCCACGCTCGATGCATTGAGCGTCATCACGCGCAGCGCCAATGCCTCGCCATAGCGCGCGGCCGGCGTGATCTGGTGCAGCATGCTCATCACCATCGGCTGCACCGCGCCCAGCGCAATGCCAAGCAGCACAGAACACAGACCCATGCCCCAGGCGCCGGGCATGAGCGGGTAGGCGGCGAACACCACTGCGGTCAACACGTTGGCGGCGATGATCACCTGGCGCTCGGCCAGGCGCGAAGCCACCAGGGGCAGCACGATGCGAATGCCGGCCGCGGCCACTGCGAAGGCACCCAGGATGCTGCCGATCACCGAGGCCGACAGGCCGCGTTCGTGGCCCAGGATCGGAAGCACGAAGGTGTGGACGTCCCAGGCAGCAGACTGCAGCCAGTTGATGAACAAGAGGCGCCGGAACATCGGCTCGGCCAGCAGATCCCAGGCACGCGGCCTGGCGCCGCCGGACGCGGTCACCGCGAAGGGCACCTCGCGCGCGCCGCGGGCCAGCAGCCAGCAGGCCAGTGGCAGCAGGGCCGACAGCGCGAAGGCGGCACGGAAGCCCACCAGATCGCCGGCGCTGCGGCCGGCGTGGTCGATCAGGAAGCCCACGCAGAAGGGGCCCATGAAGTTGGCCGCCGCCGGCGCGATGGCCAGCCAGCTGAACACCTTCTTGAGTTCGATCGGGCTGGCGACCGAGTGGCCCACATGGCGTTGCAGGGCGATCACCGTGACGCCGGTGGCACCGCCCGTCAGGAGGGCAGCCAGGCACAGCACGGGGAAGATAGGGAACACGGCGGCCAAGGCCGCCCCACTGGCGGCCGCAGCAACCGCGATGGCCAGCGGGCGCCTGAGCCCGTACCGGTCCGCATAACGACCGGCCGGCAGGGCCAGGAATACCTGGGTCAGCGCGAACAACGACAGCAGCACACCCACCGCGGCCGCGCTGTAGCCCTGCTGCAAGGCCAGCAGCGGGGCCGCCAGCCGGGTGCCCGTCATCGCCGCGTGCAGGAAGACCTGCGCGAAAATGAGGCGCAGCAGCTCCCTGCTCACTCGTCTTCTTCGAGTGGCAACTGCGGATCGACCAGCGGCAGCAGCGCCTGCGCCTGCGACTCCGGCAGCGCCTCGACCTTGCGCAAGGCCAGCCGCATCTGCCTGGCCCGCGTATCGGCCTTGTCCAGCGTGTCGGAAGCCTTGGCCACCTGTTCCTTGACCCGCCCGACCCATTCGCCGTAGCGCTCGAACTCGGTCTTGACCGCACCCAGCACCTTCCACACCTCCGACGCCTGGCGCTCCAGCGCCAGGGTGCGAAAGCCCATGTGCAGGCTGTTGAGCATGGCCAGCAAGGTGGTCGGGCCGGCCAGCGTCACGCGATGCTGGCGCTGCATGGCATCCATCAGGCCAGGGCGGCGCAGAACCTCGGCATAGAGGCTTTCCACCGGCAGGAAGAGGATGGCGAAGTCGGTCGTGTGGGGCGCGGCCAGGTAGTTCTCGGCGATGGACTTGGCTTCGACCCGGATGCGCGCCTCCAGTGCCTTGGCCGCACTTTCGGCGGCGGAGGCGTCGGCGCGCTCGTGGGCATCGAGCAATCGCTCGTAGTCGTCGCGCGGGAACTTGGCGTCGATCGGCAGCCAGACCGGCGCACCGTCGTCGCCGCGGCCCGGGAAGCGCACCGCGAAGTCCACCCGCTGGCCGCTGCGCGGCTTGGTCTCGACCTGGCGCCCGTACTGCTCGGTGGTCAGCACCTGTTCCAGCAGCGCCTCCAGTTGCACTTCGCCGAAGACGCCGCGCGTCTTCACGTTGGTCAGCAAGCGCTGCAGGCTACCCACGCCCACCGCCAGCGACTGCATCTCGCCCAGGCCCTTGTGCACCTGCTCGAGGCGTTCGGCCACCTGCTTGAAGCTCTCGCCCAGTCGGGTTTCGAGCGTGCTTTGCAGCTTCTCGTCCACCGTCTGGCGCATCTCGTCGAGCTTGGCTGTGTTGCTCTGCTGCAGTTGGGCGAGCTGGCTTTCCATGGTGGCGCGCACTTCGGCCAGGCGCCGCGCATTCGATTCCGCCAGGCCCTGCAACTGCGTGGCCAGGGTGTCGGCCAAGCTCTTTTGCAGCAGCGAGAGCTGCTGCGCAAAGGCGTCGATGTGCGCGTTCTGCGTGCGCGTGGCCTCGCCCCCCTGCTTCAGCATCGACTGCTGGAAGGTGGCGAAGGCCTGCGTGGTTTCCTGGCGCACGCCGCGGGCGCTTTCGCCGATCTCGTGGCGCAACTCGCGTTCGGTTCTTTCATTGGCGCTGGCCAGCGCCCGAAGCAGTTCGCCGTTGTCGGCGGCCGGTGGCTTGCGCAGCAACAGCCAGAGAAGCACAAGCAGGTTCAGGGCCGCCAGGCCCAGCAGGATCCAGGTTTCCAAAATGCGTCTTTAGCGAGAAGCCGTCAGCACGGCGGGGTTGAGCGGCGTCTTCGCCTCGCCGCGCGTCAGGTAGGCGACCAGGTTGTCGACCGCCAGATCGGCCATGGCGCGCCGTGTCGGCACGGTGGCGCTGGCGATGTGCGGCGTCAGCACGACGTTGGGGACACCCAGCAGATCCGGATGGACCTTGGGCTCACCCTCGAACACGTCCAGCCCCGCGGCGGCGATGCGCTTCTCGCGCAAGGCTGCGGCCAGCGCTGCGTCATCGACGATGCCGCCGCGCGCGATGTTGACCAGAGTGGCCGTGGGCTTCATCTGCGCCAGCTCGGCCGCACCGATGGTGTGGTGCGAGGCGGCGCTGTAGGGCACCACCAGCAGCACATGGTCGGCCGTGCGCAAGAGTTCTTCCTTGCTCACATAGCTGGCCTGGCATTGCGCCTCCATCGCCGGATCCAGGCGCGAGCGGTTGTGATAGATCACCTTCATGCCAAAGCCCAGGGCACCGCGCCGGGCAATGCCCTGGCCGATGCGGCCCATGCCGATGATGCCCAGCGTGCTGCCATGGATGTCGGAGCCGGCAAACATGTCGAAGCGCCACTTGGTCCATTCGCCGCGGCGCAGGAAATGCTCGCTCTCCGGGATGCGGCGGGCGGTGGCCATCAACAGTGCGAAGCCGAAGTCGGCGGTGGTCTCGGTCAGCACGTCGGGCGCGTTGGTGGCAAGCACGGCACGCGCCGTCATGGCTTCGACGTCGAAGTTGTTGTAGCCCACCGCCATGTTGGCGCAGATCTTCAACTCCGGGCAGGCGGCCAGCAGGTCGGCATCGATGCGCTCGGTGCCGGTGGTGAAGGCGCCGGCCTTGCCCTGCAGCTTCGCGATGAGTTGCTCCTTGTTCCAGCTTTCGTCGGCCTGGTTGGCTTCGACGTCGAAGTGCTGTTCGAGCCGCGCGATCGTTTCGGGAAAAATGGCGCGGGCGACGAGGACCTTGGGACGGTTTGTCATGGCGTTAGAGGAAGAAGAGGAAGGTCTGGATGATGAACAGCGGCACCAGGATGGCACCTGACCACAGCATGTAGCCGAAGAAGCTGGGCATGCGCACGTTGCGGTCTTCGGCGATGGCTTTGACCATCAGGTTGGGCGCATTCCCGATATAGGTGTTGGCGCCCATGAACACGGCGCCGGCGGAAATCGCGGCCAGCGTCGCGGCGTGGGTGGTCATCAAGGTTGCGGCGTCGCCGCCGGCACTGTTGAAGAACACCAGGTAGGTCGGCGCATTGTCCAGGAAGGAACTCAGCGCGCCGGTGGCCCAGAAGTACATGGCCGGGTCCGGCTGACCGTCGGGCCGTGTCACGGCACGCACGACGGCGCCGAAGGGCCCGTCCACGCCCGCCTTGAGCATGGCGATCACCGGCACGATTGTGAGGAAGATGCCGGCAAAGAGCTTGGCCACCTCCAGCATGGGGCCCCAGCCGAACTGGTTGTCGGCATGCACGCGCGCCGGCGTGATCCACAGCGACACGCCAATGAGCGCGACGAGGCCGACATCGCGCACCAGCCCGGGCAGGCCGATGCGGGTGCCATGGACCTCGAAGGCGATCGGCGACTTCCAGATGCCGCTGAGCAGCACCAGGCCGATCACCGCCGCGAGCAGTGCGAAATTGATGGTGCCCTCGAAGCCAAGGCCCGACGGGGAATCGGGCGTCGGGTCGACCGGCAGCACGCCTTCCTTGGCGTAGTAGTGGCGGTCCATCAGCCAGAACAGGACCAGCAGCGCGCCCACCGTGAAGATCGTTTCCGGGAAGATGTGCTTGGCCGTCCAGAAGAATTCCACGCCCTTGAGGAAGCCCAGGAACAGCGGCGGATCGCCCAGCGGCGTGAGTGAGCCGCCCACGTTCGACACGATGAAGATGAAGAACACCACCACATGCGCCTTGTGCACCCGGTTGTCGTTGGCGCGGATCAGCGGGCGAATCAGGAGCATCGAGGCGCCGGTGGTGCCCATCAGCGAGGCCAGCACCGCGCCGATGGCCAGCAGCCCCGTGTTCAGACCCGGGCTGCCGTGCAGGTTGCCGCGGATGAAGATGCCGCCGGCCACCACGAACAGCGCCGCCAGCAGGATGATGAAGGGCACGTACTCGCCCAGCAGCACATGCGCCAGCTCGTGGGTGATTGCCGAAAGGCCGAAAAGAAGGGCAAAGGGCAGCACGAAGGCCAGTGCCCAGGCCGCTGCCACCTTGCCGTAGTGGTGGTGCCAGAACTTGGGCACCACGAGCGGCATCAAGGCGATGGAGAGCAGCAGGCCGGCAAAGGGCACGCCCCACAGGGGCGAAAGGGAAGCACCGTTCATTCTTCTTTTGATTCTTCTCAGGCGGGTTGGGCGATGTCGAAGACCTGGCGCAGGTAAGCCAGGTAGCGTTCGTCCTCGCACATGTTCTTGGAAGGGGTGTCGGACAGCTTGGCCACCGGCTGGTCGTCGCAGCGGACCATCTTGATGACGATCTGCAGCGGCTCGTAGCCCAGGTCGTTGGTGAGGTTGGTGCCGATGCCGAAGGCCAGCAGGCAGCGGCCGCGGAACTGCTGGTACAGCTCGATGGTGCGCGGCACCGTCAGCGCGTCGCTAAATATCAGTGTCTTGGTGCGCGGGTCGACCCGGTTGGCGTTGTAGTGGGCGATCATGCGCTCGCCCCACTGGAAGGGGTCGCCGCTGTCGTGGCGCGCGCCGTCGAAGAGCTTGCAGAAGTACATGTCGAAGTCGCGCAGGAAAGCCGTCATGCCGTAGACGTCCGACAGCGCGATGCCCAGGTCGCCGCGGTACTCGCGCGCCCAGCATTCGAAGCCGAAGACCTGGCTGTCTCGCAAGCGCGGGCCCAGGGCCTGGCAGGCCTGCAGGTACTCGTGCGCCATGGTGCCCAGCGGGATCAGGCCCAGCTTCATGGCAAAGAGCACGTTGCTGGTGCCGGCAAACTGGGCCAGCCGGGCGCCGGGCTTCACCGCGCTGGCCGCGGCCGGCGATGGCGACACCACGCCCAGGCGCGCTGCCAGCGTGCGCAGCACTTCTTCGTGCCACTCCTTGGAAAAGCGCCGGCGCGAGCCGTAGTCGGCGATCTTCAGGTCCGACAGGCCCTCTGCCTGCAGCAGGTCGATCTTGGTTTCCAGCCGCCGCCGTCCCTCGGCCAGGTCGGGCTGGGGCTGCATGTTGCGGAAGTACACCTCGTTCACGATCGCCAGCACCGGGATCTCGAACAGGATGGTGTGCAGCCAGGGCCCTTCGATGCGAATCTCCAGCTCGCCCGAGGGCCGCGGAATGATGTTGATGTACTTCTCGTTGAGCTGAAACAGCCCGAGGAAGTCGACGAAGTCGCTCTTGATGAAGCGCATCGAGCGCAGGTAGGCCAGTTCGGCGTCCTTGAAGCGCAGCTGGCACAGGTGGCGCACCTCCTCGCGGATCTGGCCGGCGAACTGCGCCAGGTCCACCCCAGGGTTGCGGCACTTGAAGCGGTACTCGACCCGCGCCCCCGGGAAGCGATGCAAGACCACTTGCATCATCGTGAACTTGTAGAGGTCGGTGTCGAGCAGGCTTTGGATGATCATTTTTCGAAGTCGAAGGCGCAGTCTCGCTTGGGCGTGCGCTCGATTATCACGGTGCGCGTCAGTGGGTGCCTACGGGCCCTTCCCCGTGGGTCCTACCGAGGGGCCGAGGGTTGCGCCCTAAAGTTTTGCTCACGCCGGCAGGAAACTGCCTTCGTTCCACCCGCAAGCAAGGAGTTCGGCATGAACAAGGACACCGTAGAAGGCAACTGGAAGCAGTTCAAGGGCAAGGTGAAGGAGCAGTGGGGCAGGCTCACCGACGACGACTTCGACGTCATCGCCGGCAAGCGCGACCAGCTGCTGGGTCGCATCCAGGAACGCCACGGCATCAGCCGTGACGAAGCGGAGAAGCAGGTGAAGGATTGGGAATCCCGCAATCCGGGCGCCTTCTTCGAGAAGTACTGACACCCAGGGAAAGGAGTCCCCCATGAAACGACATCTCTTGATGCTGGCCGTGGCATCGTGCTTCGCGGCTGCGCAGGCCGGCGCCATGACGCCGGAGGAACACAAGGCCGCCAAGGACAAGATCGAAGCCGACTACAAGATGGACAAGGCCAGGTGCGACGCCATGAAGGACAACGCCAAGGACGTCTGCCAGAAGGAAGCTCAAGGCAAGGAAAAGGTGGCCAAGGCCGAGCTGGACCGGCAGTTCAAGCCAAGTGACTCCGCCGCCTTCAAGGTCGAAGAGCAGAAGGTCGAAGCGGCCTACAGCGTCGCCAAGGAAAAGTGCGACGACCTGCAAGGCGATGCCAAGAACGCCTGCCAGAAGCAGGCCAAGGCCGAGGAAAACAAGGGCAAGGCCGACCTTCGGGCCTCCATGATGAAGAAGTGATCGACCCCGCCTGACTCACAAGGCGCCGCAAGGCGCCTTTTTTCTTGTCGCCCTGCACTTCAGGCGCGCAGCGCGCTCACCACGTCCTGCAGTGCCGGCGGCAGCGGAACCGGCCGCTGCGTGGCGCGGTCCACATAGACGTGCACGAAGTGCCCCTGCGCCGCTGCCGTCTCTGCTCCCTGCGCAAACAGGCCGATCTCGTATCGCACGCTGGAGCTGCCGGCATGGGCGACGCGAATGCCCGCCTCCACCGTCTGCGGGAAGGCCAGCGGCGCGAAGTAGTTGCACTGGGTTTCCACCACGAAGCCGATCACCCGGCCCTGGTGGAGGTCCAGCGCGCCGCGCTCGATCAGCAGAGCATTCACGGCCGTGTCGAACCAGGCGTAGTAGACGACGTTGTTGACGTGGCCGTACATGTCGTTGTCGGCCCAGCGTGTGGGGATGGCCCGGAAAGCGCGGTAGCTGCTGCGGTGATTCGGCGTGGGGCGGCTCATGGCGGGCGATTCTGCCGGTTTTAGAAAGGCGCCTCTAAATTGCTGCATCGCAACAAAAAAGCCTTGATCCTGTCACCGGCTTGCCCGATACTACATCCCATGCTGCACCGCAACATAAGTGAGTCGGGCAGCAGCCAAGCGACTCGTTTCTCTTTCTGTTGACCACTTCTGACTGGAGCATCCACATGGCCCTGACCGCCGACCAAATCATCGCAGCCCAAAAAGCCAACCTCGAAACCCTGTTCGGCCTGACCACCAAGGCTTTCGAAGGCGTCGAGAAGATCGTCGAACTGAACGTCACCGCCTCCAAGGCCGCCCTGACCGAAGCCGCCGGCACCGCCCAGGCCGCCCTGGAAGTCAAGGACGTGCAAGAACTCCTGGCCCTGCAAGCCAGCCTGTTCCAGCCCCTGGCTGAGAAGACCGCTTCCTACAGCCGCCACCTGTACGAAATCGCCCAAGGCACGGGCGCCGAGTTCGGCAAGGCTTTCGAAGCCAAGGCTGCCGAAGCCCAGCAAACCATCGTCGGCCTGATCGACAGCGCCTCCAAGAACGCCCCGGCCGGTTCGGAAACCGCCGTCGCCGTGCTCAAGAGCGCCGTCGCCGCCGCCAACAACGCTTTCGAGTCCGTCCAGAAGGCCGTCAAGCAAGCCTCCGACGTGGCCGAAGCCAACTTCAACGCCGTCTCGACCACGGCTGTGAACGCCGCCAAGAGCACCGCTCAGACCGCTTCGCGCAAGCGCTAAGCAGAGCCAACAAGTTGTCTCCTTGGGTCCCTCGGGATCCAATTGAGCCCCTTCTTCGGATGGGGCTCTTTTTTTTGCCCATTCCATAATGCTCGCTGTTTGACAGGAGAGTTCTCAATGCAGATCGAAGGCAAGGTATTCATCGTCACCGGCGGCGCGTCCGGCTTGGGCGAAGGCACGGCGCGCATGCTGGCGGGCGCTGGCGGCAAGGTGGTGATCGCCGACATGCAGGCCGACAAGGGCGAAGCGGTGGCCAAGGACATCGGCGGCGTGTTCGTCAAGTGCGACGTCAGCCAGGAGGCCGACGGCCAGGCCGCCGTGGCAGCAGCCCTGAAGCTGGGCAAGCTGGTCGGCCTCGTCAACTGCGCCGGCGTCGCGCCGGCCGAAAAAACGGTGGGCAAGAACGGCCCGCATGCGCTGGCGGTGTTCGCCAAGACCGTCACCGTCAACCTGGTGGGCAGCTTCAACATGATCCGCCTGGCCGCCGACGCCATGGTCAAGAACGCGCCCGAATCCACCGGCGAGCGCGGCGTGCTGATTTCCACGGCTTCGGTTGCCGCGTACGACGGCCAGATCGGCCAGGCCGCCTACAGCGCCTCCAAGGGCGGCGTGGTCGGCATGACCCTGCCGATCGCGCGCGACCTGGCGCGCAACGGCATCCGCAACATGACCATCGCGCCCGGCATCTTCGGCACGCCCATGCTCTTTGGCATGCCGCAGGAAGTGCAGGACGCGCTGGCCGCCAGCGTGCCCTTCCCTTCGCGCCTGGGCACGCCCGAGGACTACGCCAAGCTGGCGCGCCACATCATCGAGAACGACATGCTCAACGGCGAGGTGATCCGCCTGGACGGCGCGATTCGCCTGGCACCGCGCTAGGAGTACGAAGGGCGCCTAGCGGGACCTTCGCAAGTTTGATGTATTTCTGGGCCGGAGACGGCCCAGATTCACTTGGATTGAAGGTTTTGCGGTATTCTTGATGCGCCACCACTGCTACATGAAATAAGTGCATATTTTTGAGCGCGAGGTCAA
>DATILH010000099.1:0-8822 GCA_035476655.1 Variovorax sp.
TGCTGCTGAAATCGGCCGAGTTCCGCTCGAGCATGCGCGCGCTGGTCATTCGCGCGCCGCGCGGGGAGCTGCCGTCATGAGCGCGCTGGCCCCGGTCGACAGCAGCGGTGAGCGCACGCCGGGCGCGCCGCCCGCCAAGCGCCGGCCGCCGCGGCTGCAGCCCAAGTACCTGCCGCTGGCCACCACCATCTCGCTCTTCTTCCTGATGGCGGCGCTCGGTTCGGTCTTCTATCCCGGCTTCTTTTCGCTGCAGGTCTTCCTGAACCTGCTGATCGACAACGCGTTCCTCTGCGTGGTGGCGGTGGGCATGACCTTCGTGATCCTGTCGGGCGGCATCGACCTGTCGGTGGGCGCGGTGATCGCGCTCAGCACCATGGTCTCGGCCGCGCTGGTGGAAAAGCAGGGCTGGCCGCCGCTCCTGGTGATTCCTTTGGTGCTGGCCATGGGCACGGCCTTCGGCGCCTTCATGGGCTTTCTGATCGAGCGCTTCCGGCTGCAGCCCTTCATCGTGACCCTGGCCGGCATGTTCCTGGCGCGTGGGCTCTGCTATGTGATCGGCATCGACTCGATCAGCATCGGCAACGAGCTCTATTCGGATCTCTCGCAGATTCGGGTACCGGTATGGGGCGAAGCCTCGATCTCGCTGTCGGGCCTGATCGCGCTGGGCGTGGTGGCGATCGCGGTCTTCGTCGCCCACTACACGCAGTTCGGGCGCACCGTGTACGCCATCGGCGGCAACGAGCAGTCGGCGCTGCTGATGGGGCTGCCGGTACGTGCCACCGTCATCGGCGTCTACACCCTGTCGGGCTTCTGCTCGGCGCTGGGCGGCGTGCTCTTCACTTTCTACATGCTGTCCGGCTACGGCCTGCATGCGGTCGGGCTGGAGCTGGACGCGATCGCCGCGGTGGTGATCGGCGGCACCCTGCTCACCGGCGGCGTCGGCTATGTGGTGGGCACGCTCTTCGGCGTGATGATGCTGGGCATCATCCAGACGCTCATTGCCTTCGACGGTACGTTGAGCTCCTGGTGGACGCGCATCGTGGTCGGGGCGCTGCTCTTCGTGTTCTGCCTGCTGCAGCGCCTGTTCGCCTCACGCGCGGCGGCGAAGTAGGAAAAAGAAGGGCCCGCACGAGGCGGGCCCAAGAAGGGACACGGTCTAACGTCCCTTTGGAGGATTCTTCAGTGCAGACAAGGCATCAGTTGGGCCTTGGCGATGCCGGGACCGGCGTCACGGTTTCGCGGATGGCGCCGCCGCCCAGCACGCTGCCCTCGATCGAGGTGGCGCCGGTGCCACGCACCCGGTCTTCACACGCCATGCGGTCCGTCGGCGGTTGCAGCTGGCAGCGTGCCAGCGCGTTCTGGGCGTAGGTTTCCGCCGGGGCGCTGGTCAGTTGGCCCTGGCGGGCCGCTTGTGCCGCTGCACCGGCTTCGCGGATACAGGCAGCGCGGTCTTGCTGGATGTGGTCGCAGATCGCGCGTTCGGCCTGGTACTGGCTGCCGCTACCCGCGCCTTGGCCAGCGGCGAAGGCGCTCGAGGCGGCGAACAAGCTGGCTGCAGCCAACATGGCCGAGCCAGCTATTCGAAATGCTTTCATGGCTTCACTCCTTGTGAACGGGCATGCACGATCTCTCGTGCTGTCAGGTTCAGTTTGAATGCGAAGCCGTGGCCCCGGCGTGGGATGGGCCGGCCGCACCGATGCGCTCCTGCAGCGCCTCTCGGTGTGGGAATTGTCTGGCGTTGTCCTACTCAGCCCTGGGCGATGCGCTGCGCCAGGTGCGCCAGCGCCTCTTCCACCTGGTCGACCAGGATCAGCGACAGGTCGCCGGGTTCCAGGCGCGCCAGCGCCTTGTCGATGGCGATGAATTCGCCCCGGATCTCGTCGATGTAGCTGGTGCGGGTGGCGCCCTGCAGGCCCTGTCGCAACAGGCCCATCACCTCGCCGTCGGCGCGGCCGCGCTGGGCTGCGTCCTGGTACAGGAGCACGTCGTCGAAGGCCTTGCCGAGGATGGCGGTCTGGTCGCGGATATCCTCGTCGCGCCGGTCGCCGGCGCCGCTGATCACCACCGAGCGGCGCTTGGCCGGCATGGTGTCCACCGCGGCCACCAGGGCGCGCATGGCGTCGGTGTTGTGGCCGTAGTCGGCGATCACGGTGGCGCCGCGGTATTCCATGACGTTGAAGCGTCCCGGCACGCCCTGCGTGTCGCTCTTGAAGCTGGCCAGGCCGCTGCGGATGGTGTCCCAGTCCAGGCCCACGGCCCAGGCCGCGGCCACCGCCGCCATCACGTTGTCGACCTGGAAGCCGATGCTGCCGTTGCGGGTGATCGGCACGTCGCGCAGCGGCACGCGCTCGCGCCAGGAGCCTTCGGCGGCGATCACCGCGTCCTGGTCGACGTACACGGTGCGCTTGCCCTGGGCGCGGTGCGTGGCCATCACCGGATGCGTCCGGTCGGCGGCGAAGAAGATGACGCCGCCCGGACAGGTGGCCGCCATGGCGGCGACGTTCGGGTCGATCGCGTTGAGCACGGCGAAGCCGCCCGCCGCCACGTTGCGCACGATCACGCGCTTGAGCACCGCCAGTTCGTCCACCGTGGTGATGTAGTTCAGCCCCAGGTGGTCGCCTTCCCCCAGGTTGGTGACCACCGCCACCTGACAGCGGTCGAAGCCCAGGCCTTCGCGCAGGATGCCGCCGCGCGCCACCTCGAACACCGCCGCGTCCACGTCGGGGTGAAGCAGGACGTTGCGTGCGCTCTTCGGGCCGCTGCAGTCGCCGCTGTCGGTCTGGCGGCCGTCCACGTACACGCCGTCGGTGTTGGTCATGCCGGTGCGCAGCCCGCTGGAGGCCAGCAGGTGGTTGATGAGGCGCGCGGTGGTCGTCTTGCCGTTGGTGCCGGTGACCGCGACCACCGGGATGCGGCCGTCGTCACCGGGGGCGAACATCGTGTCCATCACCGCTTCGCCGACGGCGCGCCCGCGGCCGAAGGAGGGCGAGATGTGCATGCGCAGGCCGGGCGCGGCATTGACTTCCACCACGCCGCCGCTTTGCTCTTCCAGCGGCACCAGCATGTTTTCGCACACCATGTCGACGCCGCAGATGTGCAGGCCCACCATCTGCGCCGCATCGACGGCGCGCGCCGCGATCTCGGGATGCACGGTGTCGGTGACGTCGGTGGCGGTGCCGCCGGTGGAGAGGTTGGCGTTGTTGCGCAGCACCACCCGCTGGCCCAGCGCGGGCACGCTCTCGGGCGCCAGGACCTGCGCCTCGAGCCGGCCGACGGCGATGTCGTCCAGGCGGATCTTGGTGAGCGAGGTGGCATGGCCCTCGCCGCGGCGCGGGTCCTGGTTGACGGTGTCGACCAGTTGGCGCACGGTGGAGACGCCATCGCCGATGACCTGCGGCGGATCGCGCCGGGCGGCGGCCACCAGGCGGTCGCCCACCACCAGCAGGCGGAAGTCGAAGCCGGGCAGGAATTTCTCGACCATCACCTCGCCGTATTCGGCGGCTGACGCGCAGGCTGCATTCAATTGCTCGCGCGTCGTGATGTTGACGGTGACGCCCTTGCCCTGGTTGCCGTCCTGCGGCTTCACCACCACCGGCAGGCCCACTTCGAGTGCGGCGGCCCAGGCGTCATCCACGTCCTTCACCGGTCGGCCCAGCGGCACCGGCACGCCGGCGGCGTTGAGCAACTGCTTGGTCAGTTCCTTGTCCTGCGCGATCGATTCGGCCACGCCGGAGGTCGCGTCGACCTCGGCTGCCTGGATGCGGCGCTGCTTGGAGCCCCAGCCGAACTGCACCAGGGAGCCGCGCGTCAGGCGGCGGTAGGGAATGCCGCGTGCCAACGCCGCGTCGACGATGGAGCCGGTGCTCGGGCCCAGGCGCTCGGATTCGTCCAGGTCGCGCAGTTGCGCGATGGCGTCATGGGCGTCGAAAGCCGCCTTGTTCAGCGCGGCTTCGACGAGCTGCTGCGCCAGTTTCATGGCGAGCCGGCCGACGGCCTCCTCGCCATACTGCACCACCACCTGGTAGATGCCTTCATCCGTGGTGGAAGTGGTATGGCCGAAATTGACCGAGCAGCCGGCCTGGGCCTGCAGCGCCAGCGCCGCGTTTTCAATCACATGCGCGAGGGCCAGCGGCTGGCCCAGCACGATGGGATGCAGCTCGCCGATGGTGGGGAAGAGGGCGCGCAGGCGCCGCTCGAAGCCAGGCAGGTCGCCGATGGCGTTCTCGGCGCCCTGGCAGGCGACGATGGCTTCGATGGCCGTGTGGCGGCTCCAGAGATTGGGCCCGCGCAGGGCGCGGATGCGGGTGACTTCCATGGGGTCTTGTCTTGACTTGTCGTGCTGCCGAAATGCGATCAGGCGAGCTGTTGTTGGGGGTCGAGGAAGGGCACGCTTTGCGATAGCTGGAGCGAAGCCAGCGCGGCCTGCAGATCGGCTTCGAAGGCCTCGACGCCGGCGCCGATCAGGTTGAGCGGGATGCCCATGGCCCAGGCCGCAGCCACTGCGGCCAGCAGGCTCTCGAGGGTCACGCCGGAGTGGGTGGCGCGCCAGGCTGTCAGGCGGCCCAGGCCGGGCAGGAAGGATTCGCTGCTGCCGTTGGCCAGCACGATGCGGTCTTGCCGCACCAGCACTGCCTTGCCGCCGGCCGCCTGATGATCGGTGAGCGCCGCCGCATTCGCATCGGCGGCATAGAGGACGACGCCACCGTCGCACAGCGGCGCCAGGCCGGCCACGCGCGGGTCGTCGGCGTTGAGTACCGCGGTGCCTTCGGGCAGCACCACGTCGACCTGGGTGCGCAGCACCTTGACCATCTGGTCGCTCTCGCTGATGTCGAATTGGCCGAGCTGCTCGGCGCCGTCCAGGTCGGTCACGATGCCGACTGCGCAACGGTCGTAGGGCAGGCCGTCGGCGAGGATGGTCCGCGCACCGTTCTCGATCACCACCGCCTGCACCGAGCGGTTGACCAGCAGGCGATGGCCGGCTTCCCAGTTGGCGCTGTCGCGCGCGGCGACGCGGCGGCGTTCCAGGAACAGGCCGTCGCGGCAGGCCAGGCCGGTGTGCAGGCCGGACAGACCGATGAGCCAGGCCACCAGGCGGGCCAGCACGGCGGTATCGCGCGAGCCGGCGACACCGACCACCGGGATGCGTCCGGGCGCGATCTCGTCGCCGTCATCGGGGAAGAGGTGGTCGCAGATGGCGCGGCCCACCGGGCGCGGCGAACCGATGGCTGGCTTCAGGTGCATCAAGAGGCCCGGGCCGGCGTTGACTTCGACGATGGCGCCGCCCTGGGCCTGCAGCGGCTTGGCGATGTCCTGCGCCACCATGTCGATGCCGGCGATGTCCAGGCCGACCACGCGCGCCGCCAGCACGGCGGCATGCGCGACTTCGGGATGCACCTGGTCGGTGCAGTCCACCCCCAGGTTGCCGTTGCGCTGGATGGTGACCACGCGGCCGGCGGCCGGCACCGAGGCGCCATCCAGTTCCTGGCGCTTGAGCTCGAGCTGCAGCTTGGCGTCGGTCTTGATGTCGATCACGTCCAGCGGGTACTCTTCCTCGGCGCCGCGGCGCGGGTCGCTGTTGAGCTGGCTGTCGATGAGTTGCGCCACCGTCTGCTCGCTGTCGCCGGTGACGGTGATGACCTCGCCGCGGGCCGCCGCCACCACCTGGCCGCCCACCACCAGCAGGCGGTGCTCGGAGCCGCGGATGAAGCGCTCGACCATCACGTCGCTGCCCTCGGGCTCGGCCACGGCGAATGCGGCCATCACTTCCTCGCGCGTGGTGAGCTCCAGCGAGACGCCGCGGCCGTGGTTGGCGTCCGATGGCTTGACGGCCACCGGCAAGCCGATGTCCTCGGCCGCTTCCCAGGCCTCTTCGGCGCTTTCCACCACCTGCCCCTCGGGCACCGGCACGCCGCAGCTGGCCAGGAGCGACTTGGTCAGCTCCTTGTCGCTGGCGATGGATTCGGCGATGGCGCTGGTGTAGTCGGTCTCGGCCGTCCAGATGCGCCGCTGTGTGGCGCCATAGCCCAGTTGCACCAGGTTGCCCGAATTCAGGCGCATGGAGGGAATGCCGCGGTCGGTGGCGGCGCCCACGATGGCGGCGGTGCTCGGGCCCAGGTAGCAGTCTTCCAGCTCGGCCTTGACCGCGTCCACCGCGGCCTGCACCTCAGCGGCGCCGAAGGGGGCGTTGTTGATGGCCGCCATCAGCAGGCGATGGCCCTGGACCAGCGCCGCGCGGGCCACCTGCTCGTCGCGGGCGCGAAACACCATGCGGTAGACGCCGTGCTTGGAGGTGCTGCGCGTCTGGCCGAAGCCGGTGGGCATGCCGGCCAGGTTGAGCAGTTCGATCACCACATGCTCCATCACATGCCCGGCCCAGGTGCCCTCGGTCAGGCGCTCGATGAAGCCGCCGCGCTCGCCCACGCCGCAGTGGTGCTCGATCAGCGCCGGCAGCAGGGTGGTGAGGCGATCGGTGAAGCCGTCGATCTTGTTGGAGGGGAAGTCTTCCAGGGCCCCCAGATCGAGCCAGACTTCGAGCACGGGACGGTAAGTCCAGATGTTGGGACCGCGCAAATAGTTGACGCGAAGCAGTTGAATGTCGTCGAAACGGGTCATGGAAACGTTCGTATGGCGTTCTGGGCCGGTTCACGGGCGCCGGCAGAAGAAGAAAAACGCCCTTGGGTATCGGTCAAAATTGGCGCCCTCGGGACGCCTGAAAAAGGGCCCCAAGTATCCGCGCACGGCCCGCCAACCATAAATACATGCAACATCACGATTCATCGGGCGCCCGTGAGGGCGAGGCAGGCAACGCCTCGGAAGCACTGAAAAGCCAGCTCATTGCGGGGGAAAACGTTTTGGCAACCTTGGTGGTTGACCTTGACGCCGACCTGCGCTTTGCCAGTGCCGGCCTGCTGGTGCTGACCGATCAGCGGCTGCTGGCCCGTAGCAGCCCCGGTGGCGAGTGGCGTCAGTGGTCGCTCGCTGCGCCGCAACTGGTGCTGCAGCTGAGCGACCATGCCGGCGTCGGCACCCTGGACCTGGTCGATGGCCAAGTTTTGTTAGAACGTTGGCATTACACCCTGGTTGGCCAGGCGGCCGCCTTGCGGCTGCTCAAGCTCTTCGGGCAGCGCGGCGCGCGTTCCGCGGCTGCCGACGAGGAAGCCGGCGCCGAACCCGGCGCGGCGCAGGATCCGGACGCCGACACCGAACTGCAGACGCCGCCCTCCACCTGGGTGCTGCTGCGCCTGGGCCGCTTCGCCCGGCCTTATCGCAAGCAGCTCATCACCGGTTTCCTGCTGACCCTGGCCTCGACCGCGGCCACCCTGGTGCCGCCCTACCTGACCATTCCGCTGATGGACGACATCCTGATCCCGTTCCAGAACGGGCAACAGATCTCGACCACCAAGGTGGCCATGTTCCTGGGTGCGCTGCTGGCCGCCGCGCTGACCGGCTGGGCACTGGGCTGGGCCCGCACCTATTTGCTGGCGCTGGTGTCCGAACGCATCGGCGCCGATCTGCGCACCACCACCTACGAGCACTTGCTGACGCTGCCGCTGGACTATTTCGGCGGCAAGCGCACCGGCGACCTGATGGCACGTATCGGCTCCGAGACCGACCGCATCAATGTCTTCCTCTCGCTGCACGCGCTGGACTTCGCCACCGACGTGCTGATGATCGCCATGACGGCGGTGATCCTGGTCTCGATCAACCCGCTGCTGGCGGTGGTCACCCTGGTGCCGCTGCCCTTCATCGCCTGGATGATCCATGTGGTGCGCGACCGCCTGCGCACCGGCTTCGAGAAGATCGACCGGGTCTGGGGCGAGGTCACCAACGTGCTGGCCGACACCATTCCCGGCATTCGCGTGGTCAAGGCCTTCGCCCAGGAAAAGCGCGAGGCCGAGCGCTTTCGCGCTGCCAACGCCTACAACCTGAAGGTGAACGACAAGCTCAACAAGACCTGGTCGCTGTTCACGCCCAGCGTCTCGCTGCTGACCGAGATCGGCCTGCTGGTGGTCTGGGGCTTCGGCATCTGGCAGGTGGCGCGCGGCCGCATCACGGTGGGGGTGCTCACCGCCTTCATCGCCTACATCGGCCGCTTCTACACTCGGCTCGATTCGATGAGCCGCATCGTCTCGGTGACGCAGAAGGCGGCCGCCGGCGCCAAGCGAATCTTCGACATCCTGGACCATGTGAGCAACGTGCCGGAGCCGGTCAACCCGGTGAAGCTCGATTCGGTGCAAGGCCGCATCGAGATGAAGGAGCTGGGCTTTCGCTACGGCAGCCGCGCGGTGATCAAGGACCTCGACCTCGTCATCGAACCGGGCGAGATGATCGGCCTGGTGGGCCACAGCGGCTCCGGCAAGAGCACGCTGGTCAACCTGATCTGCCGCTTCTACGACGTGACCGACGGCGCCATCAAGGTCGACGGCACCGACATCCGCCGCTTCGCAGTGGCCGACTACCGGCGCCATGTGGGCCTGGTGCTGCAGGAGCCCTTCCTCTTCTTCGGCACCATTGCGCAGAACATTGCCTACGGCAAGCCCGACGCCACGCGCGAGGAGATCGTGGCGGCGGCGCGCGCTGCGCACGCGCACGACTTCATCCTGCGCCTGCCCCAGGGCTACGACTCGCTGGTGGGCGAGCGTGGCCAGGGCCTCTCGGGCGGCGAGCGCCAGCGCATCTCGATCGCCCGGGCGCTGTTGATCGACCCGCGCATCCTGATCATGGACGAGGCCACCTCGGCGGTGGACACCGAGACCGAGCAGGAAATCCAGAAGGCGCTGGACAACCTGGTGCAGGGCCGCACCACCATTGCCATTGCGCAC
>DATILH010000100.1:0-34149 GCA_035476655.1 Variovorax sp.
CGATGGTGGTCGACCTGGAATACCTGGGCCGCGACAGCTACATGCCGCTGTTCGTGGTGCTGCGCGAAGGCGTGGCGCTCGACGACGCGATGCGCCGCAAGATCAACGAGGCGATCAAGACGCAACTCTCGCCGCGCTTCCTGCCCAACGACATCTTCCAGGTGGCGGAGATCCCGCGCACCCTGTCGGGCAAGAAGCAGGAGCTGCCGATCAAGAAGCTGCTCCTGGGCCAACCGCTGGAGCGGGTGGTCAACCGCGAGGCCATGGCCAATCCGGGCTGCCTCGACTGGTACGTGCAGTTGGCCAGGCGCCGTGCGCAGGAGCAGGCCGCATGAAGGCGCGACGCATCGCATTCGCCTTGCTGGCACTGGGCGCTGCGGCGCTGCTGGCGGCCTGCACCATGCCGGGGCAGCCTGCACAGGGCGCACAGCCTCTGCGCGTGAGCGGCACGGTGGCCTGGCGCGAGCGCATGGCATTGCCGCCGGATGCGCAGATCATCGTGCGCCTGCAGGATGTCTCGCGCATGGATGTGCCCGCCGTCACCCTGGCCGAGCAACGAATCGCCGCCCAGGGCCGGCAGCCTCCCTTTGCCTTCGAACTGTCCGTCGACCCGGCGCGCATCGATCCGCGCATGCGCTACACGGTATCGGCGCGGGTCGAGCACCTGGGCCAACTGCTCTTCATCAACAACACGGCCTACCCGGTGCTGACCCAAGGCGCCGGCCCGAGCGCCCAGCTCATGCTGGTGCGCACCGGGCCGCGCTGAAAAGATCACTGACCGGTGGCCGTGTTCATTGCGGTCGTCTTGGCCTTGCCGCTTTCGAGGCGGTTCACCTCGGCCACGAACTCCGGCCCGTTGCGCATGCGGGTGTAGTTTTCCATGCGCTGGGCGTAACCGGGCTGCATGTAGGCGTAGTCGCTGGGGCTGGCCAGGCCGGCACGGATCCAGAGATTGCGCTCTGCCAGCACCGTGGTGCGGTCGACCGCGCCGGGGCCGGCATCGGCGGGGCCTACGCGCAGCTCTTGCGGCGCCCTGGAAGGCGATGCGTAGTAGCCCGCCGTCACTTCTGCGCGGCTCTGGCTGCTGGTGAAGGTAATGGGGGGGCCAACCCACTGTTCGGCCGGAACGGTCTGAGCGGATGCCACAGCCGACAGCAGCGAGAGTGCGGCCATGCCCAATACTTGCTTGCGATTCATGTTGAAATCTCCTGTTGCCATGTGTGGGCCGCGGGAATCGCGCCATCACGGGAGTGGACTGTCCGCTTCCGGGCGCAAACTGGCAGTGCGCTTACGCACACTTTTTTGACGATGGTGTGGGCGGCCGCATCATCGGGTGGAGTTGGGTGCATGACGCTTCCTCCTCGATCGAGCCTGGGTTTGCGCGCGGTGGCCCTGTTCGAGGGCCTCGATCCCGAGCGCCTCGATGTGCTGGCGCAAGAGTGCCGCTGGCGCAGCCTGCCGGGCGGGCGCACGCTGGTGCAGCGTGCGCAGCCCGAGACCGACGTGCACTTCGTGATCTCGGGCGAACTGCGCGTCACCATCTTTGCGCTCTCCGGCCGCCAGCTCACCTTCAGGGAAGTGGGCACCGGCGGGCACTTCGGCGAGATTGCCGCCATCGACGGTGCGCCGCGCTCGGCCGACGTGCTCACCCTGCGCCCCAGCGTGGTGGCCAGCCTGGACGCCGAGCGCTTTCGCGAGCTCCTGCGCGAGGAGCCGGTGGTCGGTGATCGGGTGATGCGCGGCCTGTGCCGCCTGGTGCGCGAGATTTCCGAGCGGGTGATCGACCTGGCCACCCTGGGCGTGCAGAACCGGGTGCATGCCGAGCTGCTGCGCCTGGCGCGCGAGGCCGGCTGCGAAGGCAACCGCGCGCGGCTGGATCCGGCCCCCACCCATGCGGAGATGGCCAGCCGCGTCAGCACCAATCGCGAGCAGGTGACGCGCGAGCTCAACGCGTTGCAGGCGCGCGGCCTGCTGGCCAAGGAGGGGCGGGCGTTGCTGTTGCAGGACGTGGCGCAACTCGAGCGCATGGTGGCCGAGGTGCGCGGCGAACCGCAGGGCAGCCCTTAGGCCGCGTCGTGAAAGATCAGGCCCAGGGTCTGGCGCCGGCCTGAGCGCACCCGGCTCACGCCGTGGCGCATCGTCACGCGGTAGCTGCCGCGCGTGCCCGTCACCGGCCGATGGTTCACCGCAAAGATCACCGCCTCGCCCTGCGCCAGCGGCACCACCTCGGCGCGCGACTGCATGCGCGGGCGCTGCTCGGTCAGCACGAATTCGCCGCCGGTGAAATCCTCGCCCGGTTGGCTCAGCAGCACGGTGAGCTGCAGCGGGAACTGCAGCTCGCCGTACAGGTCCTGGTGCAGGCAGTTGTAGTCGCCTTCGTCATAGCGCAGCAGCAATGGGGTCGGGCGTGTCTGGCCCGCCGCATGGCAACGCGCAAGGTAGGCGGCGTGCTCCGGCGGATAGCTGGCCGGCTGCCCCAGCGCCGCGGCCCAGGCGTTGGCTAGCGGCGCCAGCCGCTCGTACAGGGCGCTGCGCCAGGCCGCCAGCGAAGGCGGCAAAGGGTAGTCAAAGTAGCGGTACTCGCCCTGGCCGAACCCGTGGCGCTGCATCACGACACGGCTGCGAAAGCGCGCGTCCTCGTCGTACATCGCCGCGAGTTCGGCGCATTCGCCGGAATTGAAAAGCCGGCCCGTGGCCGCGCAGCCGCGGGTCGCGAGATCGGCCTCGATGCCTGGCCAATCCAAGGCAGCGATACGGGATTCAACTGGGGTCATGCGTCCAGTGTGGCGTGCCGTCGCAGTCTTGGTGCGCCGTTTCCGGACATGCCATTGCTACACGCCCAGCGCCTTGTAGACCGCCACCAGCCCCAGCGCCAGGCGGCTGTCGCTGTCGGCCGCCTCGCGCTGCGCCGCAAGCAGCGTGCGCTGCGCATCCAACTCGACGCCGAAGTCGGTCAGGCCGCCGCGGTAGCGCGCTTGCGCCAGCATCAGCGCGTCGCGGCTCTGGCGCTCGCGCTCGCGCAGTTGCGCCTGGCGCTGCTGCTCGGCGGTGTAGCTGCTGAGGGCGTTGTCCACCTCGTGCCAGGCCTGCAGCACGGTCTGGTGGTAGGCCACCGCCGCCTCCTGTTGCTGCAAGTCGCGCAATTGGATGGTGCCGCGCCGGCGGCCCATGTCGAAGATCGGCAGGCTGAGCGAGGCGCCGATGCGCCAATCCCGGTTGCCCCAGTCGCCGAAATTGCTCGCGCTCACCGACTCCAGGCCGCCGGCAAGGCCCAGCGTGATGCGCGGATAGAGGTCGGCGGTGGCGACGCCGACCTGCGCCGTGGCAGCATGCAGGCGCGCCTCGGCCACGGCGATATCGGGGCGCCGCTGCACCAGTTCGGAAGGCAGGCCCAGTGCCAGGTCGGGCAGGGCGCGCGCGCGTGGCTCGGCGGACGAGGCCAGCTGCGCGTCGAGGGTGCCGGGGCGCTCGCCCAAAAGCAGCGTGATCTGCGCCAGGGCCAAGGCCTCCTGCTGCTGCAGCGCCGGGATGCGGGCGCGCAATTCGGCCAGCAGGGCGCGCTGGCGCACCGGGTCCAGATCGGTCACCAGCCCGCCGTCGGCGCGCGCCTGCACCAGTGCGAGCGAGTCGCTGCCGGCCCACAGGTCTTCCTGCGCGATGCGCAGTTGGCGCTGCGCGCCGCGCAACTCGAAGTAGCGCCGAGCGACCTCGGCCTGAATGCTCAGCTGCACCTGGCGCAGCAGCGCGGCGCTTGCTTGCTGCTCGGCGTCGGCCGACTCGATGGAGCGGCGCACGCGGCCCCACAGGTCGAGCTCCCAGCTCGCATCGAAGCCGGCGTCGTAGAGCGTGAAAGGCTCGGTGATCGCATCGATGATGGGCTGCTGTGCGGCCGGCGGCACGATGATCTGGATGGGCCGCATCGCGGCCCCGTCCTCGCTCTGGCGCTGGCGGCTCACGCTGGCGCTGGCGCCCACCCGCGGCCCGGCCTGGGCCGCGGTGATCTGGCGCATGGCGCGGCTCTGGCCGAAGCGCAGCGCGGCGCTGCGCAGCTCGGCGTTCTGCGTGAGGGCGCGCGCCTGCAACTGCTCGAGCAGCGGATCGCCGAAGGCGGCCCACCCACCCAGCGCCGCATTCGGCGGCGCCTTTCGTTCGGCGCCGAGCAGGTCGGCGCTACCGCCATGCCAGGCGGCCCAGTCGGCGGGCGCGGCGCTTTCGGGGCGCTGGAAATCGGGCCCGACGGCGCAGCCGGTGGCCAGCAGCGCGGCAAGGAGGAGGGGGCAAAGACGCAAGGCAGTCATGACGGAATTCCTCGGAAGGTTTTCAGACGAGACGGTGGCGGAAAAGCCAGGTGGCCAGGGGCAGGGTGAGCAGGGCGATCACAGTGAGCGGCACCAGGTTGGGCGCGACCGTCGCCAGGCCCACGCCCTCCAGGTAGACGCGCTGCACCAGGTCGATGGCAAAGCGCAGCGGGTTGGCGTAGGTCAGGGTCTGCAGCAGCGCCGGCATGTTGCGCACCGGCGTCGTCAGGCCCGACAGCAGCATCATCGGCATCAGCAGCACGAAGGCATACAGCATGGCCTGCTGCATGTTGGCCGCCACCGCCGAGATCGACAGGCCGATGCCCACGCTGGCCGTGGTGAAGAACAAGAGCCCGATGTAGAGCGTGACGAGCGAGCCGGCCAGCGGGATGCGGAACCACAGCAGCGCCATCAGGAGGATCAGCGTGGACTGCACCATGCCCACCAGCATCGGCGGCAGCGCCTTGCCGACCATGATCTCGGTAGGCGACATGGGCGTCACCAGGAGCTGGTCGAAGGTGCCCTGCTCGCGCTCGCGCGCCACCGAGAGGGCGGTGAGCAGCAGCGTCTGCAGCATGCTGAGGGCCGCGATCAGGCCCGGCACCAGGTTCCAGCGCGTTTCGAGTTGCGGGTTGTACCAGGCGCGCGTCTCGATGCGCAGCCGCATGGGTGGCAGCCCGGCCTGCGCACGCAACTGCGCGTTGAAGCCCTGGACTACCGAGTTCACGTGGCGCACCGCCGAGCCGGCAGTGTTGGAGTTGCGCGCGTCCACCAGCAACTGCACGTCGGCGCCCTGGCCGGCCGCCAGCTCCTGCTCGAAGCGCGGGCCGATGTGCAGCACCACCAGCGCGCGGCCGGCATTGATCGCATCGGTCACCTGCGGCGGCGTCTGCAGGTCGGCCACGCGGTGGAACACGCCGGTGCCGTCCAGCCGCGCCACCAGTGCGGCCGAGGCCACGCTCCTGCTCTGGTCCACCAGCGCATAGGGCACGTTGCTCAGCTCGAAGGTGGCGGCGTAGCCGAAGATCAGCGTCTGCATGATGGCCGGCGCGAACAGCACGACGCGGCTGGCCGGGTCCTTCAGGATGGCCAGCAGTTCCTTGCGGCAGAGGTTGGCGATGCGCAGCAGGAAGTCGGGCATGGCGTTCACCTAGCGGTCGAGCGACTTGCGCGTGACCTTGCGCGCCAGCGCGAGCAGGCCGACGGCGTAGGCCGCGAGGATGGCGCAGTCGCGCCAGAGGATGGCGCCCACGTCGCCCGCCAGGAACAGGGTGCGGATCAGCTCCATGTAGTAGGTGGCGGGCAGCATGTGGCCAATGATTCGCACCGCCAGCGGCACGTTATTCAGGTCGAACAGGAAGCCCGACAGCATCAGCGAGGGAAAGAAGGTGGCGACCAGCGCCACCTGGCTGGCCAGGAACTGGTTGCGCGTGACGGCCGAGATCAACAGGCCGATGCTCACCGCCACCACCAGGTAGAGCATCGAGGCCAGCAGCAGCAGCGCCAGCGAGCCCACCATCGGCACGTGGAACAGCCAGCGCGCCGCCACCAGGCACAGCGCCAGCCCGAGGAGCGCCACCGCGAAGTAGGGGATGACCTTGGCCAGCAGGATCTCCCAAGGGCGCACCGGCGTGACGAAGAGGGCCTCCAAGGTGCCGCGCTCCCATTCGCGCGCCATCACCAGGGCGGTGAGGAAGGCGCCCACCAGCGTCATGATCAGCACGATCAGCCCCGGTACCAGGTACCAGGTGCTGTTGTTGGCCGAGTTGAACCACAGCCTCTCCACGATGCGCACGCTCCCGGCGCCGGCCGTGCCGGGCGGCGGGGCCTCGCCGCGGTCGGCGCGGCGCTGCAGGGCCTGCAGGATGCCGGCGCTCGCGTAGCCCTGGATGATGCTGGCGCGGCCCGCGTCCGCGCCGTGCAGGATCAGCTGCACCTGGGCATTGCCGGCGGCCAGCGCACGCGAGAAGTCGGAGGGCACGCGCACGATGCCGTCGATGCGGCGCTCGCGCATCAGTTGCTCGGCATCGTGCATCGAGGCCAGCGGCACCGGCGCGATGGCGGGCGACAGGGTGAGCCCGGCCATGGCGTCGAGCGCGGCCGGCGAGGCGTCTTCATAGACGATGCCCAGCGGCGCGTTCTTCACGTCCAGCGACAAGCCGAAGCCGAAGATGAAGATCAGCACGATCGGCAGCACGATGCCAATCGCCAGGTTGCTGCGGTCGCGCAGCAGCTGATGAAACTCCTTGCGCGTCAGGGCGAGCAGGCGCCGGGTGAAGCCGCTTGTCGTCATGCCGCCGCTCCCTCAGCCGCCTTGGCCCCGCGGGCCTTCTCGACGATGTCGATGAAGGCCTGGTCCATGTCGATGGCCGCGTCCTCGTCACCGCGCGCCTGGCGCCGCACCTCGCGCGGCGTGCCGATGGCCAGCAGCCGGCCGGCGTCCTGGATCACGATGCGGTCGCAGTACTCGGCCTCTTCCATGAAGTGGGTGGTGATCACCACCGTGGTGCCCCCGGTTGCGAGGGCCGTGATGCGGCGCCAGAACTCGCGCCGCGCCAGCGGGTCGGCGCCGCTGGTGGGTTCGTCCAGGAACAGGATCTCGGGCTCGTGCATCAGGCTGGCGGCCATTGCCAGGCGTTGCTTGTAGCCGCCGGGCAACTGGCCGCTGGGGGTATCGAGCGCATCGGCCAGGCCGAACTCGCCCAACACCGCCTGCGTGCGTTCGGCCAGCCGCGCGCCCCTCAAGCCGTAGGCGCCGCCGAAGAAGCGCAGGTTCTCGGCCACGCTGAGGTCGCCGTAGAGCGCGAACTTCTGCGCCACGTAGCCGATGCGCCGGCGCGCCTGGGCGCGCGCATGGCGCAGGTCGACGCCGGCCACGCGCAACTTGCCGCTGCTGGCCGGCAGCAGGCCGCACAGCATGCGAAAGGTGGTGGTCTTGCCCGCGCCATTGGGGCCCAGCAGGCCGAAGATCTCGCCGCGCCTGACTTCGAAGCTGGTGCTGGCGACAGCGGTGAAGTCGCCGAAGCGGCGCACCAGGTCCTTCACCTCGATCACGACCTCGTTGCTGCCGGGTGCGGGCGCAACGGCCGGCGAGGCGCGCGACTGCGCCTTGGCCTCGGTCTGCGCCCGCAGCAGGCTCATGAAGCCGTCTTCCAGCCGCGGCGCCACCGGGCGTGCCACGCCGCCTTGCAGCAGCGCGTCGAGCGCGGCCGGGTCGGATTCGTCGGGCTGCACGAAGCGCACCTCGCCGCCCTGCGGCACCGCGTCGACGACCAGCGCACGCGCATCCAGCAAGCGAGCCTGCAAGGTGCGCGCCGCCTCGCCGGGGGCAGGTCGGGCCAGGAAGCTGCGCACCCCGGCGCCCTCGCGCAGTTCCTGCGGCGTGCCCTGCGCGATCAATCGGCCTTCACGCAGCACGAACACGCGTTCGCAGCGCTCGGCTTCATCCAGGTAGGCGGTGCTGACGATCACCGAGAGGCGCTCCTGGTGCACCAGCTGCTGCACGATCTCCCACAGCTCGCGCCGCGACAGCGGATCGACCCCCACCGTCGGCTCGTCCAGCAGCAAGAGGGCAGGCGAACGCACCAGAGTGCAGGCCAGGCCCAGCTTCTGCTTCATGCCACCGGAGAGCTTGCCGGCAGGGCGCGCGGTGAAGCGGCCCAGGTCGGTCATCTCCATCAGGCGCGCATAGCGCTGCCTGCGCTCGTCGCGCGGCACACCGTGCAGGTCGGCATAGAGGTCCAGGTTCTCCTGCACGCTCAGGTCCTCGTACAGGCCGAAGCGCTGCGGCATGTAGCTGATGCGGTCCTGCACGCCTTGCGGATCGGCTGCCACGTCGATGCCCAGCACCTCGAGCCGGCCTTCGTCGGCGCGCATCAGGCCGGCGCACAGGCGCAGCAGGGTGGTCTTGCCGGCGCCGTCGGGGCCGACCAGTGCGCTCAGCGTGCCGGCGGCGATTTCCAGCGAGATATCTGCGAGGGCTTGCGTCGTGCGCTGCGCACCCTTGGGTGCAAAGCGCTTGTGCAGCGCCTGCGCGCGCACGGCGGGAAGGAGCCCGGGCTGGTCCATGGCGTCACGGCCGGGCGGCGGCGGATGAAGTGGATGCGCTGCCGATCGGCAGGGTCACGGTGGCCGGCATGCCCAGGCGCAGCCGCTCCTCGCGGTCGTCCACCATGATGCGGATCTCGTAGACCAGACTGCTGCGCAGCGCCTCGGTCTGCACCGTCTTCGGCGTGAACTCGGCTACCGAGGCGATGTAGCCGACACGGCCCGCGATCGGCTGGTCCGGGTGGCTGTCGGTCACCACGCTGGCGCTCTGGCCGGGCTTCACGCGGCCCAGGTCGGGCTCGGACAGGTAGGCCCGCACCCACTTGGGATCGGTGATCGCCAGCGTGTAGGCGGCGCGCGCCGGCGAGGCCATGTCGCCAGGCTCCAGCAGGCGGGTACGCACGACGGCGTCGATCGGTGCCTTGAGTTCGGCCTGCGCGATCTGGTGGCGCGTCAGCGCCAGCTCGGCGCGCGCTGCTTCCAGTTGCGCCTGGGCCTGCGCGATGTCTTCCTTGCGCGGGCCGGCTACCACCAGTTGCTGCGCCTTGCGCGCGCTTTCCAGCGCGGCCAGCGCCACCTTCTGCTTCGCCTGCGCGGCCTCCATGTCCTGCTGGCTGACGGCGCGGCCGCCCGTGTCGTCGCGGATGCCGCGCAGCCGCGTGAGCTGCTGCGCGGCCAGTTCGGCATCGGCCTGCGCCGCCGCGGTCTGGGCGCGCACCTGGGCGACTTCTTCCGGCCGGCTGCCGTTGGCAAGGCGCGCCAGCGCCTGCGCCTGCACCGCGATGCGCGCCTCGGACTGGGCGGAGCGCAGCTCCAGCGTGCGCGTGTCCAGGCGGCCGAGCACCTGGCCCGCCTGCACCTTGTCCCCTTCGCGCGCCGTCAGCGCGACGATGCGTTCGCTGCCATCGAAGGCCAGCGAGACCTGGCGGATATCGACATTGCCGTACAGCACCACGCGGTCGGACGCGGGGCGCTCGCGCGCGCTCCACCACCAGGCAGCGCCGCCGGCGAGGGTAGCGAGGAGGACGACGGGTACCAGGACTTTCTTGTTCATGGCTGAGGCTCGTAGTCAGTGGGAGAAGCGAACGGCGCGACTATATCAAATCCAAATTTGAATTTGAGATAAGCCCTGTTCTGATGTAGGCTTCAGGTTATGCCGACTTCCCGTGTCCGTCCTGCCTCTTCCTCGCGCCGAGCGTCATCGGCGCCCGCCACGCCCAGCCGGGCCGCCCGCACCGACGGCGAACTGACCCGCCAGCACATCCTCGACGTGGCCGGCCGCGTGTTTGCCGAGCGCGGCCACGCGCACACCACCAGCAAGGAAATCTGCGAGCGCGCCGGCACCAACATGGCGGCCGTCAACTACCACTTCGGCAGCCGCGACGGGCTCTACGAAGCCGTGCTGGTCGAGGCGCACCGCCAGATCGTCAGCGTGGAGCAACTGAAGGAGCTGGTGCAGGCCGAAGGCGAACCCCTGGCAAAGCTGCGCGCCGTGCTCGGCCGCCTGCTCGGCCTGGGCATCCCGGCCGAGGGTAGCGCCACGCAGGAAGCGCCCTGGGGCTTCAAGGTGGTGCTGCGCGAGGTGATGTCGCCCTCGGCGCAGGCGCCGGCCCTGATCCAGCACGCCGTCGCGCCCAAGGCGATGCTGCTTCGCACGCTGGTGGCGCAGATCGCCGGATTGCCGCCCGAGCACCCGGCGGTGCAGCGCTGCCTGCTCTTCACCATCCTGCCCTGCATCGTCATGGTCCTGGCGCCGCGAGAACTGGGCCAGCGCGTGCTGCCCGCGATCCGCGACCTCGAGGGCACGCTGGACGAACTGATGCGCTATGTCGGTGCCGGCCTGGCCGCGGTTGGCCAGCCCTACCGCGAGGAGGCCGCCGTCTCGGCCACCAGCCAATCGCGCAAGGCGGCCAGGGCCGGCCGCGCATCGGCGCGCTCCGGCGTCACCAGGTAGTAGGCGCGCAGGGCGCGCAAGGGGCGGTCGCAGGCCACCACCAGTTCGCCGCGCGCCAGTTCATCGGCCACCAGCAGCGACGGTGCCAGCGCCACGCCCAGGCCGTGCGCCGCGGCCGCGGCCAGCATGGAGAACAGCTCGTAGCGCGGGCCCGAGCGGGCCAGCGGCGCCTCGACCTTGTGCGCGTCGAACCATTGGCGCCAGCCGTCGGGCCGGGTGCTTTGCTGCAGCAGCGGCAGGCGCGTCAGCGCGGCGGGCGGGAGCGCCTTGCCGTTGCGCCCGCCCGCGCTGCGCAGCAGGGCGGGGCTGCACACCGGCAGCACGTCTTCGTCGAGCAGGTGCAGCGCGCGCGTGCCGGCCCAGTTGGCGACCTGGGCCTGGGTGCCCGCGTAGATGGCAGCATCGAACTCGGTGTCGGCAAAGAGGAAGGGGCGGGTGCGCGTCTCGATGTGCACCACCACATCGGGCTGCAGCGTGGCAAAGCGCGGCAGGCGCGGAATGAGCCAGCGGGTGGCGAAGGTGGGCACCGCCGCCAGCGACAGCGCGCCGCCCGCGCCGTGATGCGTCATCGCGTCCAGCGTGTCGCGCTCCATGGCCTCGAGCCGCCGCGCGATCTGGCGCGCATAGGCGGCGCCACTGCCGGTGAGCGCCACGCCATGGCGGGTGCGCCGAAACAGCGGCACGCCCAGGAAGGACTCGAGCGCGCCGATCTGGCGCGACACGGCGCTTTGCGTCAGCGCCAGTTCCTGCGCGGCACGCGTGTAGCTCTCGTGCCGGGCTGCGGCGTCGAAGCACAGGAGGGTCTGCAGCGGGGGGATCTTGCGGCGCATGTATGCGGCAAGTGTATGACTGGGGAGCCGATGCAGCCAATGGCTGTCTGTTGGCACAACTCGCGAGATATGCGCTCGACGCATGTCTGGGTGCAGAACAATCGGTTGCCTCAAGGCAGTAGGCAGGACTACGATCCACCTCATTCCCTGCACGTCACACACTATTCGGAGACCGCCATGGCCAAGAAAGCCGCCTTCCATTGGGACGACCCCCTGCTGCTCGACCAGCAACTCACCGACGAGGAGCGGATGATCCGCGACGCCGCCAACGCCTACTGCCAGGAACGCCTGGCCCCGCGCGTGCTGGAGGGCTTCCGCAATGGCGAGACCGACCCGGCGGTGTTCCGCGAGATGGGCGCGCTGGGCCTCTTGGGCCCGACGATTCCCGAGCAATATGGCGGCCCCGGCCTCAACTACGTGGCCTACGGCCTGATCGCCCGCGAAGTCGAGCGCGTCGATTCCGGCTACCGCTCCATGGCCAGCGTGCAAAGCTCGCTGGTGATGGTGCCCATCTACGAGTTCGGCACCGAGGCGCAGAAGCAGAAGTTCCTGCCCAAGCTGGCCACCGGCGAATGGATCGGCTGCTTCGGCCTGACCGAGCCCGATCACGGCTCCGACCCCGGCAGCATGGCCACCCGCGCCAAGAAGGTGCCCGGCGGCTACTCGCTCTCGGGCAGCAAGATGTGGATCAGCAACAGCCCGATCGCCGACGTGTTCGTCGTCTGGGCCAAGGAAGTGAGCGAGAGCGGCACCGTTGGCCCGATCCGCGGCTTCGTGCTGGAAAAGGGCATGAAGGGCCTCTCGGCCCCCGCCATCCACGGCAAGGTCGGCCTGCGTGCCTCCATCACCGGCGAGGTGGTGATGGACGGCGTGTTCTGCCCCGAAGAGAACGCCTTCCCCGACGTGCAGGGCTTGAAGGGCCCCTTCACCTGCCTCAACAGCGCGCGCTACGGCATCTCCTGGGGCGCCATGGGTGCGGCAGAAGACTGCTGGCACCGCGCCCGCCAGTACGTGCTGGACCGCAAGCAGTTCGGCAAGCCGCTGGCCGCCAACCAGCTCATCCAGAAGAAGCTGGCCGACATGCAGACCGAGATCACGCTGGGCCTGCAAGGCAGCCTGCGCCTGGGCCGCATGAAGGACGAAGGCACCGCCTCGGTCGAGATCACCTCGATCATGAAGCGCAACAACTGCGGCAAGGCCCTGGACATCGCCCGCCTGGCGCGCGACATGATGGGCGGCAACGGCATCAGCGACGAGTTCGGCGTGGCACGCCACCTGGTCAACCTCGAGGTGGTCAACACCTACGAAGGCACGCACGACATCCATGCGCTGATCCTCGGCCGCGCCATCACCGGCATCGCCGCGTTCTAAAGACATGGCGGCGGCGCTCGACGGCATCGGCGTGCTGGACCTGTCCCGCGTGCTGGCGGGACCCTGGTGCACCCAGATCCTGGCGGACCTGGGCGCCGACGTGGTGAAGATCGAGCGTCCTGGCGTGGGCGACGACACACGCCTCTGGGGCCCGCCCTTCCTGAAGGACGAGCACGGCCATGACACCGACCAGGCCAGCTACTTCACTTGCTGCAACCGCAACAAGCGCTCGGTCACCATCGACATGGCCACGCCCGAGGGCCAGGCGCTGTTGAAGACGATGGCCTCGCGCGCCGACATCCTGGTCGAGAACTTCAAGACCGGCGGCCTTGCGCAATACGGTCTGGACTATGAGAGTCTTTCGGCCCTCAACCCGCGCCTCATCTACTGCAGCGTCACCGGCTTCGGCCACGATGGCCCGCATGCCCAGCGCGCCGGCTACGACCTGATGATCCAGGCCACCACCGGCATGATGAGCATCACCGGCCGGCCCGACGAGGAGCCCGGCGGCGGCCCGCTGCGCGTGGGCGTGGCGCTCACCGACCTTTTCACCGGCGTCTACGCCAGCAGCGCCATCCTGGCTGCGCTCAACGTGCGCCACAGCACCGGCCGCGGCCAGCACATCGACATGGCGCTGCTCGACGTGGGCATGGCGATCCTGGCCAACCAGGCCAGCGCATTCCTCAACACCGGCAAGGCGCCGCAGCGCCAGGGCAACAGCCACCCGAGCCTCGCGCCCTACCAGGACTTCCACACGAAGGACGGCGCCATGCTGCTGGCCATCGGCAACAACGGCCAGTTCGCCCGCTTCTGCGAAGCGGCCGGCCATGCCGAATGGGCGGACGACCCGCGCTTTGCCACCAACACCCTGCGCGTGAAGCACCGCGGCGTGCTCATTCCGCTGATGGAAGAAGTCACCCGCACCCGCAGCACCGCCGACTGGATCGCCCTGCTGGAAGACAAGGCCGTGCCCTGCGGCCCCATCAACGACATCGCCCAGGCCTTCGAGGACGAACAGGTCAAGGCGCGCGGCCTGGCCGTGAGCCTGCCGCGCGATGCGGGCGACGGCATTGCCGCCATCACCGGCGTGGCCAGTCCGCTGCGCCTTCAGGCCACGCCGCCGGTGCTGCGCCGCGCCCCGCCGGCGCTGGGCCAGCACACCGACGAGGTGCTGGCGGAACTGGGCCTGGACCCAGAGAAGATTGCCGCGCTGCGCGCCGACGGCGTGCTCTGAGAGCCCCGCGGCCGCGCGACCGTTTCGCGCGGCAGTGCGAACTTCTTCACGTTCGCCGCACCCTCTTTCATTCAGATGAACGATGCCGCCCGCCCGGTCGGTCTTGAAGATTCGCGCCGGTGTCCGTCGAGGGGTTCGCGGCACGCCAATCATTGCAAGCAAGAAAAGGTATGGGCTCATGAAGAAACGCTTTCTGATGACGGCACTCGCCTCGGCGGTGCTGGCCGGGTGTGGTGGTGGTGGCGGTGGTGATGGCGGCACGCCGCCGTCCACCGTGTCTTCGACCACGATTGCCGGCACGGCCGCCACCGGCGCGGCGATTGCAGGCGCAACGGTGCAGGCCAAATGCGCGACCGGCGGCGGCAGCGCCGTCACGGGGGCCGACGGCCGCTTCAGCCTGAAGATCGACAACGCCGTGCGGCCCTGCGTGCTGAGCGTCAGCGCCCCGGGCGGAACGACCTTGCACTCGGTCGTCGAGGGCGGCAGCGGCACCGACGTCGTCGCCAACATCACGCCGCTGACCGAGCTGATCACCGCATCCCTTGCCGGTGGCAGTACCGCCAGCTTCTTCTCCACCTTCGACGCCGCGGCGCAGGCGAAGCTGACGCAAGAGGGCCTCAGCGGCGCGAAGCAGTCCGTCACGCTGGCGCTCAAGGGCATCGTCGACCTGGCCGGCATCGATCCGGTCAAGGACACGCTGCTCGCCGCCAACGGCGGCAACGCTGGCAATGCGCTCGACCAGAAGCTCGACGCGCTGGGCACGGCCCTGGCTGCTGCACAGATCACGCTGACCGAGGTGTCGGCCGCGGTGGCTGCCAATCCGGGTTCGGCCGCGCCGCTGCAAACCATCCTGCAGCCGGCGGCGGCCAGCTGCGCCGGTCTGCGCAACGGAAACTATCGCACCATCCAAGTCACCACCGACCACTACGAGCGCGTCAGGGTCGACTCCGCGGCGCTGACCGTGACCTACGAGTCCGACAATGCGGTCGATACGCTGACCGATGCGGGCGGCTGCCAATTCGGGATCGGCGGCGCTGAACCCGAGACACTGCTGGTCAACAAGTCCGGTGTGGCGATCATGCGCGAGGGCGCCCCTGACAGTCCCGCTGCGGTGGAAGTGATCATCCCCGAACAGACGATCGCCTTGAGCGAACTCGCCGGCACCTGGAACGCCCTGGGCTACGAGAGCGATGGCCCGGACGATCCTTACAAGGCCGCGGCCATCACCTTCACCTTCGACGCGGCGGGCCAGGGCAGCGCCGGCGCCGAGTGCGAGCCGATGAATTCGGCCACTTGCACCCCGTGGGTCGACCAGTTCACCGCCACGGCCAACGCGGACGGCGGCTTCAACTTCACCGATCCGCTAGGCACCGTGCGCGCCTTCGCGTTCAAGTCGGCGGATGGAAAGCTGAGCCTGTTCATCAATGCCCTCGGCCGTTTCTTCGTGGCCAGCAAGCAGGAGGCGGCACAGCTGCAGGTGGTGGGCAACTCGCGCAAATGGTGGGACCTGGTTGTCAACGACCGCGGCGACGTAGCCCCGGTGACGCCCGGCGAAATGGAGGTCTTGACGGTGGACGCCGTCAACAAGTCCTACACCCGCCGCCGGCCCGACAAGGACAACAGCATCGAAACCATGCGCTTCGACAACCCGCGCCCCGGCATGAGCTACCGTGCGGCCAACAGCACGACCACGAGCGACGGTGGTGCGACGCAGCACCCCGGGATCGTCGCGCTGGGCGTGCCGGGTACCGGCCTGTCCGTCGTCACCAACCTGACAACGGCCCCGGGCTTCGTCTTCGCCTTCTCCCTGAACAAGCCCTGATCGCCGGCTGATCGCCACGCCCTCCCTGCGGGAAAAGTTCCGCGGGGAGGGCGTTTTCGCGACAGAACGTGCGGTCCTCCTCAACTTTGAGGAGGAGCCTCCATGTAACGATCTTTTACATTCAAGGATCGTTGGATGGAGGACGCATGGGGCGTGAGGCTCAGCATGATGAAGTGGTGGCCGGCTTGTACGAAGCCGCCCTGTATCCGGACCGGTGGCATGGCGCCCTGAGTTCGGTGATGCAGCAGGTGGGTGCGGACACCTTTCACTTCCTCGATTGGGACCGGCACGATGCAACCACGGCGCGCAACATCTTCTCCCACGAGTGGATGGCCGACGGGGTGCAGCAGTACGCCAGCTACTACGGCGCCATCGACCCGCGCAGGCGGCTCACCGAGGACATGCCCGCCGGCAACGTATTCGCGTGCCATCAGTACTTCTCGGATGCCGCCGTCTCGCGCGACGAGTTCTATCAGGACTTTCTCATTCCCCGTGGCCAACGCTACGTGCTGATATCCAAGGTGCTGAGCGACGAGCGGCGCGACGTCGTCATCGGCCTGATGCGTGATGACGGAAACAGACCTTACGACGAGGCCGAGCTTCACGAAGCAAAGCGGCTGATGTCGCACCTGGGCCGTGCAAGCCGCATGTGGTCGCAGACCCAGGCCTTGCGCACCGCCGCTGCCTTCGGCGCCCAGGCGGCACGGGCCAGCGCCTTCGCGCTCATCGGCCTGGACGGCACCGGCAAGCTGGCCTATGCCAACAGCCATGCGGAAAAGCTCCTCAAGGATGGCGACTGCCTGCTCGGGCGCAACGGCGGCATCGGCGCGGCCTTCGGCGACGACGACCTGCGCCTGCACCGCGCCGTGCGCGAGGTCCGCGAAACCGGCTGTGGCCTCAGCCTGGCCTTGTCGGGACTGCGCTGCGGCCCCCAGTCCTTGCTGCTGAACATCGCACCCCTGCAGAACACGGGCGAAGCCGGCCCGGCCTTGGAACTGTCCAGGGCCTGCGTCCTGATCACGGCGCGCTTGCGCAAGCAGCCTCCCGGCCTGTCGCCGCTGGCGCTGTTCCAGGCCTTCGGGCTGACGCCGGCCGAAAGCGCCGCGGCGCTGGCCCTGTGCGAGGGCAAGACGCCGGAGGAGCACGCCCAGGCCATGGGCGTTTCCATGGCGACCGTGCGCACCCAGCTTCGGGCGGTCTTCGAAAAGACGCAGACGCGCAGGCAGCCGGAGATCGTGGGCCTGCTGCTGGGGATGCCTCCAGACGGCGGCTGAGGGCGTCAGTCGATCAAGCCCGGAATCTGGCTGCGGCCGATGCCGATGTCGCGCAGCTCGCTCTCGCTCATGCATTCGAGCTGGGCCCGGTCGCGGCGCTGGCGCGACCAGGCCGCCAATGCGGCCCGAAGGCGCCGAACAAGCAGGAACGAGTAGGGCAGCACGATCACGACAAGCTCCTTGGAAAGAGCCCTGATCTTCGGCCTGCGGGTGCTATCGTGGAAGTTGAGATTCCTAAAGCCACCAATCAGTTTTCCTGATGCGTCAACTCAACCTCGACCAGCTGCGTACCCTGATCGCCATCGTCGATCTGGGCACCTTCTCCGCCGCCGCCCGCGCCTTGCACCTGGCGCAGCCCACCATCAGCCTGCACGTCAGCGAACTGGAGTCGCGCCTGGGTACGCCGCTGCTGGTGCGCGGCAGCCGCCGCGTCACGCCCACCGCGGCCGGCGCCGCGCTGGCAGAGCGCGGGCGCCGACTGCTGCGCGATGCCGACGATGCGGTAGATGCCGTCAAGCGCCAGTCCGAAGGCCGAGCCGGCCGGGTGCGGGTAGGCACCTCCACCGGCGTGGTGGTGGACCTGCTGCCGCAGGTGCTGGAAGCGCTGGAGCGCGAGCATGCCGGCATCGACGTGGAAGTGAGCATCCTCGGCTCCAACCAGGCGCTCGCCCGCCTGGCCGCCGGCACCCTGGACATCGGCCTGGTCGCGCTGCCGCAGCCGCCGCTGCGCGACATCGCCCTGACGCCCTGGCGCATCCAGCCCATGATGGCCTTCGTGCCGCAACGCTGGAAGAACGCGCCGCGCCGCGTCACCCCGGCCTGGCTGGCGCAGCAGCCGCTGATCGCCAATGACGCCAGCACCCACATGTACCGGCTCACCATGGAATGGTTTGCCGCCGCTGGCCAGCAGCCGCGCGCGCGCATCGAGCTCAACTACGACGCCGCCATCCGCAGCCTGGTGGCCGCCGGCTACGGCGCCGCGCTGCTGCCGCTGCAGCAGAGCACCGACTCCCCGCTGAACGAACGCATGCAGGTGCTGCCGCTTTCGCCCAGGCTCACCCGGCGCCTGGGGCTCGCGCACCGGCCGCGCGCCACGCTGGATGGGGCGACGCTGCGGGTGCTGGAGGTGCTGACGCAGTTCCGCCAGGGCTGAGACACGGCCTTGCGACCTACATCGAAGGGACGGTGCTCCGCCGCGAAAGTAGGTACAAAATGAGACGCCCTGCCGCGGGCATGACCCTCTTGGAGTCATGGTGCAAGATTTTTCTGACACGCAGTCTTTGCTGCCTTGCAAGCGTTGCGCTGAGCTGCTGCAGGAGGGCGATCGCTTTTGTCGCTACTGCGGCCAGGACCAGCTCGAGCCGGATGTCGATGAACTGTTCGACGTCGAACCCGCGCGCGCTACCTTCGCAGGAGCCAAGGCGCGGGCTCCCCTGGCGGCCAAGTCCAAGCCCTCCCAAGGCCGTGCTGCCGGAGCGCGTGCGCTCCAGGCCGACGTCGAGATCAAGCCCGACCTGGCCTTCCCCGGCGCCGTTTGGCAGCGGCAGGCGGACAGGGGACGGGCCGACGACGCCCCCATTGACTGGTCGAACCGCTCCATTTCCCCGAGCCGCCTGGCGCTGGGCATCTCGGCGGCGCTGTTGCTCGCGCTGGCCCTGGTCCTGGTGCATGACCTGTACGTCGAATGGCAAGGCGAGCCCGGCGCCAAGCAGAGCCTCAAGGAGAACGTCGAGCAGGTGCAGGGCGCGGTGAAGGAGGCCATCGACCAGCAGATCCAGGAGCTGGCGCAAGAGCGTGACCGGCTTCGGGCCGCCATCACCACCGTCGCCGACCCGCCACCAGCGCCGGCCCCGGAGCCGGCGGCTCCCGCGCAGCCCGTGCAGTCGGCAGAGGCGGTACAGGCCGCACGGGCCGCCGCGCCGCCCGCGCCGATCGAGCAGCCCCCCGCGCCCCCGGCCCAGACCCAGTCGCCCGAAGAGGCGCCGGCAACTGCCGCGCCCGCGGCGCGGTCGAATCGAAACGAGTGCAGTCAAGCGCTTGCGGCGCTGGCGCTGTGTCCGAGCCAGTGAAGAAGCAAACACTTCGAGGAGTCGCCATGCAAACAAGATCGATACTGACGGCGCTGGCCCTGATGGCCTTCATGTCCTTCGCCCTGGCGCAGCCCGCGCCCGCCAAGACGCCCTACAAGATCGTCACGGCGTCGAAGACCGGCACCTACATCCAGATTGGCCGTGACCTTGCCAAGTGGGTGGCCGACCCGGCCGACATCGAGCTCGAGGTGCTGGAGTCCAAGGGTTCGGCCGAGAACGTGCGGCGCATGCGCTTCGAGCCCGGCGTCAAGCTGGCGCTGGTGCAGTCGGACGTGTTCCAGGCCTTCCTGGACGAGGCCAAGGCCGGCAACGCCGAAGCCGGCAAGATCATCAAGCCGCTGCGGCTCATCATGCCGCTCTACGACGAAGAGATCTACTTCGTCGCCCGCGCCGATTCGCCGCTCAACAATATCCACGAGATCAAGGGCAAGAAGATCAGCGTCGGCCCCATCGGCAGCGGTACCGCGCTGACCTCGAGGACGCTCTACCAGCTGATGTTCGGCGAGCCGATCCCGTCCGACAACACACAGTACCTGACCAACGAGGATGCCCTGACCAAGCTCACCGTCGACAAGTCCATCGACGTGGCCATCATCGTGGCCGGGCAGCCCGCCAAGCTGTTCACCGACATGCAGCCGGACGCGCGCAAGTTCATCAAGATCCTGAAGCTGGACGAGGCGGCGCCGGAAAGCGCGCGCGCGAAGAAGACCTACTTTCCCGCGACCATCCGCGCCGCGAGCTACTCTGCCTGGCTCACGTCCGACATTCCCACCTTGACCGTGAAGGCCTACCTGGTCACCTACGACTACGGCCTGCGGCAGACGGTCGGCAACCTGGGCCGCTTTGCCGAATCGCTCTGCGCGAACTTCGACAAGCTGCAGGCCAACGGACATCCCAAGTGGAAGCAGGTGAAGCTGGAACTGCCCGCCCTCAGCCGCGACTGGCGCTACTACCCGCCCATGGAAAAGCGCCTGCGCGCCTGCATCAACGCCACCCAGCCAGCCCGCGGCGTGGCCCCCGTCGGCGACAGGACGCAACCGCCTCAAGCGCGCGTCTGCACGGAGCAGGAGATGGTGCTGGGGCTGTGCAAGCGTTGAGCTCCCTCACTGCCGCGGCCAGGCCTTGCGCCCCTTCGCTTCCGCCGCCTTCAGCTCCTTCTCGCCCAGCACATAGGCCGCATTGCTCGTCAGCCGCTTCACCGCCAGGTCGATGAAGGCCCGCACGCGCCGGGGTTGGGCGCTGCGGCTGCCGTAGTAGATGAAGGTGCTGGAGAAGTCTGCCACGTGCCGGGTCAAGAGGGGCACCAGGCGGCCCGAGCGGATGTGCGGCGCCGCGATCACGCCGGTCAGCTGGCCCAGCACATGGCCGGCGAGCACCAACTCGGTTTCCAGGGGTTCGTCGTTGATGCACAGCGCCGGCACCACCTGGTGTTCGACCAGGCCGTCTTCCACCTTGACCTTCCAGGGCAACACCCTGCCGGTGGTCGTGTGGCGAAAGGCGCTGCAACGGTGTGTGGCCAGCGCAAGCAAGCTGTCGGGCGCGCCGTGCCGGGCCAGGTACGCTGGCGCCGCGCAGATGATCATCTGCAGCGGGAACAGGCGGCGCGCAATCACGCCCTCGGCCGGCGAGGGGCCGACGCGAAAGCCGACGTCGACGCGGTCTTCCACCCAGTTGCCGATGCGGTCGTCCAGCTGCACGTCGGGCTGCACCTGAGGATGCAGGCGGCAGTACTCGTCGAGCACCGGCCACAGCACCGGTGCGAAGGTGGAGCGCGGGCCGACGATGCGCAGCGGACCCGCGATTTCGTCCTTGGCCTGCCGCGCCATGTGCAGGGCGCGCTGCAGCCCCAGCAGCGCCGGCTGCGCCCCTTCGAGGAACTGCCGGCCTTCGTCGGTGAGCGCCAGGCTGCGCGTGGTGCGGTGAAAGAGCCGCACGCCAAGGTGCTGCTCCAGTTGTGCCAGCGCCTGGCTGGCCGCCTGCGGCGTCATGCCCTGGGCGGCCGCGGCCCGGCGCAGGCTGCCCAGCTCGGCAGCCTTGGCGAAAGTCGCGATGGAACGCAGTTCGTTGATCGGCATGGCGGGCCCTTTCTGCCAGTTGATTATCAAGAGCAACTTGCCAGTCCTTCAAGTCCGAGGCGTCTATTCGCAGCGACACCCCCGTCCTAGAGTTCCCTGCATGAAGGAGCGATGCGCCCCATGAAAACCTGCGATGAATTCACGATCTCCCGGCGCGGCCTGCTGAAGGCCGGCGCCGCAACCGCCTCGGTGCCGGCCCTGGCCATCCACGAGTCGGCCGACGCCGCGGCCCCGGCGCGCGCGGCTGGTGCGCCGATGCCGGTGACGCTGGTCGTCAATGGCAAGACGCTGCGCCTGCACCTCGACCCCCGCACCACCTTGCTCGACGCCCTGCGCGAGCACCTGCACCTCAGCGGCACCAAGAAGGGCTGCGACCACGGCCAATGCGGCGCCTGCACGGTGATGCTCGATGGGCGCAGGATCAACTCCTGCCTCACGCTCGCCGTGATGCACGAGGGTGCCAAGGTCACCACCATCGAAGGGCTGGGAACACCGGGCAAGCTGCACCCGATGCAGGCCGCCTTCGTCAAGCACGACGGCTACCAGTGCGGCTACTGCACGCCCGGCCAGATCTGCTCGGCCGTGGGCATGCTGGGCGAAGTCGCGCAGGGCGTGCCCAGCCACGCCACGGCCGACCTGAATGCCGTGCCGCTGCTCTCGCCGGCCGAGTTGCGCGAGCGCATGAGCGGCAACATCTGCCGCTGCGGCGCCTACAGCAACATCGTCGACGCGATCAGCGAAGTGGCGGGAGTGAAGGCATGAGAGCCTTCAGCTTCGAGCGCGCGGCCACGCCCGCGCAGGCCGTGGCCGCCGCCACGCGCACACCTGGATCACGCTTCATCGCCGGTGGCACCAACCTGCTGGACCTGATGAAGCTGGAGATCGAAACGCCCCAGCACCTGATCGACGTCAACGGCCTGGGTTTCGACAAGATCGAGAACACACCCGACGGCGGCCTGCGCATCGGCGCCCTGGTGCGCAACACCGACCTGGCCGCGCATGCCCGGGTGCGGCGCGACTACGGCGTGTTGTCGCGCGCCTTGCTGGCCGGCGCCTCGGCGCAGCTGCGCAACAAGGCGACCACGGCCGGCAACCTGCTGCAGCGAACGCGCTGCGCCTACTTCTACGACACCCACCAGGCCTGCAACAAGCGCCAGCCGGGCAGCGGCTGCGCCGCCATCGGTGGCGTCAGCCGCCAGCTCGCCGTGATCGGCGCGAGCGATGCGTGCATCGCCACGCATCCCAGCGACATGGCGGTGGCCATGCGCGCGCTCGATGCCTCGGTCGAGACCATGCGCTCCGGCGGCGTACGCCGCGTCATCCCGATCGCGGACTTCCACCGGCTTCCGGGTGCCACGCCGCAGGTGGAGACAGCGCTGCTGCCCGGCGAGCTCATCACTTCGGTGAAGTTGCCGGCCCCGGTGGGCGGAAAGCACATCTATCACAAGGTGCGCGATCGCGCCTCCTATGCCTTCGCGCTGGTCTCGGTCGCTGCCATCGTGCAGCCCGATGGAAGCGGCCGCGTGGCACTGGGCGGCGTGGCGCCCAAGCCCTGGCGCCTCGAGCAGGCCGAAGCCCTGCTGCCGCGCGGCGCCAGCGCCGTGACGGCGGCCTTGCTGGCGGGCGCCAAGCCCACCGAGGAGAACGCCTTCAAGCTGACCCTGGTCGAGCGCACGCTGGACGCCGTCCTCACCGATGCACGGAGCTGAGCTGCCATCATGAAGTTCGACACACCCGCCACCACCAACCCGATCGACCAGCTCAAGGTCATCGGCCAGCCTGTCGATCGCATCGACGGGCCGCTGAAGACCACCGGCACGGCACGCTACGCCTACGAACGCCATGACGTGGCGCCCAATGCGGCCTACGGCTTCGTTGTCGGATCGGCGATTGCCAAGGGCCGCATCCTCGCCATCGACCAGAGCGGGGCCAAGGCCGCGCCAGGCGTGATCGCCATCGTGACGGCCGAGAACGCCGGCAAGCTCGGCAAGGGCAACTTCAACACCGCCAGGCTGCTCGGTGGCCCGAGTGTCGATCACTATCACCAGGCCATCGCGCTCGTCGTCGCGCAGACTTTCGAAGAGGCGCGCGCCGCCGCCCAGCTGATCAAGGTCGACTATGCCCGCGTCGACGGCGCTTTCGATCTCGCGGCAGCCAAGGAAGCGACGGACCGCAAGACCGTCGACCGCAACAGCACCGTGGGCGACTTCGCCGGCGCCTTCGCCAAGGCCGAGGTGCAGCTCGACGAGACCTACAGCACGCCGGACCACTCGCACGCCATGATGGAGCCGCATGCCACCACGGCCGCCTGGAACGGCGACCGGCTCACGGTCTGGACCTCCAACCAGATGATCGACTGGAGCACGGGCGAATTGGCGACCACGCTTGGAATCCCCAAGGACAAGGTCCACCTGATGTCGCCCTACATCGGCGGCGGCTTCGGCGCCAAGTTGTTCCTGCGCGCCGACGCGCTGCTCGCGGCGCTCGGTGCGCGCGTTGCCAGGCGCCCGGTGAAGGTGGCGCTGCAACGCCCGCTGATGGCCAACAACACCACGCACCGGCCGGCCACCATCCAGCGCATCCGCCTCGGTGCCACGCGCCACGGCAAGCTGACGGCCATCGGCCACGAAAGCTGGTCCGGCAACCTGGTGGGCGGCAAGCCCGAGAACGCGGTGCAGCAGACCCAACTGCTCTATGCCGGCGAGCACCGCCTGACCGGCACCCGCCTGGCGCAGATGGACCTGCCCGAGGGCAATGCGATGCGCGCTCCAGGCGAGGCCCCTGGCCTGATGGCGCTGGAGATCGCGATGGACGAGATGGCCGAGCGCCTCGGCCTGGACCCGGTCGAGTTCCGGGTGCTGAACGACACCCAGGTCGACCCGGCCGACCCGAAGCGCAGGTTTTCCGAGCGCCGCCTGATCGAGTGCCTGCGCACCGGTGCGCAGCGCTTCGGCTGGGCACAGCGCTCACCCAGGCCGGCGCAGCGGCGCGAGGGCCGCTGGTGGATCGGCACCGGCATGGCGGCCGCCTTCCGCAATGCGCCGGTCATGAAGTCGGCCGCCCGGGTGAAGCTCGACGCGCGTGGCATCGTGACGGTGGAAACCGACATGACCGACATCGGCACCGGCAGCTACACCATCATTGCGCAGACTGCCGCCGAGATGATGGGCGTGCCGCTCGATCGCGTGGTGGTGCGGCTCGGCGACTCTTCCTTCCCGGTGTCCGCCGGCTCCGGCGGCCAGTGGGGCGGCAACTGCTCCACGGCCGGCGTGTATGCAGCCTGCATCAAGCTGCGAGAGGCCCTCGCGCAGCGCGCCGGCCTCTCGGTCGAGGACGCGAGCTTCGCCGATGGCATGGTGCGCGCGGGCGGGCGCAGCGTTGCGCTCGCCGGGCTGGCGGGCCAAGGCGACCTGGTGGCCGAGGACGCGATCGAGTTCGCCGAACTCGCCAAGCGCTACCAGCAGTCCACCTTCGGCGCGCACTTCGTCGAGGTGGCGGTCGACGCCTTCACCGCGGAAGTGCGAGTGCGCCGCATGCTGGCCGTGTGCGCCTCGGGCCGCATCCTCAACCCCAAGTCGGCGCGCAGCCAGGTGATCGGTGGCATGACCATGGGCGTGGGGGCGGCGCTGATGGAGGAACTCGCGGTCGATACGCGCCAAGGCTTCTTCGTCAACCACGACCTGGCGAGTTACGAGGTGCCGGTGCATGCCGACATCCCGCACCAGGAAGTGATCTTCCTGGACGAGACGGATGCCATCTCCTCGCCCATGAAGGCCAAGGGCGTGGGCGAGCTGGGCCTCTGCGGCGTCGGCGCGGCGGTGGCCAATGCGATCTACAACGCCACCGGCGTTCGCGTGCGCGACTATCCCGTTACCTTGGACAAGCTGCTGGCCAGGATGCCCGCGCTGACCACCTGAGAGTCGCCGCATGATTCATCCGGTTCCTTTCTGCTGGAAATCCGGCGAGCGCATGACCACCGCCCGAATCTCCTCCATCAACGCGCGCGCCCCCGGCGACGGAAAAGCGCCGAGCCGCTGGGTGAGTCCGATCTCGCGCCGCGTCTCTTCCAGCGGAAAGTCCAGCACCACCAGGCTGCCGTCGCGGATCTCGTAGCGCAACTGGTGCGCCGAGATGGCGGTGAGCATGTCGCTTTCCAGCAAGAGGCCGCGCAGCACCGCGAGATCGCCCGTCTCGACAGCCGGCACCGGCGGTGCTTGCCGTGCCTTGGAAAAGGCGCGTTCGAGCAGCTCGCGCGCCGGCGCGCCCTGGCGCGACAGCGCCCAGCTGGCTTGGCGCAGCGTGTCGAGGTCGATGCGGCGACCGGCGCGTGCCAGCGGGTGGCCGGCGCGGGCGATCACGGAGATGCGGTCCTCAAACAGCGCTTCCTGCTGCAGGTCCCTGGCCTTCTCGGTGGGGCGCAGCGCGCCGAGGATGAAATCGATATCGCCGCTGCGCAGCGAGGCCGCCAGCGTGTCGTACGGACTCTCGACCGTGGCCACATGCAGCCCCGGATGGCGTGCCAGCAATGAAGCGATTGCCATCGGCAGGATCTGCGTGCGGCCCAAGGGCAGGGCGCCGACGTCGATGCTCCCTTGCAGCGTGCCCTCGCTCGCCGCGATGTCCGGGCCTATGTGGCGCAACTCCGCAAGCACTCGCTTGAAATGGAAGGCGACGATCTCGCCTGCCGGCGTGGGCGACAGGCCCTTGCTGCCGCGCTCGAACAGTGCCACGCCGAGCCCTCCCTCCAGGTCGCGCAGCGCGCTGCTGATGGCCGGCTGCGTGATGCCGAACTCGCGCGCCACCGTGGGCATGCTGCGCTTTTCCGCCAGGCTCGCCACCACCGCCAGGCGCCGGCCGTTGAGGATCGAACTGAAGAGCGAATGCACGTCCGCCGTGGCGCCGATGCCGCCGCGCGCCGCCAGTTGCGTGCGCGCATCCTCGAACTCTCGTTCGATACGCCGCGCGCGCAGCAGCACCAGTTCGCCGTGCGCAGTAAGCGCCATGCCGCGCGCACGGCGCTCGAACAAGGGCCGGCCCAGCGCGGCCTCCAGCTCCGAGATGGAGCGCGTCACGGCCGAGGGCACCCGGAACAGCGCCTCCGCCGCGGCCGCGATGCTGCCGGCCGCGGCCACCGCCGACAAGGCGCGCAGATGCCGCAGGTTGATGCCCAGCGCCGCGCCACCGTGCGCGCGGTCGATAACTTTGTCTCTGGGGTGTGTGGGTCTCAAGAGGGGGTGAATCCGTTCCTGGGATAACCCTAGCAGATAAGAAAGTCTGATGGCAAGCCAAGTCGAACTCAGCCCATGCCGCGCGCCGCGCCACCACACTCGAAGCAAGCAAGAAGGGACATCCGAATGATCATCGACTGCCACGGCCACTACACCACCGCCCCCAAGGCGCTGGAAGACTGGCGCAACCGCCAGATCGCCGCGCTGAAGGATCCGGCGTCCAGGCCCAAGGCCTCCGAGCTCAGGATCAGCGACGACGAGCTGCGCGAATCCATCGCCGGCAACCAGCTGCGCCTGATGAACGAGCGCGGCATCGACCTCACCGTCTTCAGCCCGCGCGCCAGCTTCATGGCGCATCACATCGGCGACTTCGAGACCTCGTCCACCTGGGCCGCCATCTGCAACGAGCTGTGCTTTCGGGTGAGCCAGCTCTTCCCGGACAATTTCATCGGCGCCGCCATGCTGCCGCAGTCGCCGGGTGTCGATCCGGCCAGCTGCATCCCGGAACTGGAGCGCTGCATCAAGGACCATGGCTTCGTCGCTATCAACCTCAACCCCGACCCTTCGGGGGGCCATTGGACCAGCCCGCCGCTGTCGGACCGCCAGTGGTACCCCATCTACGAAAAGATGGTCGAGTACGACATCCCGGCCATGGTGCATGTCAGCACGAGCTGCAACGCGTGCTTCCACACCACCGGCGCGCACTACCTGAACGCCGACACCACGGCCTTCATGCAGTGCCTCACTTCAGACCTGTTCAAGGACTTCCCCAGCTTGCGCTTCGTGATCCCGCATGGCGGCGGCGCGGTGCCCTACCACTGGGGGCGCTTCCGTGGCCTGGCACAGGAAATGAAGAAGCCGCTTCTCAAGGACCACCTGCTGAACAACATCTTCTTCGACACCTGCGTCTACCACCAGCCGGGCATCGACCTGCTGACCCGTGTGATCCCCGTCGACAACATCCTCTTTGCCAGCGAAATGATCGGCGCGGTGCGCGGCATCGACCCCGAGACCGGCCACTACTACGACGACACCCGCCGCTACATCGACGCGGCCAACACGCTGGACGCCGGCACCCGCCATCAGATCTACGAAGGCAACGCACGCCGCGTCTACCCGCGCCTGGACCGCGCACTCACCGCCAAGGGACTCTGAACGCCATGACCTACGAATTGCAGGAACTCGGCGTCGTGCGCCGCAACATCGAGCGCCCCGACCCGGCCGTGATCGAGAAGCTCTCGCGCTTTGGTGTCTCCACCGTGCACGAGGCAATGGGTCGCCTGGGCCTGATGCAGCCGCGCATCCGCCCCATCTACCGCGAGGCGCGTTTCTGTGGACCGGCCGTCACCGTGCTGCTGCAGCCAGGCGACAACTGGATGCTGCACGTGGCGGCCGAGCAGATCCAACCCGGCGACGTGGTGGTAGCCGCCTGCACGGCAGACAGCACCGACGGCTTCTTCGGCGACCTGCTCGCCACCTCCTTCAAGTCGCGCGGCTGCCAGGGACTGGTGATCGACGGCGGCGTGCGCGACGTGGGCGACCTCACGGAGATGAACTTTCCGGTGTTCAGCCGCGCCATCCATGCCAAGGGCTGCATCAAGTCGACGCTGGGCTCGGTCAACGTGCCAATCGTGTGCGCCGGCGCCATGGTGAACCCGGGAGACGTGATCGTGGCCGACATCGACGGCGTGGTGGTGGTGCCCGCCGCGCGCGCTGCGCAAGTGGCCGAGGCAGCCGCCGCCCGCGAGTTCAACGAGACCGCCAAGCGCGCCCGCTTCGCCGCCGGCGAACTGGGCCTGGACATGTACGCGATGCGCGAGCCGCTGGCCAAGGCCGGCCTGCGCTACATCGACTGAAGCAAGAGAGACATCCCATGAAAAAAGCCGGCATCCTCGCCGCCCTCGCAGCAGCGACCTTGACGGCAATTCCAGTGCAGGCGCAGGCCCAGGACTTCCCCACCAAGCCGGTACGCATCCTCACCCCCTTCCCGGTGGGCAGCGGTCCCGAAGGCGTGGTGCGTCTCCTGGCCGACAAGCTCAGCCGCGCCTGGGGCCAGCCGGTCACGGTGGAGAACCGCCCCGGCGGCAACGGCTTCATCGCCATCGATGCCTTCAAGCGCGGCGCCAAGGACGGGCACGACCTGATCCAGCTCGACAACGTGCACCTGGTCGCCTACCCCTACCTGTTCAAGAAGCTGCCCTACGACCCGGTGAAGGACTTCGAGCAGATCGACCCGCTGTTCCGCACCAACTTCTTCTTCACGGTGGCAACCGACAGCAAGTACAAGACCGTGGGCCAGGTCGTGGCGGATGCCAAGGCGCACCCAGGCGCGCTGAACTACGGCTCGTGGTCGGTGGGCAACCCGGTGCACCTGGGCTCGGCGCTGTTCGAATCGGTGACCGGCACGCAGATGACCCACGTCATCTACAAGGAAACCACGCAGCTCTACACCGGCGTCTCCACCAACGAACTTTCCTTCGCGCTGGGCACCCTGGGCAGCACCCTGGCGCTGCAGCGCGCCGGCAAGCTGCGCTACATCGCCGTGGCTGCGCCGCAGCGCCACCCGGCCTATCCGGATGTGCCCACGGTGGCAGAGTCCGGCGGCCCGGCCGGGTTCGAAGTCACCGGCTGGACCACCCTGGCCGCGCCGCCCGGCCTGCCGCGCGCGGTGAGCGACAAGATCCGCCGCGACGTCGAGAAGGCGCTGGCTGATCCCGACTTCAAGACCAAGTTCGCTGCCTTCGGCTACGAGCCCTTCCCGGTCACGAACGAGCAGTTCCAGAAGTTCGTGGCCAGCGAGTCGCAGCGCTTCGCTGCCGTGATCAAGGCTGCCAAGGTCTCGCTCGACTAAGGGGAGCGATCATGGCTCGCATCGTTGGCGCCATCGCCTGCTCGCATACGCCCACCATCGGCTTCGCGGTCGACAAGAACAAGTTCGACGATCCGGTCTGGGCCCCCATCTTCGAAGGCTTCGCGCCGGCGCGCGCGTGGCTTGAGGAGAAGAAGCCCGACGTGCTCTTCGCCATCTACAACGACCACGTCACTTCCTTCTTCTTCGACCACTACTCCGCCTTCACCCTCGGCGTGGGGCAGCAGCACCCTGTCGCCGACGAGGGCGGCGGCGCGCGCGACCTGCCGCCGCTGGCCGGCCACCCGCAACTCGCGCAGCACATCGGCCGCTCGCTGGTGGCCGACGAGTTCGACATGTCCTTCTTCCAGGACAAGGCGCTGGACCACGGCGTGTTCTCGCCCCTGTCGCTGCTGTGCGCGCATGAAGGCGGATGGCCCACACCGGTGATCCCGCTGCAGGTGGGCGTGCTGCAGTCGCCCGTGCCCTCGGCGCGGCGTTGCTATCGCCTGGGCCAGGCGCTGCGCCGCGCCATCGAGAGCTACCCGGAAGACCTGAAGGTGGCCATCCTCGCCACCGGCGGCCTTTCGCACCAGGTGCACGGCGAACGCGCCGGCTTCAACAACACCGCGTGGGACGCGCAGTTCCTCGAATTGATCGAGAACGACCCGGTGCGCATCACCGAGATGACGCTGGCCGAACTCGCCGCCCTGGGCGGCTTCGAAGGCGCCGAAGTGATCATGTGGCTGGTGATGCGCGGCGCGCTCTCGGCCAACGTGAGGAAGACGCACCAGACCTACTACCTGCCTTCGATGACCGGGATCGCCACCGCCGTCTACGAGAACCTGGCGGCCGCGCCCATCGCCGGCGAAGTGCAGCGCCATCGCCGCCACATGGACGAACAGGCCGCCGGCGTCGAGGCGCTGGAAGGCACCTATCCCTTCACGCTGGAGACCAGCGTGCGGGCATTTCGCCTCAACAAGTTCCTGCACGGCATGACGCGCCCCGCGCACCGAGAGCGCTTCCTGGCCGACCCGGAAGCCGCCTTCGAGGAAGCCGGCCTCACGCCGCAGGAACGCGAGATGGTGCGCCAGCGCGACTGGCGCGCGCTGATCCGCTACGGCGTCATCTTCTTCATGCTGGAGAAGCTGGGCGCGGTGGTGGGCGTGTCGAACCTGCACATCTACGCCGCCATGCGCGGCCAGAGCCTGGAAGAGTTCCAGAAAACACGCAATGCGCCCGGTGCGCTCTATTCGGTGGCCGGCAAGGACGCGGCGCCACAGACCTGGGATCGAAAGACATCATGAAGGCACTTCTCACCAAACTCGCGGGCGTGTTGGCCGTCGGCATCCTGGCTGCCGGCAGCGCCCACGCTGCCGACCCCTACCCCGCCAAGCCGATCAGGATCATCGTCGGCTACAGCGCCGGCGGCGCGGTCGACCTGATCGCGCGCTCGGTCGGCCAGCGCCTCTCGGCACAGCTCGGCCAGCCGGTGCTGGTGGAAAACAAGCCGGGAGCCGGCACCAACATAGCAGTGAAGGCGCTCATCAGCAGCCCTGCGGACGGCTACACGCTGATGCTGGCGGCCAATGCGCTGGCGGTGAACCCCTCGCTCTTCCAGCCGCCGCCCTTCGACCTGGAGCGCGACTTCACGCCGGTGTCACTGGTGGGCCGCGTGCCGGTGGTGTTTGCCACCCGCGAGGGCGGCGAACTCAAGACCCTGGCGCAACTGGTGAGCGCGGCCAAGGCCAAGCCCAATTCGATCGGCCTGGGGACGCCGGGCAATGGCTCGACGCCGCACCTGGCGATGGAGCTGTTCCAGCACACCGCCGGCATCTCGCTGCGCCATGTTCCCTACAAGGGCGGCTCGCAGGCGCTCACCGACGCCATCGGCGGCCATGTCGAGCTGGTGGCCACCAACGCGCTGGAAGCCGCGCCACTGGCCAAGTCCGGCAAGCTGCGCGTGCTGGCGGTGATGAGCCCGGAGCGCACCCCGGTGTTGCCCGGCGTGCCCACCGTGGCAGAGTCGGGCTACCCCGGCTTCCAGGCCAGCGTCTGGTATGGCTTCGTTGCGCCGGCCGGCCTGCCCAAGCCCATTGCGGCCAAGCTGCATGAGGCGGTGCAGAAGGCCATCGAGTCGCCCGAGGTGCGTGATCAGCTCGCGGCCGCCGGCGGCGTGCCACTGCCCGGGCCCACCGAGGCTTTCGACAAGCTGATCAAGAGCGAGGCCGCGCGCTATGGCCAGCTGATCCGCGAGGCGGGCATCAAGCCCGATTGACGTGAGCGACAACAGTGCGCTTGAAATTCGCGGCATCTGCTCGATGGCGACGCGGGCCTTGCTGCAAGAGCTGGCGGCGATGCACACGCAGCGAACCGGGGTGGAGGTGATGTTCGAGGCTGTGGGCGGAGTCGAGGCCGCCAAGCGCGTGGCGGCGGGAGAGCCCTTCGACGTCGCGGTGCTGGCGTCGGATGCCATCGACAGGTTGCTGGCGGCGGGAAAACTGGATGGGGCAGGGCGGGTGGATCTCGTTCGTTCGGGCGTGGGGGTGGCGGTCCCTGCCGGAGCGGCGAGACCGGATATTTCCACGGAGGAGGCGGTGCGGCACGCGGTGCTGGATGCGCCGTGCGTGGCCTATTCGACGGGCCCGAGCGGCGTTGCCCTGATGGCGCAGTTTGGGCGGTGGGGAATTGCCGGCGAACTGCAAGGCAGGCTGGTACAGGCGCCCCCCGGCGTCCCGGTGGCTTCGCTGCTTTCAGGCGGCGAGGCGACGTTGGGCTTTCAGCAGATGAGCGAGCTGATCGGCGCCCAGGGCATCGAGCTGGTCGGGCCCTTGCCCGACGAGATTCAGATCATCACGACCTTCTCGGCCGCGCCGCGGCTCGCTGCGCGGCATGCCAACGCAGTCCGCGAGATGCTCGATTTCATGGTCTCGACGGACTGCGACCGCGTCAAGAGAAGCCTTGGGATGGAGCGGGCCTGAGAGCGCCTGCGGCTGGGACCTTGCCCGAGGCAGGTATCGGCACTAGCATCGCCTCCCCCCCAGCAGCAAATGCGGGGGGCGAGCGAGAACAACATGAAGGTCTCTGCCCTCAATGCGGCATTCAGCGCCGTCTGGTCTGCCGTTGGCGTCCTGTTGTGTGGCGGGACGGCGCGGGCCGCGTGCGCGCCGACACTCACTCCCTCGCAAGGACAGACGGTCAGCTGCGACAGCAGCCAGCCAAACCCGGTATCGACGCCGCTGGTTGCACAGCCAGGGGCCACAGGAGTCACCGTCAACGTTCTTTCCGGTGCCCAGTTCAACGTCAATGGCAATGACGCGATCAGCCTGGGCGCGGGCGGAAATGTCAGCAACGCAGGCAACGTCCAGGGCGCGCGCGGAATCGTCACCTCCGGCCCGGCGACGATCACCAATAGCGGATCTGCATCCGGAACGACGGGGCCCGGCATCTTCATGTCCGGGTCAGGCAACTCCGTCCTCGACAACACGGGCCAGATCGGCGGCAATGGAGGATCTGCCGTCCAACTCGATAGTGCGACCGGCTTCACCCGGACCTTGAACAATACCGGCAACGGCTCCATCAACGGCAACATCGTGGGGGCCGGCGGCGGCACCATCGAGATCACGCAAGGCGCCAATCTCAACGGCGGCATCACGATCACGGGCACGGGCAACAACACGCTCACGACCTTGGGCGGTCGAAACGTCAATGGGGTGGTCACGCTCGAGGGCTCACACAATACCGTCACGAACGCAGGTGCCTTCAACCAGGGGTTGACGCTCAATGGAGCCGCCGCCAATACCGTGCTCAACCAGCCCGGGGCGACCATCAATCAGGGCCTGCGGATCACTGGCAGCGGAGTGAACCAGGTCGACAACGCGAACACGATCCAGGGCGGAATCACGCTGACAGGCGACGGGTCCAATCGGATCACCAACGCTGCCAACGCGACGATCAACCAGAACATCATCAGCAACGGCGCTGCCCGGGATGTGGTCGACAACGTGGGAACGATCAACGACTCGATCCAGTTGAACGCGGGCGATGACACGATCATCAATCGCGTGGGTGGCCTGGTGCGCAGCGTGACCCTGGACGTCTTGGGAAATGTGATCAATGGCGTGGTCGACGAAGGCGATGGCAACGACACCTTCCAGATGCTCGGCGGCACGATCAACAACCAGGTGCTCCAGGGTGCGGGCGAGGACAACGCCACGATCTCGGGCGGGACGATCACGCAGGCTGTCAACGCCGGAAGCGGGAACGATCGCCTCCTGTGGAGCGCCGGGAGCATCGGCAGCCTTGCCATGGAGGACGGCGACGACACTGCAACCTTGAGAAATCTCACATCGACCAACCTGAGGCAGATCACGCTCGACGGGGGTCAGGGCAACGACCAACTGACCCTGGACAGCACGATGGCCGATGGCGTGCAGCGCTTCACCCGCTGGGAACGGATCGACCTGACGAACAATTCGCAGCTGACCTTCAACAGCACACTGACATTGGGGGACAGCGGCTGGGGCACGGGCACCCTTGCCATCGACGCAAGCAGCACCGTCTTCGCCGGCAACGGGGCGCATTCGGTGGCCCCCTTCGTCCCCGGACGCCAGGTGACAGTGATCAACAGCGGCCTGATCGACCTCACCAACGGAAGCACCGGCGCAGGCGACTCTTTGCGAATAGTCGGCAATCTTGTCGGCATGGGAGGCGTCGTAGCGCTGCACACGGTGCTGGGTACCGACGGATCGCCCTCGGACTACCTGATCATCGATGGGGGCACGGCGTCCGCAAGCACCTTGCTGAGGATCATCAATGCCGGGGGACAGGGCGCATTCACGACTGTCAATGGCATTCGGGTTGTCGAAATGGCGAACGGAGGCACCAGCGAGGCGGCCGCATTCGCGCTGGCGGGCCGCGTCGTGCAGGGGCCGTTCGAGTACCGGCTCCACAAGGGTGCGGACGGGTCACCCGCAGACGGAAACTGGTATCTCCGTTCGGCACGACCGACGCCGACGCCGCCGCCGCCGCCGCCGCCACCACCACCACCACCACCACCACCACCACCACCACCGCCG
>DATILH010000101.1:0-10694 GCA_035476655.1 Variovorax sp.
CTAGAAGCCAAGGAGCGTCCCGAAGCGCTCGAGCGGCTCGCGCTCCGTGGCCAGGCGGTTGGCTGGCTCATCCGGGTCCGCATGCCCCAGCGACATGCCGCACACGACGATCTGGTCGTCGGGGATGCCGAGGTGGGCGCGAATGATCCGGTGGTAGCGCGCGAAGGCCTGCTGCGCGCAGGTCTCGAGGCCATGCCCGAGCGCGGCCAGCATGACACCATGCAGGTACATGCCGAGGTCCAGCCAGGCGGCCTGCCCTTCGAGGCCGCGCTCCAGCGTGAAGAAGCGGCCCACCGGCGCGCCGAAGAACTCGTAGTTGCGGGCGTACTGGCGCGCCATGGCCTGCGAGTCGCCCTTGGCGATCCGGAGCAAGCCGTAGAGATCCTTGCCCACGCGCCGGCGCCGCCCCAGGTAGGGCTCGTCCCAGGCCGATGGGTAGTACGGGTACTCCTCAACGTGTCCCGCGCCGCCTGCGGCATGAGCCGCCACCAATTCCTGCACCAGGCGATCGCGTACGGGGCCGGCGCAAGCGTAGACCCGCCAGGGCTGCGTGTTCGACGCGCTGGGGCTGCGCGCCGCGTCGGTGAGGATCGCATCGACCGTCGCGCGCTCGACGCCCCGCGGCAGGAACCCCCGGACGCTGCGCCGGGCATGCAGGGCGCCGATGACGTCCAGCGCAGCAGCCGGCCGGCTCATGCGCTCTCGAACTGTTCCAGCAGCCATAACCTGAAAGCCTTCATGTGCGCCGGCTCCTCCCGATGATCGGGCGTGAGCAGGTAGTAGGTGAAGTCGCCCATGTCGACGGTCTTCCTGAAGGGCAGGACCAACCTGCCCTCCTCGAGGTCCTTCTCGACCAGGAACATCTGGGCCATCGCGACGCCCTGGCCTTCGATGGCCGCAGCCAGGCTCATGGCGGAGCTCTCGAAGGTCATGCCGGCGCGCGCATCGACCTGCTGGCCGACGCCGGCCGCATCCAGCCAGTAGCCCCAGTCGTCTGGCCGGGCGACGGTGTGCAGCAGCGTGTGCTGCGCCAGGTCGGCCGGGCGCTTGAGCTTGGCGCCCGCCTTCAACAGAGCGGGGCTGGCCACCGGCGCCAGGATGTTGGGCACCAGCCGGTAGGCATGGGTGCCGGGCCAGCGCCCATCCCCCAGGCGGATCGCACCGTCGATGTCTTCCTTGCGAAAGTCGACCGGCTCGAGGGAGGCTTTCAGCAGCACCTCGATGCCCGGATGCGCGGCATGAAAGCCTGACAGGCGCGGGATGAGCCAGCGCATCGCGAAGGTGGTATAGGCGCGGATCTTCAACTGCTTGCGCTGCGTGCGGCGCTTGGCCTTGCGGGTGGCCTCGCGCAGGGCGTCCAGCGCGCTCGCCGCCGCGCGGAAGTACTCGGCGCCCTGGCGCGTGAGCGAGATCTGCCGGTGGCCGCGCTTGAGCAGTTGCAGGCCCAGCGCTTCCTCCAGCGCCATGATCTGGCGGCTGACGGCCCCCGGCGTCACGTTGAGTTCGTCGGCGGCGAGCGTGATGCTCATGTGGCGAGCGGCCGCCTCGAAGGCACGCACGGCGTTGAGGGGCGGGAGGCGGTCCATGGGGCGATGCTAGCCGGCGCACAGTGCACCGCGCCAGAACGCAGGAGCTGCGCCATGTCTTCCTCGCCCAGGCCCGCTGCGCGAAGCACCGCCTCCGTGTCCTGGCCGCAGGACGGCGCCGCCCGGTGCGGGCGCGCGTTGTTCTCGGCGCTGTTGACCGGAAAGCCCGGCATCCGGATGGCGCCATGCGCCGGATGCGCCACCGAAGCCCACATGCCGTTCGATTGCGCCTGCGGATGGCGCGCCACATCGTCGTAGCCCGCCACCCGAGCGCACAGAATGTCGGCGCCGCGCAGCAGCGCCAGCCATTCGTCGGTGCTGCGGGTCACGAACACTTCGGTCAACAAGCGCACCATGGCGGCGCGATTGGCGACCCGAAGCGGCGAGGTGGCGAAGCGCGGGTCATCGGCCAGGTCGGACAGCCCCAGCAATTGACACAGGCGGGTCCAGCGATCGGGCATGTAGGCCGCCACCATCACCCAGCCGTCGCTCGTCTGGAAGGCCTGGTTGGGCGCCGAGTAGGGCGCGGCGCTGCCGACCCGCTCCGGCAGCTTCTCGTCCGCGAAGTAGCTGGTGAGGGAGGATTGCTGCAGCGCCAGGGCGGCGTTCAGCAGGTTGACGTCCAGCTGGCCGCCCTGCCCGTCTCGCCCGCGCTGCGCCAGCTTGGCCAGCACCGCCATCGCGGCCACATAGCCTGTCATGACGTCCACCACCGGCGCCTGAACTTTGCAGGGCTCCACGCCTTCCAGGCCGATCAGGCTCATGAGCCCGGAGTCGGCCTGCACGATGCCGTCGACACCCGCGCGATCGGCATAGGGCCCGGCCTGGCCGTAGGCCGAGACCGAGCAATAGATCAGCCCGGGATGCTCGGGCGCCAAGGCGTCGTAGCCCAGGCCCAGGCGGGACATGACACCGGGGCGCATGCTCTCCACCAGGATGTCGGCCTGCGCAATGAGGCGCCTGGCGACATCCACGGCCGCCGGCCTCTTGAGATCCAGCGACACGCCCAGCTTGTTGCGATTGAATGCCTGGTAGAGCGCCGCATCGTCGCCGATCCAGCCCGGGCCGAGGCCGCGGCCCAGCTCGCCTTGCGGCGGCTCGATCTTGATGACGCGTGCGCCCATGTCGGCCAGCAGCATGGTGCAGGTGGGGCCGGCGCCGATCTGGGTGAAGTCGACGACCGTCAGGCCGTCCAGTGCATTGCGCAGCATGGCCTCAGCCCCCGCTTGCTTGCGCATTGCGCTTGAAGGCGCCTTGCGCGGTGGCGATCAGCTCGCCCGAATCGGCGTCCACCAGTTCACCCGTCGCAAAGTAGAGGCTGCGGCCCCTGCGCGTCACGCTGCCGTTGGCACGCAGCCGGCCCGATTGCGCCTTGCGCAGGTAGCTGATGGCGAGCGTCACCGTCAGGGCGTTGCCCACGATCGCCGTGCCATCCTCGGAGGACAGTCCGGCATAGCCGCAGGCCGCATCGAGCATCGTCGCGGCCACGCCGCCCTGCAGGCTGCCCTGGCGGTTCAGGTGACGCGCGCCCAGTTCGATCTCGAAGCTGGCGCGGCCGGGCCCGACTTCGACCAGCTCGATGCCCAGGTCGGCGAGCAGCGGGTTGTCCACGGTAGTCATGGCGAGACCTTGATGTTGTTGTCGCCGATGACGCGCTCCCAGCGCTTCAGTTCGTCGGTGATGTATTTGCCGAGTTCGGCCGGAGTGGATCCCTGGGTCTCGAACCCTTGCTGCGCCAACTGCTTGGCGACCGCAGGGTCCTTCAGCGCCGCGACCATGGCCTGGTTGAGCTTGACCACCACGGGCGCCGGCGTCTTGGCGGGCGCCAGCAGGCTGTACCAGAGGCCGGCGTCGTAGCCCTTGAAACCCGCTTCGGCAAAGGTCGGCAGTTCCGGCATCAACGTGGTGCGCTTCGCGCCCGCCACGCCCAGTGCACGCAGCCGCCCGCCCTGCACGTACTGCGCGACCGAGGCGTAGGTGGCAAAAGAGATCTGCACCTGCCCGCCCATCAGGTCGGTGATGGAAGGGCCGGTGCCCTTGTAAGGCACGTGCAGCAGCTCGGTCTTGTTGAGCTTGGCGAACACCTCGCCCGCCAGGTGCTGCGGGGTGCCGGTGCCGGGGCTGCTGTAGCTCAGCTTGCCCGGGTTCGCCTTGGAGTAGGCGATGAACTCCTGCAGGTTCTTGTAGGGCTCCTGGTTGTTGGCCACCAGCACCACCGGCACCGAGGCCAGCAGGCCGACGGGCTCGAAGTCGCGCTCGATCTTGAACGGCACCCGAATGCCCAGGAAGGGATTCATCGTCACCTGGCTGGAGGCGATGACGATGGTGTAGCCGTCGGGCGCGGCGCGCGCCACCTGGTCGGCGCCGAGGTTTCCGCCGGCGCCCGGCCGGTTGTCGATGACGATGGTCTGCCCCAGGAGCTGCGACATCTTCGGCGCGATGGCGCGCGCCAGGATGTCGTTGCCGCCGCCGGGAGCGAAGGGCACGACCAGGGTGATCGGCTTTTGCGCCGGGAAGTCCGGCTGCGCGAAGGCGGGCACGCCGGCGGCGGTGCCGAGAACGGCCATCATTGCGGCGAGCGCGAGGCGGTGGTGGGGATTGGGCTTCATGGCTGTCTCCTTCTGGATTTCAACGGCCCGCATAGACGGGCGCACGCTTTTGCGCGAAGGCCTGGCGGCCTTCGATACGGTCATCGGTGTCGCGCAGCACGCCCCAATAGAGCTCGGTGAGTTGCTGCGCATCGGCTTCGCTCAGGTGTTGGGTCTGGCGCGACAGCCGCTTGATTGCCTGCACGGCGAGCGGCGCATTGGCGGCGATGGCTCGGGCCAGTTCGAGCGCGCGATCCATCAGCGCCGCGGGCTCGATCACATCGCTGACCAGGCCGATCTGCTGCGCCTTCGCGGCATCGATGCGCTCGCCGGCCAGTGCCATCTGCATGGCATGGGCCGAGGGCACGGCCTTCAAGAGGCGGTGCAGCCCCGAGACCGCGGGGATCGAGCCCACTCGCGCCTCGGGCAAGCCGAAGCTGGCGGTGCTGGAAGCGATGCGCAGGTCGCATTGCAGCGCCATCTCCAGCCCGGCGCCGAGGCAGTGCCCGTTGACCGCGGCCACGATCGGCTTGCACAGGCCCAGCTCGCCCAGGTCCATCAGGCGGATGTACAGGCCCAGGTCGGCGGATTGCTCCGTGCCCTGGAACAGCGCTTGTGCATAGCTTGCGGCCGAGTGCTGCGTGCCCTTGAGGTCGGCGCCGGCGCAGAAGGCACGGTTGCCTTCGCCGGTGAGCACCGCGGCGCGCAGCTCGGCGCGGTCTCGGAACTCGACGAGGTGGGCGCGCAGTTCGCGCAACGCGGCCAGGTCGAGCGCGTTGAGCGAGTCGGGGCGGTCGATGGTCAGGACGGCTACTGCGCCCAGGGTCTGCATCCGAACGGCAGGTGTGTTCATGGCTGATTCCTCTTCTCAGACACTCGGCGAGGACAGGCTGCGGCCACCGCACACGTACAGCGTCTGTCCCGTCACGTACGAAGCGGCAGGATCGAGGAAGAAAACGACGGCGTTGGCGATGTCTTCCGCATTGCCGATGCGCTTGACCGGCACCGACTCCTTCAGCCGCGCCTGCACCTCGGGCGCGAAGTTGCGGAACAGCGGCGTATCCACAATGCCGGGCGCAATGGCATTGACCGTCACGCCCTTGGAGGCGAACTCGATGGCCAGCGAACGGGTCAGGCTCACCACTCCCCCCTTGGCGGCCGAGTAGTTGGCTTGGCCGAAGCCGCCCAGCCAGGCGCGCGAGGAGATGTTGACGATACGCCCCTGCCCGCGCTCGAGCATGCCCGGCAGCACCGCGCGGCAGCACAGGAATTGGGAGCGCAGGTTGGTGTCAATCACCAGGTCCCAGTCGGCGTCCGTCATCTTCAGGAAGCGCATGTCCCGGACGGCGCCGGCGTTGTTGACGAGGTGGTCGATGCGCCCGGCCTTGGCGATGATCTCGGCGACTGCGGCATCGACGCCCGCGGAATCCGTCAGGTCCACCGTGACGCCCATGGCCTGCAAGCCCTCGGCCTGGAGCGAAGCCACCGCCTCGTCCAGCGCCGCGCCGTCGCGGTCCAGCAAGGCCACGCGCAGGCCTTCCGCACCCAGTCGGCGGGCAATGCCCAGGCCGATGCCGCGCGCCGCGCCGGTGACCACGGCCACCTGGCCGGCTTCGAAACTGCTGTTGGTGGTCATGGTCAGACTCCCAGCAGGTGGACGGAAGACGCCGCATGATCCACGCCCGCGATGCCGCCACCGGTGCACTGCGTGAGGCCGATGCGCGCACCTGTTGCCTGGCGTGCACCGGCGCGCCCCTGCAGGTGCCACATCACTTCCACCATCTGCGCGATGCCGGTGGCGCCCAGCGGATGCCCCTTGGCCAGCAAGCCGCCGCTCGGGTTGACCGGGACTCGGCCGCCGATCTGCGTGGCGCCGGATTTCAGCAGCGACACGGCCTCGCCGCGCGGCGCCAGGCCCAGCGCTTCGTAGTACAGCAGTTCGGCGATGGTGAAGGCATCGTGCAGTTCGACCACGTCGACGTCCTCGGGACCGACCCCCGCTTGCGCGTAGGCCTGGCGTGCAGCGCGCGCGGTGATCTCGGCATCGAGGATGTCGTCATTCGCTTCCTCGCGAATGCCCGAGACGACCACGGAGGACAGCACCCGCACCGGCTTGTGCGCCGGCCCCGGCCGCGTGCCGAGCACCACCGCCGCCGCGCCGTCGACCTGCGAGGGGCAGCACTGCAGCAAGGTCAGCGGGTCGGCGATCATGCGCGAGGCCAGCACCTCGTCGAGCGTCACCTCGCTGCGCTGCTGTGCGTATTCGTTGAGTGCGCCGTTGCGCCGGTTCTTCACGGCGACGGCAGCCAGGTCCGCCGGCGAGGCATCGCGTTCATGCAGGAAGCGCGTGCCGCGCATTGCGTAGACCGCGGGCAGCACCATGCCGGACTTGGCATAGAGCTCGGTCTTGTGGTCGTTGCGCTGCAGCGGGATGGTGCCGCCGCCCAGCGCCGTCAGCTGCTCGATGCCGAGCACCAGCACCGTGTCGTACTGCCCGGCCAGCAGCGCGTGGCGCGCCAGGTGCACGCCGGTGGCGCCGCTGGCGCAGGCGTTCTCGATGTTGTAGACCGGGATGCCGGCAAAGCCCAGGTCGCGCACGACGAGCTGGCCGAGGATCATGCCGCCCAGCACGTTGGCGCAGTAGATGGCCTGGATGTCGCCGGCCGAGACGCCGGCGTCGGCCATCGCCTTCAACACGGCCTCCTGCGCGAGTTCGGGGGCCATGACGCCGGGGTGGCGACCGAAGCGGGTCATCGCACCGCCCTGGATGTAGATGTTCTGCATGTTCGTCTCCTTGTGGTTCAGGCTTCGACGGCGACGAAGACGTAGCCGAACTCTTCATGAGGGCGCGCTTCGTAGCGCTCGCCGATGGCGGGGCGATCTTTGCCGCACAGGCGCCCGAAGATGCGCACCGGGCCGGGCAGATCGACATAGCCGAGCGCGTACGGCGCGAGGCCGCTCTTGGCGCCCGGGTGGATCACGGTGAAGCTGTAGACCTCGCCGATGCCCTCGATGGGCACGGTCTCGTAGTGCGGCGCCAGCGGTGACGCCTCGGGCAGGGCCGGGAACACGAGCTCCGCGCTTTGGCGGTGGCGGGAGGCGAGCAGTCGGGCCTCACGGCCGGTGGTGCTCCACAAGGGATGGGGAAGTTCAAGCACGGTGTCTCCTGGTCACGGGTCATGAGGTGAATCACCTCGGGAATAGACCGGAGTTTTCTCTTCTTGCGCCGTGCGGACAAACGACATTTAGGAGCTCTTTGCTTGAGGAAAACGCAAGCGAACATCCCGATCAGGCGCATGCCAGACGCACCCGATGCATGACATTTGTCAGGGTTTCGGCTGTGCCGATCGAGGGCGTCTGTCTCCCCAAATCAAGGGCGTTCGGCCCATGAATCCCTGAAAACCAAAGTCTACATTCGGCTCCATGGCCGATGGTTCCACGCCACTCGCGGCAGGAGCCTCGCAAATGCAAATGCCCATGGAGAACCGCATGTTCGCGTCCTTTGAACCGCACGCTTGTCACCTCTTGCACTTCTTGCAGTGCGAAGGCGGCGCGTCCTTCATGGAAGTCGCGCTGGTCGGCTCGCTGGTCCTGGTGCTGGTGCTGCTGATGTTGCTGGCCATGCAAAGCCGCGGCTGATCGAGACGAGGCCGACAACCATGCGCACAGAAGAAACTCAAGCCTTGCTGTCACTGCTGTGGATGCTGCTGTCCGATCCACGCATGCTGGTGCTGTTCGCGCTGTTGCTGATCGCGTCGGTCAGTGACTGGCGCAGCTATCGCATCCCCAACTGGCTGACCTTCGGCGGGGCGCTGTTCGCATTGCTCAGCGGCGTGCTGATGGCGCGTACGCCAGGGGCCGGTGCCATGCAGGCGCTGTCCGGACTGGCGCTGGGCTTCGTGCTGCTGCTGCCCTGCTATGCGCTGGGCGTGATGGGGGCCGGTGACGTCAAGCTGATGGCGATGGTGGGGGCCTTTCTCGGGGCAGGAGCCACCTTGCAGGCGGTGGCGCTGAGCCTCATCGCCGGGGGTGTGGCCGCCATCGCCTTCGCCCTCTACCACCGCAAACTGGCTCGCATGCTGGGCAACGTGAAGACGGCGGTGCAGGGCATGGCCGTGGCCGGCATGGCAGGCGTAGCCCCTACGGCCTCCCTCGACCAAAGCCAATCCGTCGGCAAGCTGCCCTACGCGCTGTGCATCAGCGCGGGCACGCTGATCCAGGTCCTTGCCGCGCAACTGGGCTACGCCTGAGCGGCCATCCATCCTCCTCAAGGAGAACTTCATGAAGAACATCAAAGCCATCGCGCTCCTGCTGCTGGCCCTGCTGACCGGCCTGGCGGCCGCCGTCTACGCCACCGGCTGGGTGTCACGCCAGGGGGGCGTCAGTGCCAACAAGGTGGTGGTCGCGGCGGTGGACATCGAACTGGGCAGCCGTATCAATGCCCAGATGCTCAACACCGTCGACTGGCCCACCTCCTCCATGCCGCCCGGCGCCTTCACCGACCTGGCCCAGATCAACGAGCGGGTGGTGCGTTCCGCCATCCTGCGTGGCGAGGCTGTGCTGGAAGGCAAGCTGGCACCAGTGGGTTCCAAGGGGGGACTATCCGCGGTGATCGCCGACGGCAAGCGAGCAATGACGGTGCGCGTCAATGATGTGGTGGGCGTGGCCGGCTTCGCTCTGCCCGGCAACTACGTGGACGTGATGGTCAACGCCCAGCAGGACAAGGCCGGCAGCAACGCCCGTCCGATGCCCATCACCAAGACCGTGCTGGAAAACGTGCTGGTGCTGGCCGTGGCGCAGGAAGCCAGCCGCGACGACAGCAAGCCCAAGGTGGTCAACGCCGTGACCCTGGAGCTGTCGCTGGAAGACTCTGAGAAGCTGGACCTGGCGCGCAGCGTGGGCACCCTGTCGCTGGTGCTGCGCAACCAGATGGACAAGGCCAAGGTGGCCACCGACGGCATCACCAAGAACAAGCTGTTTGGCGAAGAGGCGATCCAGCCCGTCTCCACCACCGCCCCAGCACGCGCCGCATCGGCTCCAGCGCGTCCGCGTCCGGCACGGCAAGCCGAATGCGTGGAAGTGATCCAGCACTCGGCACGCACGCTCAACTGCTTCTGATGATGAACAACCCAACGGGGAGGACCCGCATCGTGCACCACCACACCACCAGCCTGCTGTTGGCCGCCGCGCTGGCCGCCGCGACCGGCTCAGCCATGGCGCAGCCGGCCGCGCCTGCCGCGCCCGCCGCAGCTGCTGCCGCGGCCGCCCCTGCCCCCGCTGGAAGCACGCCGCCCGTGCAGCGATGCAAGTCCATCGTGCCCGACAGCGAACCCACCCACGTGGTGCTGGGCAAGTCGGCGGTGATCCCGCTGACCCAGCGAGTGGCGCGGATCCTGGTCAGCGGCCAAGCGAGCTCCGGTGCTGCTGGTGCGGCCGCGGCGGGCGTGGCCGGCAAGGGCGCTGCCGGGGTGGCCGACGTGGATGTGATGCTGCTCAGCCCCACGGACCTGTTCTTCCGCGGCCGCCAGGCCGGCTCGATGAACGTGCTGCTGCAGAACTCCGAAGGTACCTGCTTCATCAAGGACGTGATCGTCACCATCGATCCGGGCGCCTTGCAGGCCAAGCTGCGCGAGCTGATTCCCGAGGAGCCGCGCATCCTGGTGCGCAGTGCGGAGAGAAGCATCGTGCTGGCCGGCGAAATCAGCGACTCGCAGCGCCTGGCCGACGTGATGAGCATCGCCGCGGCCTACGGCGGCGAAGAGAAAAGAGTGGTCAACCTGCTGCGCGTTGGCTCGCCGCAGCAGGTGATGCTGGAAGTCAAGATCGCCGAAGTCAGCAAGACCCTGCTCGACAAACTGGGCGCCCGCGTGGGCCTGAGGCGGACGAGCGGCAGCTACAACTACTCGCTGATCTCCGACTTTCTCAGCGGCGGTGCCGGCCTGCTGGAGGCGCTGAAGGTAGGCCGCACCGCCATCACTATCGATGGCGAGAAGGACGACGGCCTGGTGCGCATCCTGGCCGAGCCCAACATCATGGCCATCAGCGGCCAGGCGGCCAGCTTTCTCTCGGGCGGCAAGATCTTCATTCCGGTGGCGCAGTCCAACAGCGGCGGTGCCGCTGTCATCACGCTCGAGGAGAAGGACTTCGGCATCGGCGTGAAATTCACGCCCACGGTGCTGTCGGGCGGCCGCATCAACCTGAAGATGGTCTCCGAAGTCTCTGACCTGTCGCAGACCGGCTCCCCCTTCACCACCGTGGGCGGCGAAACCGCGGTGCTGCCCTCGATGACCGTGCGGCGTGCCGACACCACGGTGCAACTGCGCGACGGCCACAGCTTCGTGATCGCCGGCTTGATCAAGAACAACGTCAGGCAGGCCATCAATCGCTACCCCGGCCTGGGCGAAGTGCCGGTGATGGGCGCGCTTTTCCGCAGCAGCGAATTCCAGTCCGACCAAAGCGAGCTGATGTTCGTCATCACGCCGCGGCTGGTGCAGTCACTGCCGGAAAGCCCGCCTCTGCC
>DATILH010000102.1:0-24059 GCA_035476655.1 Variovorax sp.
GCGGTGCCGTGCGCATTGCAGTAGCCCACCTGGGAAGGCTGCAGCCCGGCCATGCGCAAGGCGGCACGCATGGCGCGTGCCTGCCCCGCGGCCTCGGGCTTGGTGAGATGGCTCGCATCGCTGCTGATGCCCCAGCCGGCCAGTTGCGCATGGCAGCGCGCGCCGCGCGCTGCCGCGCGCTCGGCGGATTCCAGCACCAGGAAGGCCGCACCCTCGCCCAGGGCGAAGCCGCTGCGCTCGAGCGCAAAGGGCCGCACGGCCTTCGCGGCCTGCTCCGGCGGGGCCGACGCCAGGGTCTGCATGGCCTGCCAGGCCAGCAGCACGCCAGGCACGATCAGCGCTTCGCTGCCGCCGGCAATGGCGATGTCGACCTCGCCGCTTCGGATCGCCTTGGCCGCTTCGGCAATGGCGATGGCCGAGGAGGCGCAGGCCACGGAATAGGTGAGCACCGGGCCGAGCACCTTGCGCCGCATGGCGATGTGCGAGGCCGGCGCATTGGGCATGAATGCGGGAATGGTCAGCGGCGGCACGCGGCCGCTGGCGCCGCCGCGGTAGGCGGTCTCGAGCGCGCTGGCGCCGCCCATGCCGCAGCCCACGTAGACGCCGACGCGCTCGCCCTGGCTGGGGTCGAAAGGCTCATCGAAGCCGGCGTCGCGCAGCGCGCCATCGGCCGCCGCAACCGCCAACTGGCTCACGCGGTCCACGCCGGCCAATTGCAGCTTGCTGAACCAGGGCGCGGGGTCGAAGGCGATGGTGGCCGCCAGCGCAGGCTTGGCCAGTTCGGGGAACACCGGACGGATGGCCGACTCGCCGCGCAGCAGCGCATCGAAGACGGCCTGCGCCTCTTCGCCGTGCGGGCCGACCAGCCCGAGGCCGGTGACCGCGACCATCAGTCCCATCACGCCACGCGCTGCTGCGGCGGCTGCGCGGCACGCACCTGGTCGACCAGTGCGGCCAGCTGCCCCAGGGTGTCCATTTCGGGGTCGGGGTCCGGCAGCGAGATCTTCAGGCGGTCTTCGATCTCGAACAGGAATTCGGCCAGCGCCAGCGAGTCGAATCCCTTGTCGCGCATCGATGCCGCGGGGTCGAGTTCCGCCGGCTTGATGCCGTATTTTTCCTGGATCAGGTCTTGCAGTTCCTTCAGCGAACTCATGTGAAGTCGTCTTGGTGTTGTGTACTTCCGATGCCCTCGGTCACCGGCGATCCATGATAGCGACCACCGGCGCCGCCTTCGCCGCACGCACCGCCGGCGCCGGCCGCCAGCGCAGCGAGGCCCAGGCAAAGACGCCGCCCAGCAGGGTGCCGGCCAGGGCGTCCAGCAGCACGTGCTGGCCGGTCGCCAGGGTCGAATAGGCAATCGCCAGGAACCAGGCCAGGTTGGCCGCGCGCAGCCAGCGCGGCACGCCAGCACTCTTGAAGATGTGCTCGATCCAGCAGGCGGTGAAGATGGCGATGGCCACGTGCATGGAGGGGCAGGCATTGCCCGCCGCATCGATGCCGCGCAGCAGGGCGAAGCCCGGGAAACCGCCGGCATCCACCGGCAGGCTCGGTATGCGGGTCGGCCAGAGCGCGAAGAAGGCCAGCCCGGCCACGCACAGTGCGCCGGCCCACAGGCCGTAGACCAGCAACTCGCGAAAGTTGCGCTGCAACCCGGGCGCGATGCCCACGTAGAACCACAGCGACAGGTATGGAATGAGCCAGGCGGGCTGAAAGGGCACCCAGTGATCGATGGCGGTGAGCGGCATCTCGGTCACCGGATACATCGGATGGCGCAGCAGGTGGAAGTACCCGATGAAGAACAACCAGATCCATGCCGTGGTGCCGGTGATCTTGAGGAACTGATGCACACGCAGGCGCGCGCCGATCTCGTGGGTCCAGGACGGGCGCGTCGGTGAGTGCATGAAGCGGCTTTCTCCGGGGCCAAATGTGGCCAAAAGTGGCCAATCTTGCACGAGGACGATGAAAAGCCCGCGGTGCTACCCTCAGGCCATGTTCAACCCATCCCAAGAAGAGGTGCGTCGCTTCTTTTGCGAGGTCTATGCCAAGAGCCGCCAGGGCCTGCCCATGGAAGCGCTGGAGACCATCGCCGCCGGCTGGATCGATGCGCACCCCGAGTACCACGCAGACCTGCTGGATGCCGACGCCGCGGTGGCCCGCGTCTACGACGGCAAGGACGGCCGCGAGAACCCCTTTTTGCACCTGGCGATGCACCTGTCGATCAGCGAGCAATGCTCGATCGACCAGCCGCGCGGCATCCGCCAGGCGGTGGAGCTGCTGGCGGCCCGGCGCGATTCGCTGCTGCAGGCACACCACGAGGCGATGGAGTGCCTGGGCCAGATGATGTGGGAGGCCCAGCGCGCCGGCCGGCCACCCGATGGCGAGGCCTACATCGCCTGCGTGCAGCGCCGCGCGACGCGGGACTGAGCAGCGGCTGCGGCTATTCGGCCGTGATGTTGCCCTTCTTCACCACCTCCGCCCAGCGCTTGGCGTCCTTGCTGATCAGGCCCCCGAAGTGTTCGGGCGTGGAAAGTGCCGGCACCATGCCCTGTGACTCGAAGGCCTTGGCAACCGCGGGCTGCGCGAGGATCTTCCCGACTTCCTGGTTCAAGCGCTGGACCACGTCGGCGGGCGTGCCCTTGGGGGCCAGCACGCCATACCACATGTCGATGTTGTCGGTGGTCACGCCGGCCTCGGCCAGGGTCGGCACATCGGGCAGTTGCGGCAGGCGCTTGTCGCTGCCGGTGGCGATGGCGCGCAGCTTGCCGGCCTGGATGTGCTGGAGCGCGACATGCACCGGTAGGAACATGTAGTCGATGCGCCCGCCCAGAAGATCGGTGACGGCCCCGGCGGTACCCTTGTACGGCACGTGCAGCATCTCTACCCCGCCGCGCTGCAACAAGAGGGCCATGGCCAGGTGGTGCGGCGTGCCGACGCCGGGCGTGGCATAGGACAGCTGGCCCGGCTTGGCCTTGGCAATCTTGAACACGTCATTCACGCTGCGCGCATCCTGCACCTGCGGGTTGGCCACCAGGAGCAAGGTGCCCCAGGAGGTCTGCGCCACCGGCGAGAAGTCACCCACCGGGTCGTAGGGCAGGCTCTTGTACAGGCTCTTGTTCATCACCAGCGTGCTGACCTGCACCAGCAGCGTGTAACCGTCCGGCTTGGCGCGGGCAACCCTCTCGCTGCCGATGTTGCCGCTGGCGCCCGGCACGTTCTCGACCACCACCGGCTGGCCCAGGGCGGCCGGCAACTGGGCCGAGAGCTGGCGGGCGATCAGGTCGATGCCCGTTCCCGGGGTGTAGGGCACCACCAGGGTGATGGGCTGGCCAGGCCAGGCGGCAAGTGCCGCCGGCATCGCCAGCACAAGGGCCAGCGCCGAAAGCATCCGCTTGATTGTTGTTGCTGACATTGCGAGTCTCCTTGTTGTTGTGTTGGCGCTCAAATGAAAGAGGGACGTGCCCGCAGCTGCTCGGGGTCGTAGCCCGCGATGCGCTTGTAGTTGTCCGAGATGGCCTGCAGTTCGGAGCGCGCCACCACATCCTCGAGGCTTTCGAAGCGCTTGCCCCCGGAACGCTCGTGGACCTCGCGCAGGATCGAATCGGGCGGCGTCTTGCGGTTGGCCAGCACCACGCGGCCGGTGGCCTCGACCCGCTCGCGGTCGTAGTCCTCCAGCGCGGCCGGACCCACGCCCTTGCGCTTGAGCAGCCCGGCCAGGCAACGCGCATCGATCACGGCCTGACCGGCACCGTTGGAGCCGCGCGGCACCATGGGGTGTGCCGCATCGCCCAGCAAGGTGATGCGTCCGTGCGTCCAGCGCGGCAAGGGGTCCTGGTCCACCATCGGGTACTCCAGGATCGAATCGGCGGCACGGATCAGGGCCGGTACGTCCAGCCAGTCGAAATGCCAGTTCTCGAAGGCCGGCAGGAAGTCCTCCAGCCGCCCCGCGCGGCTCCAGTCGCGCTGCGCCGGCTGCGCGGCCTCGATCTCGGCCACCCAGTTCACCAGCTGGTGACCCTGCGCGTCGATGGCATCGCGGATCGGGTAGATCACCATCTTTCCCACCGCCAGCCAGCCGGCGCGAATCATGCTCGCGCCCGAGAGAATGGGCTTCCAGCGGGTCACGCCGCGCCACATGTTCACGCCCGAGTAGCGGGGCGCCCCCTCGTTCGGATAGAAGTTCCTCCGCACCACCGAGTGGATGCCGTCGCAGCCCACCGCCAGCGCGCCGCGCACGCGCTCGGCCGGCTTGCCGGCGGCATCGGTGAAATGCACCGTCACGCCTGAAGCGTCCTGCTCCACGTCGACGCAGCGCATGTTGCACGACACGCGGTCCTGGCCCAGGCGCTCCTGCACCGCCGCCAGCAGCACGCCCTGCAGGTCGCCGCGATGGATGGAGAACTGCGGCCAGTCGTAGCCGGCGGCGATGCCCGCCGGCTCGGTAAATACATGCTGGCCATCCGCCGTGAAGAACACCGACTCTTGCGTGCGCACCGCCACCGCATCCAGCGCCGGCAGCAGGCCCAGCTCGGAGAGTTCGCGCACCGCATGCGGCAGCAGGTTGATGCCAACGCCCATCGGCTTGAGTTCGGGCGCCGCCTCGTAGACGCGGCAGGGAATGCCGGCCTGGTGCAGGCTCAGCGCCAAGGTGAGGCCGCCGATGCCGGCGCCCAGGATGATGATGTCCTCGTTGTCTCTCATGTCGCTCCGTTCGCAGGGAATGCATTTATTGGGCACCTCTTCCTCGGATATTGGAACTTTAGATATGACATGGACACATAATTTCCTCATATGAATCTGTCGACACGCCAGATGCGGGTCTTCCTCCACGTGGTCAGGACTGGAAGCTTCACCCGAGCCGCCGAGCGCGCCCACATGACGCAGGCCGGCCTGAGCATCCTGGTGCGCGAAATGGAGCGCCAGCTCGGCGTGCGGCTGTTCGACCGCACCACGCGTGCAGTGCAGCCGACTGCGGCCGGGCGCCGCCTGGCGCCCGTGGTGGAGCGGGTACTGCTCGAGCTCGACGGCGTGATGCAGGAGATCGGCGGGCTTGCCGATGCGGCGCGCAGGAGCCTGCGCATCGCAGCCACTCCCCTGGTTTCCTCGCATCTGCTGCCCAAGCTGCTGGCCCTGTTCCGCGAATCGCATCCGCACATCCAGGTGCGGCTGCTCGACGCTGGCCTCGGCGAGGTGGAAAGAGCCGTGCTGGCCGACGAGGCCGACCTGGGCCTGGGCTTCTTCTTCAAGGCTTCGCCGGGCCTCGCACGCACGCCTGTCGGCGATTTCAATTTCATGCGGGTGACGCCCGCCGCGGGAGCCTCGCGTGCCGTCGGTCGCGTGCCGTGGTCCTCGCTGCGGTCCGCGCAGTTGATCGGCTTGCCGGCGGACAACCCGATCCAGAAGCACATCAACGCCCAGCTGGGCAAGCTGGGCATCTCGAACAGCGACGATCAACAGTCGGTGAGTTTCTTCAGCACCCTGATCTCGATGGTGGAGGCCGGCTTCGGCACGGCCGTCATGCCCACATTTGCCTTGGCGGCCTGCAGGCGCCATGAGGTGCATGCCGACATCCTCGTCGCCCCAAAGTCGTCGCTGCCCTTCTACAAGGTCACCAAGCGCGGCGTGCGCGACTCGGAGGCGATCGATGCTTTCGCAGAGCTGCTGCGCCAGCAACTGCCTTCGATGTCCAGTTGAGCGGGGACGGCAGGCCGCTACTTCGAACGCACCAATCGCCGCGCCTCGTCGCGCAGCAAGGCGATGAGCGCGACGCGTGCCTGCGACGCCGGCGCGTCGGTGCGCAGCAGCAGCCCGACCGGCTCCTCCGTGCCGGGCGTGGCAATGCGCAGCCGCGCCAGGCGCCCGGCGGCCAAGTCGTTGCGCGCTGCCCCCAAGGGCGTGATCCAGATCGAGTCGGAACAGGCGACCAGGGCGCTGGCCACCGACACATCCAGCGTCTGCAAGGCGTCGGCCGGCAGCGCCAGCCCCAGGCTGGCCAGCAGGCTCTCGGTGTGATGGCGCGGCACCGTGCCCTCGCCGTACACCACCAGCGGATAGGCCAGCGCCGCTTGCGCCGAGGCGCCACGCCGCGCCAGCGGATGGCCGGCGCGCGCCACGAAGACCAACGGCTCGGTGTGCAGCATCTCGAAGCTCAGGCCGCCCATCAGGAGCGGATCGCTCATGCGGCCCACCACCAGGTCGAGCTCGCCGGCACGCAGGTCGTCGAGCAGCACCGCATTGGCCGCGCTCCTCACCACGATCTGCAGGCCCTGCCGCTGCGCACGCAGCCGCGCCAGCGCCTGCGGCAAGAGCGAGGGCGCGACGCTGGGCAGCGCGCCGATGCGCAGGCGCTCCAGCCGCTCGCCGGCCACCGGCGCCAGCGCCTGGGCACTGGCGTCCACCGCCTCCAGCACGCGCAGGGCCTGGGCGAGCAACTGCTCGCCGGCGGCGCTGAGCCCCTGCACCCCACGGCGTCCGGCGCTGCCCCGCTCCACCAGCCGGGTGCCGGCCAGTTCTTCCAGCTCGGCCAGGGTCTTGGAGATGGCGGGCTGGCTCAGCGCCAGGCGCTCGGCGGCGCGCGCCAGATGGCGCTCCTGCGCCACCGCGACGAAGCAGCGCAGGTGGCGCAGCTGCACGTTGCGCGCAAAGGCCTGGGTGAGTGGCGGTGGTGGGCTTCTTTTCAATTACCAGTGCTCATGTAAATCGTCGGAATGTTCAATTTACATCATCAAAGCGCGGTCTTAAAGTGCTGCCATTCCATCCCCCCTAGGAGACCCCGCGATGCCGACCCTAGACCCACGCGATTGGGCAAGCCACCCGTCCTACATCTACCCCGGCTACAAGTCGACCGTGAAGCGCGGCCCGACCAGGCCGCTCGTCCCGCTCAAGGCCTCGATGGCCGAGCTGCGCCAGCCGGTCTACGGCCACGACAGCATCGGCGAACTCGACAACGACCTGACGCGCAACGCCTGCCGCAACGGCGAGCCGCTGGGCGAGCGCATGATCCTCACCGGCCGCGTGCTGGACGAGCGCCGGCGCCCGGTGCGCAACACGCTGGTGGAGCTGTGGCAGGCCAACGCGGCCGGCCGCTATGTTCACAAGGTGGACCAGCACGACGCGCCGCTGGACCCCAACTTCCTGGGCGCCGGCCGCTGCCTGACCGACAGCGAGGGCCGCTACCGCTTCCTGACCATCAAGCCGGGCGCCTACCCCTGGGGCAACCATCCCAACGCCTGGCGGCCGCAGCACATCCACCTGTCGCTGTTCGGCGAGCACTTCGCCAGCCGCCTGGTGACGCAGATGTACTTCCCCGGCGATCCGCTGCTGCAATACGACCCGATGGTCACCGGCACGCCCGAGAAGTACCGCAACCGCCTCGTCGCAGACTTCAGCCTCGACATCACCGAAGACGGCTACGCGCTGGGCTACCAGTTCGACATCGTGCTGCGCGGCGCCGACGAGACGCCGTTCGAGAACCGCTGAGCGAAGGGAGAAGCATCATGGAACTGATGAGCGCGCTGCAAAGCAACTTCGGCCAGACCCCGTCGCAGACGGTCGGCCCCTACTTCGCCTACGGCCTGACGGCCACCCAGTACGGCTACGACTTCAACCAGCCCTTCGACGCCCAGGTGGCGCTGGACGGCGCACGCGGCGAGCGCATCCAGCTCGTGGGCCGCGTGATCGACGGCGACGGCAAGCCGATCAACGACGCCATGGTCGAGATCTGCCAGCCGGATGGCGAAGGCCACTACCCGACCTCGGTGGGAGACGCCAAGGCGCGTGGCTTTCGCGGCTTCGGGCGCGTGGGCACCGGCACCGATGCGCAGAACCGCTTCGTCTTCCACACGGTGAAGCCCGGCGCCAATGCGTCCGGCGAAGCGCCCTTCATCAACGCCGTGGTGACCATGCGAGGCATGCTGCTGCACGCCTTCACCCGCATCTACTTCAGCGACGAGGCCAAGGCCAATAGGCAAGACGCGGTGCTGCAGTCGGTGCCGGCCGAGCGCCGCAAGACGCTGGTGGCAGAGCGCAGCGTGGAAGGCGGGCTGGTGACCTACCGCTTCGACATTCACATGCAGGGCGACGAGGAGACGGTGTTCTTCGACGTTTGAGGAAGGCCGCGGGCAGGCGATCCGGCAACGATCACTTGCGACACAATGCCCGTCGCCATGCCCAACTCCGATCACCCGATTCAATGCCGATGCGGGCGCCTTCGCGGCGTGCTTGCGCGCCAGGCGCCCGTGACCCGTGCCGCCTGCTACTGCCGCGACTGCCAGGCCTATGCGCATGCGCTGGGCAACCCCGGGCAGGTGCTTGACGCCCAGGGCGGGACCGACATCGTCGCCACGCTGCAGCAACACCTGCGCTTCACCGAAGGCACCGAGACCCTGGCCTGCCTGTCGCTCACGGAAAAGGGCCTGCTGCGCTGGCATGCCAGCTGCTGCGGCACGCCGATCGGCAACACGGCGCGCGATCCGAAGCTGTCCTACCTCGGCCTGGTCCACAGCTGCCTGGGTCCCAACCCTGCTGCGCTGGACGCTGACTTCGGGCCGTCACACATCGCCATCAGCATCCAGCACGCCAAGGGTCCGGTCAAGGCCAGCAGGCTCGCCTTCGTGTCGGGCACGGCGCGCATCATCGGCACGGTGCTGTGGGCGCGCCTGACCGGCGGGTGGAAACGCAGCCCGCTCTTTCGGCACCCGGACGCACAGCCCGTCGTTCCGGCGCGCGTGCTGAGCCCGGAAGAACTGGCCAAGGCGCGCAGCGCAGTTTCATCTTGAAATGAGCTTTCAACGACGTGCTGCCCGCACGCTTGGCACGCTTGCGCTCCTCTTGTGCTGCATCCCGGCGGGCATCGCCGTCACTGCTTCTTCATCACCTGCCGGCCGCCCGCCGCCTCCCAGCTGGGGCGCCATTGCCTCCGTGCAAGGCTGGTGGGGCTATTCCTTCAACCACGCCTCGCGCGGCGCCGCCGAGCAGGCGGCGCGCACCCAATGCGAGCGTGCGGCAGGCCGGCCAGGCAGTTGCGTCGTGCGCACCGCCTTCGATCGCGCCTGCGGCGCGCTGGCCACGGGCAACTATGGCGAATGGGGCACCGCCACCGCCGCGACCGCCGCCGGCGCCGGCAAGACGGCCGCGGCGCAATGCAACGGCCATCTGCCCACCGAACCTTGCAAGGTCGTGGTAAGCGTTTGTTCTCCGCGGGAAGCCAGGGCGCAATGAGCCATCGCGCTTCATTGCCAAGTCGCTACGAACCAGCGTAATCTTGCCGCTCCTGGGACATGCATCCTGGACCGTGAGTCCACTCACCCGAAGGAGTACAGATGAAATTCGGAAGACTCGTACCAGCCTTGCTGGCCCTGTCGCTGACCGCACTGGTCGCCTGCGCACAGACTGCCACGCCGGCGCCGGCCTCCGCCCCGGCCCCGACCCAGCCCGCGGCCGCCAATCCCATCGACCCGGCTTCGATTCAGGCCCTCAAGGACATGGGCGCCTACCTGCAGACGCTGGATCGCTTCCGCGCATCGACCACGCTGACGGGCGAGCGCGTTCTCTCCGACGGCCAGAAGCTGACGCACATGGCATCGGCAACGGTCGATGCGCAGCGCCCGAACAAGCTGCGCGCCCGCATGTGGAGTGCTCGCTCCGAGCGCGATCTCGTCTATGACGGCAAGGCGGTCACCCTCTACACCCCTGCGCAGAAGTACTACTCGTCGGTCGAGTTCTCGGAGCCCACCAGCGTGCTCGTCGGCAAGCTGGAAGAGCGCTATGGCGTCGAGGTCCCGATGTCCGACCTGTTCACGTGGGGCACCCCGGCTGCGCCCATCGACAAGATCGAGTCGGCGATGAATGCCGGCCAGGATCTTGTGGACGATAGGCTGTGCGACCACTACGCCTTTCGCCAGGGGAATTTTGACTGGCAGATCTGGATCGAGACTGGCTCCAAGCCCTTGCCACGCAAGGTCGTGATCACCAATCGTGGCGACGATGCACGCCCGCAGTCGGTCACCCTCATGGATTGGAATCTGAAGCCGGCCTTCAACGAAGCGACATTCAGGTTCACACCACCCAAGGGTGCGACCAAGATCGAAATTGTTCCTGTGAAGTCCAGGTAAGGAGCGCGATCATGAAAAGATCATTCAGCAAGATGCTTGCGGCTCCTCTGGCCATTGTGGTCCTGTGCAGCTTCGCATTGACCCCTATGGCCGAGGCCGCAGGTGAGCGTGGTGGCGGTGGCGGTGGCCGTGGTGGCGGTGGTGGCGGCGGCGGCGGTGGCGCTCGCGCGCAGGCTCACGCAGGAGGTGGTGGTGGTGGTGGCGGCGGCGCTCGCGCTGGCGGTGGTGGCGCAGCAGCTCAAGGTGGGGGCAGGCAGGCCGCGCAGGCCAACAACAGCAGGGCCGATGTGCGGACCAACGACGTCCGAAGCTCCAGCGTGAACAACGTCAACAGCAGCAACCGCAATACCAACGTCAACCGCAACACCAACGTCAACGCCAACAAGAACGTCAACGTCAACGTCAGCGGCAACAACAACTGCTGCGGCGGCGGATGGGACAACGACTACCATCCGGTCGCCGGCGCGATGGCCGTCGCAGGCGCCGTGGCCGTGACCTCGGCCGTGATCGGCTCGATGGTGAATACCGTGCCGGCCAACTGTGTCCCGGTCAACTACGGCGGCATGGTCTACCAGCAATGCGGCGCCCAGTGGTATCAGCCGCAGGGATCCCAGTACGTGGTGGTCAATCCGCCCTACTAAGCTGAACGTCCCCGTCCTCTACTCTTTCCGCCGCTGTCCCTACGCCATGCGCGCCCGCTTCGCGCTGCTGGCGAGCGGCCAGCGTTGCGAGCTGCGCGAAGTGGTGCTGCGCGACAAGCCAGCCGAGCTGCTGGCGGCCTCGCCCAAAGGCACGGTGCCGGTGCTGGTCGATGTCGACGGCACGGTGATCGACCAGAGCCTGGACATCATGCTTTGGGCCCTGGCACGCGGGGACCCCGAGCAATGGCTGCAGCCCGAGCGCGGCACGCATTCCGACATGCTGGCACTCATCGCGCAATGCGATGGCGACTTCAAGCAGCAACTCGATCGCTACAAGTACCCAGACCGCTTCGAGGGCGCCGACACAGCCGCGCACCGGCTGCACGGTGCGCGCTTTCTGGCTGAGCTCAACGAAGGGCTGCAAGGCTCGACGCACCTGTTCGGCGAGCGGCCCGCCTTGGCCGACATGGCCATCGCGCCCTTCGTGCGGCAGTTCGCGCAGACGGATGCCGGATGGTTCGCGCTGCAGCCCTGGCCCGCGCTGCAGCGCTGGCTCGACCGGCTCACCGGCGGGTTGCTCTGGACGCAAGCCATGCAGAAGTACCCGCAGTGGAAAGCCGGGGAGCCCGGCGTCGCATTTGCGGCCTAGTTCGCCGGACTCGCGACGGCGTATTCCGCGCGAAGCACTTTTGCAGCCTCGACCATGGCCCGCAGCTTGCCGATCGCCGTTTCGCGCTCAAGGTACTTCATGCCGCAATCGGGCGCAAGAATCACGTTGGAAGGTTCGACATAGGGCAAGGCTCGCTTGATGCGCTCGACGATCGTGTCGACCGATTCCACCTTCGGGTCCGAGAGGTCGATGCAGCCCACCATCACCTTCTTGCCGCGCAGCGCGAGCAACGCCGAGCAGTCCAGGTGCGACTGGGCCGTTTCCACCGATACCTGCGCGCAACTGCATTGCGCGAGTTCCGGCAGGAAGGAATAGCCCGACGGCCGCTCGTGGATGATCGCCGCGTAGCCGAAGCAGATGTGCACGGCCGTCGTGCCCTGCACGCCCTCCAGCGCACGATTGAGCGCCTTCAGCCCGTACTGCCGCGCCTTCTCGGGCCGCGCCTGCATGTACGGCTCGTCGATCTGCACGACATCGGCGCCGGCGGCGAACAGGTCGCGAATCTCCGCGTTCACCGCCTGCGCATAGTCCATGGCGGCCTCTTCCTCGCTTGGGTAGAAGTCGTTCTGCGCCTGCTGCAGCATGGTGAACGGCCCGGGCACCGTGATCTTCACCTGTCGCGTGGTGTTGGCGCGCAGGAACTGCAGATCCTCCACCTCGACCGGATGCATGCGCCGGATCTTGCCGACGATGCGCGGCACGGGATTGGGATGGCCGGAACGGTCCAGCGCAGTGCCGGGGTTGTCGAGGTCGACGCCGTCGAGCGCGGTTGCAAACCGGTTCGAGTAGCTTTCGCGGCGGATCTCGCCGTCAGAGACGATGTCGAGCCCGGCATCCTCCTGGGCGCGGATCGCGATCAGCGTCGCGTCTTCCTGCGCTGCGTTGAGGTATTGCGGCGGAATGCGCCAAAGCTCCCTGGCCCGTACGCGTGGCGGAAAGCGCCCCGCCAGCTTGGCCCGGTCGATCAGCCACTCGGGCTGAGGAAAGCTTCCGACGATCGTCGTGGGAAACAGCATGAACGTCTCCTTCTCTTCTGGGTTGAAACCGGTCTTCAGGAACGCACGCCAATCTAGTCGAAGCGACGAGATTCGGCCATCGCATAAACTCCGCCCCGCCCGCAATGACCGTTTGTTGCGGGCCACCACTGGCAACGTGGTGTTATCAACCAACAGGAATTTCAGTCTTGAACCGCATTGAACTCGTCGAGAAGATCGCAGCAGCCCACAACGTCAGCAAGGCCGAAGGCGCCCGCATCCTGGAAACCGTGACGGGCAACATCGTCGCCGCCGTGAAGAAGGGCGATGCCGTCCAGCTCATCGGCTTCGGCACCTTCAAGCAAGTCAGCCGCGCCGCGCGCACGGGCATCAACCCCAGCCTGGGCACCAAGATCAAGATCGCCGCTTCGAAGATCCCGAAGTTCGTGCCGGGCGCCGCCTTCAAGGCCGCCGTGGACCCGAAGGCCGCGAAGCGCAAGGCCGAGAAGGCTGCTGCCCCCAAGGCCAAGCCCGCGGCAAAGAAGGCCGCCGCCAAGAAGAAGTAAGACGCCACTGCGGCCTTCCGCCGCCAAGAGAGCAAGCGGCCCCATCGGGGCCGTTTGCCGTTATTTTTCCCTTTCTGCACCCTTTCCCATGGACCTCGTCGTCAACGAAGAACTCAAAGCCTATATCGACCCCCTGACGGCGGAGGAATACGAAGCGCTGGAGCGCAGCCTGCTGGCCGAAGGCTGCCGCGATGCGCTGGTGCTGTGGGGCGATGTACTGGTCGACGGCCACAACCGCCACGCCATCTGCAGCAAGCATGGCCTGCCCTTCCAGACAGTACAGAACACACGCTTCCAGTCGATGGAAGACGTTCATCTCTGGATGATCGACCAGCACCTGGGCCGGCGCAGCATCTCCGAATTTCAACGCGGCGTGCTGGCCTTGCGCAAGCGCGAGATCGTGGCGGCGCGACGCGCCAAGCGTGAAGCCGAGCCCGCCCCCCAGACGCCGGCCGACAGCCAGAGCGCGAGCCCGGCCAGCGTGCCAGCGGCCGCCGACGAAGGCTTGCAGACCCGCGAAGCCCTGGCCCGCGCCGCGCGGCTGCGCAGCAGCCAGATCGCGATGATCGAGAAGATCCAGCAAAGTGCCACGCCGGAGGTGGTGGCGGCGGTGAAGTCCGGCACGCTGTCGCTCAACGCCGCAGCGGCTGTCGCCAGCCTGCCGGCCGAGGAACAGATCGCGGCGTCGGCGGCCGGCAAGGACGAGCTCAAGCAGGCCGCCAAGCGAGTCCGCGAGGCCAAGCGCAAGCCGACGGCGCGCGAGAAGGACGAGGCCATGAGCACGCCGTCCGACGCCCCGGGGCCGCAAGGCGAAGACGGCGAGGTGGCCGCGCTGCGCAAGCGCGTGTCCGAACTGAGTTCGGAGAACGCCAAGCTGGGCGCGGAAAACGCGGCGCTGCGCAAGCAGGTGCTGGCGTTGCTGGACAAGGGCGGGGCGGGCGCCACGCAGCGCGTCGCAGCGGGCACCGAAGCGGACGCCGACGCACCGTTCTAGGGGCGATCAGTGGGGCAGCAGCGCAGCCGCCACGCGGCAGGCGCCATGCCGACGCACTTCTTGAATGCGCGGCTGAAGGCGGCCTCCGATTCGTAGCCGACCGCCTCGGCAACCGCGGCGATCTTCCTTGCGCCGGGTTCGGCAAGCAGGCGCGTCGCCAATTGCATGCGCCATTGCGCGAGGTATTGCATCGGAGGCCGCCCGACGAAGCGCGCAAAGCGTTCGGCCAGCACCGAGCGCGAACTGCCGGTCCGCCCGGCGAGCTCCTCCAGCGTCCAGTGTCGAGCCGGCGCGTCGTGCAGTTGCGCCAATGCGCGCGCGACCAGTGGATCGTGCAGGCCAGCCAGCCAGCCGGTCTGCGCGCCAGCCATTGTTTCGAGGTGGCAGCGCACGACCTCGACGAACATCAACTCGGCCAGGCGCAACAGTACGTCGTGGCCTCCGGACGAGGGCTCGCGCAACTCGCACAGGGCGAATTCGATCAGGTGACGCATCCGATCGGCTGAGCGGCTTGTGCTGGCTCGCAGGTGGATCATCGCGGGCAAGGCGTCGAGCACCGGATTGAAGGGCCTCGTGTCGCAACCGAGGAAGCCGCAGATGAACTGCGTGCGTTGGGTGCCGTCCCCGCCTGCGCCTTCGCGCACGATCGACGGCAGTTCGCCGGCGGCCATGCTGCGCAGGAACGCCACCGCTTCCTCGGGACCGTAAGGCGCCTGTGTGCCGGGTGGATCGGCAAGGTAGTACGCGTCGCCGTGCGGCACGACGAGTACGTCGCCCGCTTCGAAACGCTCGGGCGGCGCATCGCGCAAGCCTGCCCAGCAAGCGCCTTGCGTGACGGCGTGGTAGGAGATCAGGTGTTGCGCCCTTGGGAGCACGACGCGGCGAAATGACTCGGTTCTCGGCGCCCAGGACATCCATGGCGAGTGAGCGTCGACCAGAAACAGCATCGAGCCCGTGAGCCGTACGCAGCCAAGCACGTCGGACAGGACGTCGAAGCCGGACGGCGTGGCATGCAATTCGGACGCCTGGTCATGGTCCGCGTTCATGGCGTCGCCGATGCTACACGCACCGTTTCCATCAAAGGTGCCTGCCATGAGCGAGACCGTCACTGCGCAACCCCGGCGTTCGCCCGCCCAGGTGTACGACGAACAGTTCGTGCCGGCGCTGTTCAGTCAATGGGCGCCGGTTCTGTGCGAGGCCGCGAACATCGGACCTGGCCAGCGCGTGCTCGACGTCGCGTGCGGCACCGGTGCGCTGACGCTTGCGGTGGCCGGGCGCGTCCGGCCAGGCGGCACGGTGCTCGGGCTCGACGCCAATCCCGAGATGCTGGCGGTGGCCCGGCGCAAGAATGCCGACATCGAATGGCACCAGGGACGCGCCGAGTCGCTGCCCTTTGCCGATGGCAGCTTCGACGCGGCCGTAAGCCAGTTTGGCCTCATGTTCTTCGACGATCGCGTGGCCGCGCTGCACGAAATGCGGCGCGTGTTGCGACCCGGTGGATGCCTTGCCGTGGCGGTTTGCGATGCGCTCGATCAATCACCCGGCTACGCGGCGCTCGCGGCGCTGCTCGAGCGATTGTTCGGCAAGCGCATTGCGGACGCGTTCCGTGCCCCCTTCGTGCTGGGCGATGCGGACGCGCTGCGCGCCATGTGTGTAGCCGCAGACCTTGCCGGGGCGAGCGTCACGCAGCGCCAAGGCATGGTGCGCTTCGCGTCGATTGACGCCCTGGTGTCGACCGAGCGCGCCTGCGTGTGGACGCTCGGCGGCCTGCTCGACGATGGCCAGTTCGAGCGCCTGCGGCACGAGGCGCAGGCCACGTTCCGGCCGTTCGCGCAGGCCGACGGCATGGTCGCGTTCGCCATGCCGGCATTGCTGATCTGCGCAGCGAGAAAGCGAGACGCCTGAACGTCGAACCCTGCCAGCAGGCCACCTTGTGTGACATTTTGTTCACACTTTGGTAGTAATTTCATCCAACGCGAACCGCAGCTGGCCTGCCTTTCGCAAAATCAGGTTGAAAACGTTTGGAGTACACCCGATGAACGCCAATCGCGCCGACTATTCCCTCGTCGTCCTCGGATTCGCCTCTCTGGCTGGAGGCATCGCCTGCCTGGGCTGGGCCAGTTCGCTGGGCGGGTTCAGGTTCCTTGGAGCGACCGCCGCGATCTTCCTGGCGATGCTCAGCTTCATCCGATTCGCCGCTCTTCGGCGCCCGCGGATGACTGCTCGCTCCATCCCCATGCCGGACCCGAAGTGCGAGTCGATTCGCGCGCCCATCATGCCCAGCCAGCGCGACATGGAAGACGCGGAACTCGCGACCAAGCTGGCGGCATTGCGCGTGCGCAGGCCGCAGCCCTACGAGTCGCGCATCGCACCGCTCGAGCCTGACCCCGCCGTGGTGGTGATCGAGGGGCCGCCACTCGAGCCGGACGAGCCCGAGGCAGCCCCGGAAATGCCGACCGTCGGGTTGCGTCAAATGGATGAACTGCGCGCCGAGATCGCCCGCCTTCGGGAGGGCGCCAGAGTGCGCCACGCCAGCATCGTTGCCCGGACATCGGAACCCCCGGGGGCGCAAGTCGCCCATGGCGACGCTGGCGAAAACTTCCCGCGAACGGAGTTCACCGGCCTCGGCGCGACGCCTTCCGAAGGCTCGTCGTTCACGAAGACGGAATACCTGGGTCCGATCGAGTTGCGCCAATAGCGGGATCTCCGCTTCGATCCGGGCGTGGCGCCCCGGCGACCCTGCGGCTATGCTGCGCGGACCGATCCCGAGAGGGCCTCCCGATGAAACGCTTCACCTGCGGCTGCCTGCTGCCGCTCTTCAGCGCGCTGCTGCCCGCCGGCGCCGCGGCCGAGGAATGCGACCCTCGCTTCAAGAACTCGCCGCAGTTCGAAGCCGCGGACTGCCGCTTCCGCAACCTGCCGAACCCGGACCTCCAGCCGAACCGCTCGACCTGGGACATCTGGTCGCGCTTCTTCTTCGAAGCCAAGGAAGGCACGGTGCCGGTCGACGCCATACCCGTGCGCCCGCTCACTCCCGCTGCGCTGGCCGCGCTCGACCCGGCGGCCAACCACATCATCCGGCTCGGCCATTCCTCGCACCTGCTCAAGCTGCGCGGCAAGTACTGGCTGATCGATCCGGTGTTCGGGCCGCGCGCCTCGCCGGTGAGCTGGATAGGCCCCAAGCGCTTCCACGCGCCGCCGATGGCGCTGGAGGATGTGCCGCCGATCGAAGGCCTGGTGCTCTCGCATGACCACTACGACCACCTGGACGTACCGACCATCGAGGCCTTGAAGGGTCGCGTGCAGCGCTACTTCGTCCCGCTGGGCGTCGGGCAGCGCCTGCGCGAATGGGGCGTGCCGGCAGAGAGCATCGAGGAGTTCGACTGGTGGCAGGAGGGCAAGTGGGGCGACATCGCCCTCACGGCCGCGCCGGCACAGCATTTCTCCGGACGCACGCTGTGGGACCGCAACCGCACGCTCTGGGCCTCATGGTCGCTCAAGAGCGGTGATGGCCACATCTTCTACAGCGGTGATTCGGGCTACTTCTCCGGCTACAAGGAGATCGGCAAGCGCCTCCCCGGCATCCACATCGCGCTGATGGAAAACGGCGCCTACGACTCCTACTGGCCGGGCGTCCACATGTCGCCCGAGGAGACGGTGCAAGCCTTCCAGGACCTGGGTGCGCGCACCCTCTACCTGGTGCACAACAGCACCTTCGACCTGGCCTTCCACGGCTGGCGCGAGCCGCTCGAGCGCGTGGCGGCGATTTCGAAGGAGCGCGGCGTCAATCTCGCCACGCCGGAAATCGGCGAAGTGCTGACCTTGGGCAAGCCGCGCGAGAACAGGAACTGGTGGGAAGGCTTGCGCTAGACAGAGAAGGGGGAATGTCCTATGTCGCTTCTTGTCCTGGGTCTCATCGTCTTCCTTGGCGTCCATTCGGTGTCGATCGTCGCGCCGGCCTGGCGCGATGCGCAGGTGGAGCGGCGCGGCGAACGGGTCTGGAAGGGCCTGTATGCGCTGGCCTCCCTCGCCGGCCTGATACTGCTCATCTACGGCTATGGCGCGGCTCGCCAGACTCCGGTCGTGCTCTACACACCGCCGCCCCTGATGCGGCATATCGCGATGCTGCTGATGCTGCCGGTCTTCCCGCTCCTTTTCGCCGCCTACCTGCCCGGGCGCATGCAACGCAGCGTCAAGCACCCATTCCTGCTGGCCGCGATGCTCTGGGCGGCGGCGCACCTGCTTGCCAACGGCACGCTGGCCGATGTGGCGCTGTTCGGCGCCTTCCTCGCCTGGGCCGTGGCCGATCGCGTTTCCGTCGGCAAGCGCGCCGTGCCGCACCGCGTACCCGGCGCGCCACCGAATTCGCGCAACGACATCCTGGCCCTGGTGGGCGGCCTGCTTGTCTATGGCGTCCTGTTGCTATGGGCACACGTCTGGCTGACGGGAGTGCCGTTGCTCGCCTGAGCGCGGCCGCAAAAAAGCCCGCACGAAGCGGGCTCTTTCATTGAAGGCAAGGCGACTCGGCTCAGTCCGCGCGATGAAAGCGCGACTCCGGCACCGTCTTCAGATCGCCCGGCAGGCTGCTGATGTAGCTGGCCAGTTGCTTGATCTCGGCATTGCTGAACTTCTTGGCCTGGCCGCCCATCACTGCATTGGAGCGGCCCACATAACCGTGGCCATCGACCTTGTACGACTTCAGGGTCACCGTGAGGTAGTCGGCGTGCTGGCCGGCCAGCTTGGGCACGGTGCCGTCGTTGGGCGTCGAGAAGTTGGCGCCGTGGCACTTGGTGCAGCTGTTGTCCTTGTCGCGGGTGATCAAGGCCTGCACCGTCTCGTTGGGCGTCTTGGCGGTGGCGGGCAGCGGCGGCGAATCCTTCATGCCGAGCTGCGCGTAGTAGGCGGCCAGGTCGGCCATGTCCTGCTCGGTCAGCGAGTCGGCAATGGCGCGCATGGTGGGGTGCTTGCGGTCGCCGTTCTTGTATGCGGCCAGGGCCGAGCTGATGTAGGTGGCGCTCTGGCCCGCGATCATCGGGACCTTGTGAATCTCGGGGAAGCTGGCCTGGTAGCCGATGATGCCGTGGCAGCCGACGCACATGGCCGTCTTCTTGGCACCGTTCTCAACACTGCCCGTCACCTTCTGGGCCTGGGCCGAAACCGTCACGCAAGCGACAGCGAGGGCAAACATCGTGGTCAACAGCTTGTTCATTTTGCGCGCACAATCTCGTGGAGATATCAGTTTCTAAGGCAAACAGCTTTTGATTATATGGGTGGCCCAGGGGCCGCCCCGTCGGGTCTCACCCGAGGCCCGCGGCCATGATTGAATGCCTTGCCGTTCCACTCCACTGCCAAGCTTTCCCATGAAATTCAAGGGTTCCGACAACTACGTCGCCACACAGGATCTGATGCTTGCCGTCAACGCGGCCATCACGCTCAAGCGCCCGCTGCTCGTCAAGGGCGAACCCGGCACCGGCAAGACCATGCTGGCCGAGGAAGTGTCCACCGCCCTGGACCTGCCGCTCCTGCAGTGGCACATCAAGTCGACCACCAAGGCGCAGCAGGGCCTGTATGAATACGACGCGGTGAGCCGCCTGCGCGATTCGCAACTGGGCGACGAGCGCGTCAAGGACATCCACAACTACATCGTCAAGGGCGTGCTGTGGCAGGCCTTCACCGCCGAGGAGCCGGTGGCCCTCCTGATCGACGAGATCGACAAAGCCGACATCGAGTTTCCGAACGACCTCTTGCGTGAACTCGACCGCATGGAGTTCTACTGCTATGAGACGCACGAACTCATCCGTGCCAAGCATCGTCCGGTGGTCTTCATCACCTCCAACAACGAGAAGGAACTGCCCGACGCGTTCCTGCGCCGCTGCTTCTTCCACTACATCAAGTTCCCCGACGCCGACACGATGAAGAGCATCGTGGCAGTGCACTTCCCCAAGCTCAAGCAGGACCTGCTGGCCGCGGCGATGAAGACCTTCTACGACGTGCGCAACCTGCCCGGCCTGAAGAAAAAGCCCTCCACCTCCGAACTGCTCGACTGGCTCAAGCTCCTGGTGGCCGAGGACATCCCGCTGGAAGCGCTGCAGAGCAAGGACGACAAGGTGGCGGTGCCGCCGCTGGTCGGCGCCCTGCTGAAGAACGAGCAGGACGTGACCCTGTTCGAGAAGCTCGTCTTCATGCAGCGCCACAACCGCTGAAATGAACCCAGCCGGTCCCGACTGGGCTGCGCCGGTTTCAGGCGTCGCGGCTGACTCAAAACGGAATGGAGCAAACGAGATGAATGGCAAGGACGAGGCGACGCACTCGACGCGCCGCCTGCTGGTGCTGGGCCTGTCCCAGGCGGCCGGCTTCTTCCTTGGCGCCCTGATTGGCCGCTACCTCGGCCTGCTGCTGGGCTGCGATGCCTTTGCCGGCGGCACCGGCTACGGGGCGCAGTCGATGGTCGGCATCCTCCTGATCGGCTTTGGCGGCGGGGCCGGCGTGCAGCTGGCGCGCCGCTGGTACATCCGCCGCTATGGCGATCCCAGGGTTTAAGAAGAGAAATGGCATTTGTCGAACCGGTGAACCTGTCGGCCCGCGGCGTCGCCCTGGTGCCGCTGACCCTGGAGCACGAGCAAGGCCTGCGCGAAGCCGCCGCCGACGGCGAGCTGTGGAAGATCCGGGTGACCTCGGTGCCGCAGCCGCAGGACACCCGCGCCTACATCGAAACCGCCCTGGCCACGCGCGACCGCTTTGCCTTTGTGGTGCTCGACGAAGCCACGGGCACGGTGCTGGGCACCAGCAGCTACCACGACATCCTGCCGGCGGTGAAGCGCCTGGAGATCGGCTACACCTGGTATGCCAGGCGCTGCCAGCGCACGCATGTGAACACCACCTGCAAGCTGCTGATGCTCTCGCATGCCTTCGATACCCTCGGCTGCAACGTGGTGGGCTGGCGCACCGACAATTTCAACCACGCATCGCAGCGCGCCATCGAGCGCCTGGGCGCGAAGAAGGACGGCGTGATCCGCGGCCATGCAATGCGGCGCGACGGCACCATCCGCGACACGGTGATGTATAGCCTGCGCGCTGGCGAATGGCCCGAGGTCAAGGCGCAGTTGCTCTACCTGCTCGACAAGCCGCGCGGCGAGAAGGAGTAAACCGGCATGCTCATCGATTTCTTCTACACCCTGCGCTCGGCCAAGCTGCCGGTCTCGGTCAAGGAATACCTGACCTTGCTGGAGGCGCTGCAGGCCGACGTGGTCGGCCCGAACTCCGAAGACGCCTTCAGCCTCGACGACTTCTATTATTTGAGCCGTACCACCCTGGTGAAGGACGAGAAGCACTTCGACAAGTTCGACCGCGCCTTCGCCGCCTACTTCAAGGGCATCGAGCTGGTGACCGACTTCACCAAGGAAGTGCCGCTCGACTGGCTGCGCAAGACCCTGGAGCGCGAGTTCACCGCCGAAGAGAAGGCCAAGATCGAGAAGATGGGCTGGGACGAGCTCATGGAGACGCTCAAGAAGCGCTTCGAGGAGCAGAAGGAGCGCCACGAGGGCGGCAGCAAGTGGATCGGCACCGGCGGCACCTCGCCCTTCGGCCACGGCGGCTACAACCCGCAGGGCATCCGCATCGGCGGCGCCGGCAAGAACAAGAGCGCCGTCAAGGTCTGGGACCAGCGCGCCTACAAGGACTACGACGACACGCAGGAGCTGGGCACGCGCAACATCAAGGTCGCGCTGCGGCGGCTGCGCAAGTTCGCGCGCGAGGGTCACGAGGACGAGCTGGACCTGGACGAAACCATCAGCAAGACGGCCGCCAACGCCGGCTACCTCGACATCAAGATGCGGCCCGAGCGCCACAACAACGTCAAGGTGCTGCTGCTGATGGACGTTGGCGGCACCATGGACGAGCACATCCAGCGGGTGGAAGAGCTGTTCTCGGCCGTCAAGACCGAGTTCAAGCACCTGGAGTTCTACTACTTCCACAACTGCGTCTACGACTTCATGTGGAAGAACAACCGACGGCGCTTCTCCGAGAAGTTCGCCACCTGGGACATCATTCGCAAGTACAACAAGGACTACAAGCTCATCTTCGTCGGCGACGCGACCATGAGCCCCTACGAGATCCTGCAGCCCGGCGGCAGCGTCGAATACAACAACGAGGAGGCCGGCGCGGAATGGCTGCAACGCCTGACGCATGCCTTCCCCAAGTTCGCCTGGATCAACCCGGAGCCGCAAGGCGTCTGGCAGTACCGCCAGAGCATCGCCGTGATCCAGCAGCTGGTGTCGCACCGCATGTTCCCGCTCACCCTGCGCGGGCTGGAGGAGGCGATGCGCCTCTTGACGAAATAGCGAGAAATTTCGCACATCGCCTAGTCGGCCAAGCGGCCTACGCCTACATCGCGTCGGGCCGGCAAGGGCTTACACTCGCCCAGCATGTAACATTTTGACTCATTTCTCGCAATTTGTGCGAAGCTTGAGCCGAAATCCGTTTGCAAGGTCAGGGCAAGCAAGGTGTACACATCGACCCGAGAAATGCTGGCGCATGACACTGTGCGTCCGCTGGCCAGGGCGCCCAAGCCCAAGGACACCGTCACCATCCGCGGTGTCAGCCTGCCGCTGTCCGAACTGGTCGATCGGGCCTTCTTCCAACCCGACCGCATCGAGGCCCTGCGCCAGCAATTGCAGGCCGCCCAACCCTTTCCGCACCTGGTCATCGAAGGCCTGTTCCACCCTCGCCTGCTGAAACTCGCGGCCGAGGAGTTCGACGCCATCCCCTGGATCGACGTCAAGGGCCGCTACGAGTCAACGCGCCGCAGCCCCATGTGCCCGCCCCTCGGTCCGGCATCGCAGCTGTACTTCGACACGATCCATTCGGGCTGGTTCACCGAATGGCTGTCGGCGGTCACGCAAGTGCCCTACCTGCTGCCCGATCCCAAGCTCTCCGGCGGCGGTGCACACGAGAGCCGCACCGGTGCCACCTTCGCGGTGCACCGGGACTTCAAGCTGCACCGCCAACTGGGCCTGCGCAATGAGATGGTGCTGATCACCTACCTCAACAAGGGCTGGCAACCCGAATGGGGCGGCATGCTCGAGCTGTGGAACGCCCAGCGCGACCAATGCGTGACCAAGGTGCTGCCGGAATTCGGCCACACGCTGCTGATGCCGCACTGCGCCGTGAGCTTTCACGGCCATCCCGAGCCCTTGCAGCCGCCCGATGACCGGCCGCGCCGCTCGCTGGCGGCCTACTTCTACACCAGCCCCGACGCCGGCAAGATCCGCGACGACCAGGCCTCGTCGATGTTTCTGAATGCGCGCCGCCTCGACCGCTTCCTGCGCGTGGTGCAGATGGTCACGCCGCCGCTGCTGTTCACCACGGCCTGGAAGATGTGTTCGTGGCCGGGCCGGCTGAAGAACAAGTTGCTGCGCTCCGAATGAGCGCTCGAGCCGCGGCGCCCGATGTCAGAATCGGGCCCGATGCTCAGGGCGGCTCCCATTCGCGCGCCGGCCAGGTGGCCGGCGCTCCTCATTCTCTCGCTCGCGCTCCTGCTGCAGGGGTGCGGCCTGCTTGCGAAAAAGGAGGATGAGGGCGCCAGCGCCGAGGCCGCCCCGCTCGCCGCAGGCGACGTCGCCCGCAAGGACGCGCGCGACGCCTTCGCGCTCGAGGTGCGCTCGCCCAACAAGGCAGCGCGCGAGTACCTCGAGACGCACCTGGATCTGCAGCGCTATCGCAAGCTCGACGACCTGGCCGCCAGCGAGGTCTCGCGCCTGATGGTGGCGGCCGAGGCCAATGCGCGCGACCTGCTGAACACCCTGGGCTACTTCACGCCCACCCTCACGCTGGAGCTGCACGAGACGCCGGATGACCCGAAGGCGCCGCGCCGCATCACGCTGGACGTCGAGCCCGGCACGCCGACGAAGGTCAGTGCGGTGCAAATCGACTTCAGCGGCCCGGTGGCCAGCGACGAGCGCGACAAGACCCACCGCGATGCCATCCGCGCGGCCTGGCGGTTGCCGCCGGGGCAGATCTTCACGCAAGAGGGCTGGGATGCGGCCAAGTCGCAGGGCCTGCGCAGCCTGGCGGCGCAGCGCTACCCCACCGCCAGCGTGCGCGAAAG
>DATILH010000103.1:0-24125 GCA_035476655.1 Variovorax sp.
AGGAGCGGCCCGAGGTCGAGCACGAATGCGAGCGATCGTGGCAGCGCGCCGATCAGGCCCATGGAAGCGCCCAGCAGGTACGACGTCGCCCACAGGCTCAGGCCCAGCACGGGGGGGCCGACTGCCAGCATCAGCAGGTACAAGCCAACCCTCTTGAGGAACGGCCGGTTCTTCTTGACCTCCCACATCTGGTTCAGTGCGTTCTCCACCGTGAGCAACATCGCGATGGCCGTGCCCAGCAGGAACAGCGAGCCGACCCAGGTCAGGCCGCTGGCGTTCGCGGCGAACTGGTTCAGGTACTTCAGGACGGTGCGTGCAATGTCTGTCGGGAACAGCCTGCTGAGCAGGAACTCCTGAAGCGCGTCCTTGAAGCGCCTGAAGACCGGGAAGCGTGTGAACAGGGCGAAGCTCGCCGCCAGCAAGGGCACGATGGACAACAAGGTCGTGAAGGCCAGGCTTCCGGCGACTTGGGGCAGGCGCTCTTTCTTGGCGCGTTGGATCGTCAGGCGGGTCAGGGAGAGCATGCAGGGGAAATCAGAAGATGGCGGCGATCATCATCGCCATGCCCACGATGCTGACGACCCAGACGGCCGTGCGCAGGTAGACGATGCCGGCGTAGTAGACCGGGATGTAGATCAGGCGGGTCCAGAAGAATACCTCTGCCCCCAGTGCGAGCTTCGGGCTGGTGGCGCCCGACGCGTGCGCCACCAGGGCGATCGCGGCGAAGAATATGAAGTTCTCCAGGGTGTTTCGCGCCGCGCGTTCGGCTCGCCCGGCCAAGGGCGTGGGCTGGGGCAGGTTGTCGCGATTGCCGAAGGCAAGCATCGTCCCGGGGAAGGTCCACCCCTTGACCCGTATCAGGCTCGCGGCGAGCAGCGCGAGCCAGGTCACGATGGCCATGTAGATCACGAGTGTCAGTGTGGTGGTCATGTCAGCTTCCTGTTGGTTTGGATTCCTGGTTGCCGAGGGCACCGCGTGCGGCCCTGCTTTCCTTGGCGCTGCAACCGAACTGCGCCTGGTACCAGCGCGAGAATGCGCTCGGCGCGGAAAAGCCGAGCAGCATCGACACCTCGGTCAGCGGACGGTCGCTCTCCAGAACGTGGCGCGTGGCCAGTTCCTTGCGGATCTCGTTGACCATCGACGAGAAGTTTTGCTCCTGTTCCGTCAAGCGACGCTGCAACGTGCGGCACACCAGGCCCAGGTGCTCGGCCGCCTGCTCGATGGTGCAGCGCCCACTGGGCAGCAGCAGCAAGATGGTGCGCCGCACGTCCCCGAGCATGGCCGCCTCCTGCTTCCTGGCCGAAGCGTCGAGCAACTGCTGCGCGTAGCGCACCATGGCCGGATCGGCCGACGGGTTGCGCGTGTCCAGATCGGACTTCGCGCAGACGATGCAGTTGTAGTCGTGGTCGAACTCGACGCGGCGGCCGAACAGGCGCAGATGCGCACTCGGGTCGCGCGGCGCCGGATGCTCGAAGCAGACGCGCCGCGGCTGCCAGCCGGCCCCGAGGAACTGGCGCATCAGCCGAAGCATCACGCCCAGCGCCAGCTCGATCCGCTGGCGCGTGGACTGCTGCGCATTGCCGGCCTTCAACTCCTCGCGGATGACGACCAGTCCGCCGCTCTCCTCGATCATGAGGGACAGCGATCCGTTGAGCAGCGCCTGGTAGCGCATCAGCACATTGAGCGAGTCGCGCAAGGTGGCCTGGTCTCGGATCAGCATTCCCACCGCACCGAGGTTGGACAGCTGGCGCGACTCCGCCATGCACAGGCCGAAGCCTTCGTTGCCCGAGGCGCGGGCAGATTCCTGAAGCAGGTGCCCGACGCGCTCGACCGGGATCAGGAGGTCCGGCTCGCGCAGGATGCTGGGACTGAGCCCCGCGTCAGACAGCATGCGGGCAGGGTCCAGGCCACTGGCACGGGCGACTTCGCTGTAGTTGGTGAGGCTCGCCGCGCGGACCAGGGGAGACATCGATGCATTCGATAGGGAGTGGCACGCAAGGATAAGTGCGTGTCATGCAAAGTCAAGCGCGGGAGCGCCGGCGCGACCACACTCGGAAGCATCAACGCCTCACCCGACGCTGGAGACAAGCTTCATGATTCAAGAACTCGCAACGGCACCCGCAGTGGTCCGCGCAAGCTCGCTGGGCCAATCGATCCAGGTCGAGCCGCTCACCTGTTCGATCGGCGCCGAGCTCGGCAAGGTCAACCTGGGCGCGGCGGCGCAAGACGAACAGCTGATGGCCGAGATCCGCGCGCTGCTGCTCAAGCACCGCGTGATCTTCTTCCGTGACCAGGACATCACGCGCGCCGAGCACGTGGCATTCGCCCGCCGCTTCGGCGAGCTGGAAGACCATCCGGTCGTGGGCAGCCATCCCGACCATCCCGGGCTGGTGCAGATCTACAAGACGCCCGAGAGCCCACCGGAGCGCCATGAGAACTCCTGGCACACCGATGCCACCTGGCGCGAGAAGCCGCCGATGGGCTGCGTGCTGCGCTGCGTGGAATGTCCTCCCGTGGGCGGCGACACGATGTGGGTCAACATGGTCGAGGCCTACGCCCAGCTGCCCGAGGACATCAAGGAAAAGATCGCGCCGCTGCGTGCGCGCCACAGTATCGAGCACAGCTTCGGGGCGGCCATGCCGATCGAAAATCGCCTCGCGCTGAAGGCCCAGTACCCGGACGCCGAACACCCCGTGGTGCGGACGCATCCCGAGACCGGCGAGAAGGTGCTGTTCGTCAACGGCAGCTTCACGACGCACTTCACCAACTTCAATACGCCCGCCAACGTGCGCTTCGGCCTGGACAAGGCGCCAGGCGCCAGCCAGCTGCTCAACTACCTGGTCAGCCAGGCCAACATCCCCGAATACCAGGTGCGCTTTCGCTGGAAGAAGAACAGCGTCGCGTTCTGGGACAACCGTTCGACCCAGCACTACGCCGTGATGGACTATCCGGCGTGCCACCGCAAGATGGAACGCACGGCCATCGTGGGCGACCTGCCGTACTGACCAGGGCGTGGATTCCCGCATGTTTGCTCTGTCTTCGGGCGTGCTGCGCGCGCGCATCCATCCGCTGGTCCCCGGTCTCATGATGAGCGGCGTGGTGGCGGCTGCCGCGACCTTCCTGGCCAGCCACTACCACGCGCCGGTGATGCTCTTCGCGCTGCTGGTGGGCATGGCCATGAACTTCCTGGCGGTGGACGGGCCCTGCAAGGCGGGCATCGAATTCACCTCGCGAGAAGTGCTGCGCGTGGGCGTTGCGCTGCTGGGCATGCGCATCACCTTCTCGCAGATCGCGCAACTGGGGTGGCACCCGGTCGTGATGGTCGTGGCGTCGGTCGTCATCACCATCCTGGTGGCGATGCTGGCTGCCCGTGCCATGGGCATGAAGGCGCTGTTCGGCCTGCTCACCGGCGGCGCCACCGCGATCTGCGGCGCCTCGGCGGCGCTGGCCCTGTCGGCCGCCCTGCCGCCACATCCGCAGAAGGAGCGCTCGACCCTGTTCACGGTGATCGGCGTTTCCGCCCTGTCGACGCTGGCCATGATCGTCTACCCGATGGTGGTGCGGCTGCTCGACTTCAACGCGGTGCAGGCCGGAACCTTCCTGGGCGGAACCATCCATGACGTGGCGCAGGTGGTCGGCGCGGGCTACGGCATGTCGCCGGAAACCGGCGACGCCGCCACGGTCGTCAAGCTCATGCGGGTGGCCATGCTACTGCCGGTGATCCTGTGCGCCGCCCTGATCACCCGCATGCAAGGGGGCGGGCAGGGCGGCAAGCGCCCGCCGCTGCTGCCCTGGTTCGCCGTGGCCTTCTTCGTGCTGGCCGCCGCCAACAGCACCGGATGGATTCCGGCTTCGGTGCAGGCCTTTGCCAGCGAGCTTTCCGGCGGGTGCCTGGTCGTCGCCATCAGCGCGCTGGGCATGAAGACCCAGCTCAAGGAACTCGCCAAGGTCGGCCTCAAGCCGATCCTGCTGATGGTGGGCGAGACGGTGTTCCTGGCAGTTCTCGTCATCGCCATGTTGCGCTTCGATTTCTGAAACGCGTGCGCCAGTCCCTCGAGACGACCTGCGCATGGGGCAGCTTTCTCGGTGGCATGGGCAGTGCCAAAATGGACTTCATGAGCCAACCAGCGCGAAAAGTCTCTCGACTGATGCGCAGCGCAACGTTGAGCGGCTACCTTGAGTTGGTCGAGTCGCTCGGTCGGGATCCGCATGTGTTCATGCGAACCGTGGGGCTGCAGGCGAAGGTGCTTGAAGACCCCGAGACCTTGATCTCGCGAGATGCCGCGCGCGAATTGCTGGAGATCACCGCGCGTGCCACGCACGCCGAAGACCTGGCGCTGCGTCTTGCAGCAAGGCGCAAGCTCTCCGCCCTCGGGCCCATCAGCCTCGTGCTGAGGGAGGAGCCCACGCCCAGGCATGCCCTTGACACACTGTGCCGCTACCTGAAGCTGGTGAACACATCCCTGACCATCCGGGTTGAAGACACTGCCAGCGTGGTCATCATCCGGGAAGACTTGCAGCCGAGCCCCGGGCTGGCGATGCGACAGTCGATGGAACTCGCGGTAGGTACCATGTTTCGCATGCTGGGCGAATTGATCGGACCGAATTGGCAACCCCTTGAAGTCTGCTTCGCACATCGTCCACCGAAGGATGTTTCCGCCCATCGGGCATTCTTTGGACGGAACGTCAAGTTCAATCAGGAATTCAACGGCCTGGTCTGCAGGGCGATCGACTTGTCCAAGCCGCGCGAATTCGGAGACCAGGTGTCGGCGGGATTCGCGCGCAAATACCTGGACGCGGCCCTGAACGATCGCAAGGAAAGCGCACAGGACGCCTGTCGCCAGATCATCCTTGCGCTGCTGCCTGTGGGTACCTGCAGCGCACAGGAGGTTGCACGTCTCCTGCACGTCGATCGCCGCACGCTATACCGGCAACTCGATGCGGAGGGTCTCACGTTCGGCCGCGTGCTTGACCAGGTGCGATCGGATCTGGTCAAGCACCATTTGCGCGAAAGCGACCTGTCGCTCGGCGAGGTGGCCCAGAGTCTGGGCTTCTCCAGACTCAGCAGCTTCAGCCATTGGTTCCACAGTCTTTTCGGCTGTAGCGCCTCGCAATGGAGCAAGCAGGCATCTGACATGGCGCCTTGCCCAAAATAGCAAGTCAACGCCCCAAAAAGGCAAGTGGTTCTCCGGGGTGCGCCAGATACTGGGTCATCGCACCTCACAACTGGAGACACCGCATGAACTTCCTCGATGGCCACCTGTATCCCGAGAACCAGCAGCCACTGATCATCACTGCCGCCCCCTATGCGCCGGGCTGGATTCCCGCAGACTTCCCGGAAGACATTCCGGTCACCATGGAGGATCAGATCCAGAAGGCCGTCGATTGCTACGAAGCGGGCGCTACCGTGCTGCACCTGCATGTGCGTGAAGCCAATGGCAAGGGCAGCAAGCGCCTGTCCATGTTCAACGAACTGATCGCCGGAGTGCGCGCCCGCGTGCCGGAGATGGTCATTCAAGTAGGCGGCTCCATCAGCTTCGCGCCGGAAGGCGATGGGCAAGCGGCCAAGTGGCTCAGCGATGACACGCGGCACATGCTGGCCGAACTCGATCCGAAGCCCGACCAGGTGACCGTCACCGTCAACACGACGCAAATGAACGTGACGGAGCATGCCGGCCTGGATGATTTCAAGGGCCTCTCGCGGGGCGACCCCAAGCTCTATTCGACGTACAAGGACATGATCGTTCCCTCGAATCCCAGCTGGGCCGAGGAACACATCCGACGACTGACCGCCGCCGGAATTCAAAGCGAGTTCCAGTGCTACAACATCAACAGCTTTGAAACGATCGAGCGAATGATCCGCCGCGGCGTCTACAAGGGGCCGCTGGTCATGAACTGGGTGGCCATCAGCGGCGGCATGGACCAGGCGAACATCTACAACCTGGCCAACTTCCTGCGGGCTGCGCCCGACGGCGCCGTGGTGACGGTGGAGAGTTCGGTGCTGAACGTGTTGCCCGTGAACATGATCGGCATCGCACTGGGTCTTCATGTGCGATGCGGCATCGAGGACGTGCTCTGGAACCAGACCCGTACGGGCAAGATGAGCTCCGTCGAGCAGATCAAGCAGCTCGTGCGCATCTCGGGCGAATTCGGCCGTCCCATCGCGACTGCACAACAGGCGCGAGAGATCATGAAGATCGGCGTCTTCTACGAAACGGCGGAAGAGACGCTTCAGTCCAATGGCTTCGCGCCCAATCGCAAGGGTGCTCAACAGGGCTTCCTTCGCAAGCCGGTCTGAAAAATGAAGCTGCTTCACCTTGCACGCGCCGCCGGCGCACTGATCGGTTGGTCGCTGGCGTTCAGCGTCTGGGCCATTGGCGAGAAGCCCGTGCGGCTCATCGTGCCCGCGCCGCCTGGCGGCACGATCGACATCGTGGCCCGTTTGCTGGGCCAGCAGATGTCCACCGACCTCGGCCGCCCGGTGATCGTGGAAAACCGCCCCGGTGCCGGTGGCTCGATCGGCTTGCAGGCCATGCTGCAGGCTGCACCTGACGGCAACACGCTGGTCCTGGCTGCAAGCAACGTCCTGGCGGAAACACCGCAGCTCATGAAGATGCCCTTCGACCCGCTCAAGGACGTCATCCCCGTCGGCTCGGTGGCCAGAACAGGCATCGTGCTCGTGAGCGCCGCCTCTTATCCGGCCAAGGATTTCCCCAGCCTGATGGCGGAGCTGAAAACTCGCAAGGGCAAGGCCAGCTTCGCAAGCTACAGTCCCGGAACCGTATCGCAGTACGCCGGGCTGATTCTCAACGAGCGCGCCGGACTCGACATGCAGCACGTGGGCTACCCCGGCTCGCCTCCCGCCCTCCAGGACATTCTTGGCGGTCAGGTCGACATCATGTTCGACGGAATGGTCACGTCCTTGCCGTTGATCAAGGCCGGCAAGCTGCGCGCCTACGCGTTTACCGGAAAGGCGCGCTCGCGCTACCTGCCGGATGTTCCAACGGCCACTGAACTGGGCTATCCGGAGCTCCAGTTCCGCAGTTGGGTCGGCTTCATGGGGTCGAGCAAGCTTGCGCCCGACATGCTCGAAAAGCTTCGCGCAACGATCGCAAAAGCCGCCCAGGTGCCTGCAGTACAGCAGAAGCTTGCCGAGGTGGGGCTCGAGCCCGAATTGATTGTCGACACGCCTGCGCTGATGGCCGAGACGCGCGCACTCTCCGAGCGCAATGCGGCCACCGTCAAGAAGTTCCGCATTGAGTCCAACTGAGCCAAGGATGAGCATCATGGCAAGAATCATCAAGTTCCACGAAACCGGTGAACCCGAAGTCCTTCGTCTCGAAGACGTCGAAGTGGGAGAGCCAGGGCCGGGAGAGGTTCGCCTTCGTCACGTGGCCGTCGGCCTGAACTTCGCCGACACCTACTTTCGCCGCGGCACCTACCCGGTGCCCCTGCCCAGCGGCGTCGGCAACGAGGGCGCCGGCGTGGTGGAGGCGGTCGGCGACGGCGTGACCCATCTGTCGGTGGGCGACCGAGTGAGCTACACCGGCTTCATCAACACGCTGGGCGCCTACAGCACCGAGCGGCTGATTTCGGCCGCACTGCTGATCAAGCTGCCGCAAGCCATCAGCTGCGAGACCGCGGCGGCCATGACCATGCGTGGCTTGTCCGCCGCCTACCTGGTGCGCCGGATCTACCCCTTCAAGGCGGGCGAGGCGGTGCTGCTGCATGCCGCGGCAGGCGGCGTCGGCCTGATCGTGTCGCAGTGGGCCAAGCTGCTCGGGTTGACGGTGATCGGCACGGTCTCGACCGACGCCAAGGCCGAGGTGGCCCGCGCCCATGGCTGCGATCACACGATCAACTACAGCCATGAGGATGTGGCCAAGCGCGTGCGCGAGCTGACTGGCGGGGTGGGCGTGTCGGTGGTCTTCGACAGCGTGGGCAAGGCTACCTTCATGGCCTCGCTGGATTCGCTCAAGCGCCGCGGCCTCATGGTCTGCGTCGGTACGGCCTCGGGCACCATCCCGCCCTTCGATCCGCAGATCCTGGCACGCAAGGGATCGCTCTACCTGACCCGCCCGGGCCTGGCCGACTACATCGCCGACCCCACCGAAAAGGCGGAACTGGTCGACGAGCTGTTCGGGCACGTGGCGGCCGGCCGCATCCGCATCGAGATCAACCAGCGCTATGCCCTGCAGGATGCAGTGCAGGCCCATCGGGACCTGGAGGCTCGCAAGACCACAGGCTCCTCCATCTTCGTCATCTGAGCGTTCCACTCTTCACCAGGCTGAACTGCCATGCCAAGAAAACTACTGAGACAAGGCCTCCTCGCAATCGTTGCACTGTCCTGGCTGACGCTGGCGGTTTCGCCCGCGCTGGCGCAGCAATGGCCTGACAAGCCCATCCGCCTGATCGTCCCCGCTCCGCCCGGCGGCATTTCCGATGCAGTGGCCCGGCTGCTCGCCGAGCAATTGCGGGTGAGCCTTGGCCAGACCGTGCTGGTGGACAACAAGCCTGGCGGCTCGGCGGTGGTGGCCGAGCGGGCGCTGATGAGCGCGCCGGCCGACGGCTACACCTGGATGGTGGGGCCATCGAGCGTCCTGACCGACATACCGCTGACCGTGAAGACGCCCTACGACGTCCAGAAGACCTTCACCTATGTTGCCGAAGCCAGCAGCATGGTCCACGTGCTGGTGGCCAACGCGAGCTTCCCACCCGGCAATGTGAATGAAGTCCTGGACTATGCCAAGCGCAATCCCCGATCGGTCAGCGTAGCGAATCACGGTACCGGCACACGTTCCAGTTTCCTGGGTGAAATGCTCAGGGAAAAGAGCGGCAACGACATGCTGGTCGTTCCGTACAAGGGTTCAGCACCCATCCTGGTCGACCTGATGGGAAACCAGGTTCAACTGACCTTTGAAGTGGTGAGCAACGTCGTGCCGCACATCAGGAGCGGCAAGCTCAAGGCCTATGCAGTCGTCTCGTCGACGCGCTCCCAGCATCTTCCCAATGTGAAGAGCTTCGGTGAACTGGGCTTGCCGGATTTTGTGCTTCCTCATGCCAGCGTCGGCGTCTTTGTCCTGAGCAGCACGCCCAAGCCGATCGTCGATCGGATCCAGAGCGAAATGGCAAAGGTCGTGCGCTCGGACAAATATCGCGAGGCGCTGACCGCGCAGGGCCTGGACTTTCCGCAAGAGGGCTCGCTGGACCAGCTTCGGCAGGTCCTGGCTGCGACCACGGCCCACAACCAGGCCATCATCAAGAAGCTCCAGCTCAAGATCAGTCCTGAGTAAGCCAGCCATCGCTGGTGTCGCGCCCGCACGAAGCACTGTCGTGCCGGGTCCGCACTCCTCATCCCGAAAGAGTTCCCATGAAAAGATGTCTGGTGGCGCTTGGCGCCCTGGCAGCGGCCTGCGCTGCGTCCGCGCAATCGAGCGTCACGGTCTTCGGCGTGATCGACGCTGCGATCAGCAGCTACAAGAACCAGTCGGAGACACCGGCGGGTGTGAGCGTCGAGAAGACCCAGACGTCGCTGACCAGCTCCGGCTACACCGGCAATCGCCTGGGCTTTCGCGGCACGGAAGATCTGGGTGGCGGCCTGGCGGCAGGCTTCTGGCTGGAAGCCGGCTTCGCGACCGATACCGGCAATGTCGCTGCCAACAGCCAGCTCTTCAACCGCCGTGCGACGGTGAGCCTGTCCAGCCGCTTCGGTGAGGTCCGCCTTGGCCGCGACTACACGCCGACCTTCTGGAACGACAACATCTTCGATCCGTTCAACGACAACGGCGTGGGTGCCAGCCTGATCGCCACTGCCAATGGCGGCGTGGCCCTTGGCGTGCCCAACAGCGGCTTCCAGCAGAACCCGAGCTATGTGCGCGCCAGCAACTCGATCGGCTACTACCTCCCGCCCACCCTGGGTGGCTTCTACGGCCAGTTCATGTATGCGCTCAACGAGAAGACCAGCTACGACCCGGGCGAGCTGACGCCACCGGGGGCCGCGGCCATCGCGGCCAACCCCGCGCTGGCCGCGGTGGCCGACAACTCGCGCCTCGGCCGCTACATCGGCGGCCGGGTCGGCTATGCCAACGGCAAGCTCGACGTCGCCGTGGCTTATGGCCAAAGCACCATCGGCTCGAACTTCTACCTGGGCTCGACGACCACGCTCAACACCTGGAACCTCGGCGCGTCGTACGACTTTGGCGTGGTCAAGCTCTTCGGCGAATACTCCAACAACAAGCAGGAGACGAAACTGGCCGCCAATGCGCCCAACCGCTTGTCCGGCATCACCAGGCCCGGCGCCAACGCAGGCCTGATCGGCGTGACGGTGCCCATCGGTGTCGGCATGGTCCGCGCAACGTACTCGGTGGTCAGGTACAACAACCTCCCGCCTGTTTTCGTTGCGACGCCGAAAGCGGACCAGTTCGCCATCGGCTATGTGTACAACCTGTCCAAGCGCACGGCGCTCTACGCGACCACCTCCTACCTCAGGGACGAGAACGGCGCGTCCCTGGCCGTGACCGGTTCGCCAGCCTTCTTCACCGGCACGCCGCCCGGCGGCGTCGGCAATGCCGTGCCGAACAGGTCGATGGGGTACGACCTGGGCATCCGACACTTCTTCTGATCCGTCGGGCTCAGATCAGATTGCGCATCGCCTGCGCCGTCTCGCGCAGCACCGGCAGCACGCGCGCCACGGCGTCCTCGCTGGACTCGTGGCCCATCGGCATGGTGATGTTGAGCGCGCCCACCAGTTCGCCGCGCCGATCGCGCAGCGGCACCGCGATGCCGCGCGAGTTGAGGTCCAGTTGCTGTTCCGACAGCGACCAGCCCTGCGCCCGGATGCGCGCCAGTTCCAGCCGCATCCGGTCCTTGCTGGAGATGGTGTGCGGCGTGAACACCGCCAGTTCATGCGCGGCCAGCCATGTCGCCTGCTCCTCGTCACTGCGCATGGCCAGCATCAGCATGCCCGCAGCCGTCACCTGCGCCGGCACCCGCGCGCCCAGCACGTAGCCGGTGCTCATGCTGCGGTTCGGGCCGTTGCGGGCGATGTAGACCACCTCGTCGCCGTCCATCACCGAGAGGTAGGCGATCTCGTGGGTGCCGGCCGCCACCCGCTGCAGGAAGGGCTGCACGATGCGCGGCAGGCGCGCCGATTCCAGGTACGACTGGCCTAGGCGCAGCACCCGCGGTGTCAGCCAGAACAGCTTGCCGTCGCTCGCCACGTAGCCCATGTGCTGCAGGGTCAGCAAATAGCGCCGGGCGGCGGTGCGGGTCATGCCGGTACGCTGGCCGGCCTGGCTGGCGGTCATGCGCGCATTGGCATCGTCGAAGGCTTCGATGATGCTCACGCCGCGCTCCAGCCCGGCGATCCAGTCGCGCTTGTCGAGGCCGGCGGGTGCCTGGATGTCGTTGGTCATAGGTCATTCCCTTGAAGCGCTCAATTGTCGAACATTTGTGTTCGATGATCGATCCATTGTGCTTCACGTTGCTTGCCATTGACAGATCTGCGGCTAAAGTCCGAGCCTGCCCAAAGCGCGCGGAACGATAGTCGAACAGTTGGAGACACCATGCAATCCATCCAAGGCCGCACAGACGTCTACCTGATCCCCGGTGACCCGATCATCAATGTGCGGCTGCCGCGCATGTTCAATGCCGTCTTCGAGCGCTTCGACATCGACGCGGTGCTGGTGCCGGTGCGGGTGCCGGTGCGCGACATGGCGGTGTTCTTCAAGGCCAGCTTCCTGGCCAGGAACATCCGCGGCATGGTGATCGCGCCGCCGCACAAGCCGCAGGTGGTGCCGCTCCTGGACGGCTGCGGCCTGTTCGGCCGCGTGTCCAACTCCGTCAACGTGGTTCGCCGCACCGACGATGGCCAACTCGAGGGCGACTTGTTCGACGGCGAAGGCTTCACCAGTGCGCTGGACTATTTCAACATTCCCTTTCGCGGCAAGCGCGTGCTGATCCTGGGCGCGGGCGTGACGGGCGCCGCCATCGGCGTGGCGCTGGCCGACGGCGGCACGGTGAACGGGGCCGAGCACATCGCCTTCTACGACACCACCGCCGGCAAGGCGATCGGCCTGGCCACGCACCTGGATTCCTTCTTCGACGCCACCGTGGTGGTGGCGGAGAGCAGCGACCCGGCCGGCTACGACCTGGTGGTCAATGCCACGCAGCTCGGCCTGGCGCCAGAAGACGCGCTGCCCTGTGATGTGAGCCGCATGGACGGCCACGCCGCCGCCTTCGACGTGCTTCTGCGCGGCCAGCCCACGCCCTGGGTGCGGGCGGCGCGCGCGCGTGGCCTGCATGCCCAGCCCGGCTTCGAGATGCTGATCCAGCAGATGCCCTACTACTTCGACTACTTCGGCTACACCGAGGCCGCGCAGGGCCTGCGCGACGACGCCGGCTTCCTGCGCGAGCTGATCTATCCGGCCGAACTGGCCGACGAGGCGCGCCAGCCCCGGCGCTACCACTCGGCCAGCGTGGCTTGAGCACAGATTTCCAACACAGAAGAAGGAGACTGCCAACATGAAGTTCTTCCGCCACCCCCTGGCCGCACCGGCGCTCGTGCTTTGCAGCATGGCTCTCGCAAGCGCCGGCGCCGGCGCCCAGCAGAGCATCAAGATCGCCAACATCGTCGAGCTCTCGGGCGGCGGCGCCACGGCCGGCACCAACTTCAAGAATGGCGTGGAGCTGGCGGTCAAGGAGATCAACGCCGCGGGCGGCATCCTGGGCAAGAAGATCGAATCGACCACCAGCGACACGCAGAGCAACCCCGGCATCGCCAAGGGCCTGACGCAGAAGGCCATCGACAACGACGTGTTCGCCATCTTCGGCCCGGTGTTCTCCGGCTCGATCATGGTCAGCATGGCCGAGAGCAGGCGCGCCGAGGTGCCCAACTTCACCGGCGGCGAGGCGGCGGCCATCACCGAGCAGGGCAACAAGTACGTCTTCCGCACCAGCTTCACCCAGGCCACCGCCATGCCCAAGGTGGCGCGCTACATCGACCAGCAGGTCAAGGCCAAGAGCCTGGCGGTGATCTACGTCAACAACGACTTCGGCAAGGGCGGGCTCGATTCGATCAAGAAGGCGCTGGCTGCCACGCAGGTCAAGGTGGTGCAGGAGATCTCGAGCGAGCCGGGCCAGATCGACTTTGCCGCGGCCGTGCTGCGCGCCAAGCAGAGCAATGCCGATGCGCTCTTTGCCTATTCCAACGAGGAAGAGTCGGCGCGCCTGTTGCGCGAGCTGCGCAAGCAGGGCTATGCCAGGCCGATCATCGGCGAGACCACGTTGACGGGCCAGAAGGTGATCGACCTGGCCGGCGACGCGGCCAACGGCGCCATCGCGCATGTGGGCCTCACCGTCGATGCGCCCAACCCGGCGGTGCGGGCCTTTCGCGCCAAGTTCGAGAAGGAATACAAGTACGTGTCAGACCACAACGGCATGAAGGGTTACTCGGGCGTGTACCTCTTGAAGGCCGCGATCGAGAAGGCCGGCAAGCTGGACCGCAAGGCCGTGGCCTCCACCCTGCACGGCCTGAAGGTGACAGCCGCCCAGCAGCCTGGCGTGCTGATGGATGTGTCCGTCGACGGCAAGGGCGACCTGGACCGCGAGAGCTTCATCGTCGAGGTGAAGAACGGCAAGCAGGAAGTGATTGCCACGGTGCCGGCCCTCGGCGCCAAGTGACGACGGGCCCATGACCGATTTCCTGCAGCTCGTCTTCAGCGGGCTGGCCACCGGCAGCATCTACGCGCTGGCCGCTCTGGGCTTCACCTTGCTGTGGCAGGCCAGCGGCACCATCAACTTCGCCCAGGGCGAGTTCGTGATGCTGACGGCCTTTGCCATGCTGGCCTGCCTGTCCTTCGGCGCGGCGCTGGGCCTGGCCTTCGTGCTGGCCATCGTGCTGGCGGTGGTGGTGCTGGGCTGGGGTTTCAAGCGCGGCGTGGTCGATCCGCTGCTGCGCTTCGGGATGATGCCTATCGTGGTGGCGACCATCGGCCTGTCGATCGCCCTGCGCAACGGCGTGCGCGCCGGCTACAGCGCCGAGGCGCATCCTTTCCCGAGCCTCTTTGCCGACAAGCTCTTCAACATCGCCGGCGTCAACCTGACCCTGGCCGACATCGGCACCTTCGGCCTGGCCGTGGCGATCGTGCTGGCCACCCAGGCCTTCCTGGCGCGCACCGTCACCGGCCGCGCCATGCAGGCGGTGGCGCAGAACACCGAGAGCGCCAGCGTGCTGGGCATCGACGTGCCGCGCATGGTCTTCTACACCTTCGCCATCAACGCCGCGCTGGCGGTGGCGGCGGCGCTGCTGGTCACGCCCACCTACCTGGCCAAGTTCGACATGGGCGAGGGGCTGGGTACCAAGGCCTTCTTCGCCGCCATCATCGGCGGCTTCAACAATTCACGCGGCGCACTGGTGGGCGGGCTCATCGTGGGCGTGGCGGAGAACCTGGCCTCGGCCTACATCTCGCCGGCCTACAAGGATGCGGTGGCGCTCCTGATCTTCATGGTCGTCATCCTCTTCAAGCCGCAGGGCCTGCTGGGACGCAAGGAGGAGCGCAAGGTATGAAGGCGCGGAACCTCCTCGTTGCAGCCGTCGTGGCGGCGGCCCTGCTCACGCTGCCGCACTTCCTGAAGAACTACGGCATCTACCTGCTGAGCTACTGGCTGATCTACATCATCGCCACCATGGGGCTGAACCTCACGGTGGGCTATGCGGGGCAGAAGTCGCTGGGCCATGCGGCCTTCTTGGGCATCGGCGCGTACACGGTGGCGATCCTGCTGAAGGCGGGCATCAGCTTCTGGCTCGGACTCCCGCTGGCGGCGCTGCTGTGCTTCGCGGTCGGGCTGACGCTGGGCTTTCCGGCGCTGCGCGTGCAGACCATCTACCTGGCCTTTGCGACGCTGGGCTTCAACACCGCGGTGTGGCTCCTGATCCGCAACGAAGAGTGGCTCACAGGCGGCACCTTCGGCATCAACAACATCGCGCGGCCGGAGCTCTTCGGATTTTCGCTGGAGGGCAACCTCGCCTACTACCACCTGGTGCTGGCCCTGACCGTGCTGCTGGGCGCGCTGCTGTGGGGCCTGCTGCGCTCGCCGTGGGGCAAGGCCTTCACCGCGCTGCGCGACAACGCCATCCGCGCCGAGAGCGTGGGGCTAAGCGTGCGTGGCTACACGCTGCTGAGCTTCGCCATCGGCGCCGCCTACGCCGGCGTGGCGGGCGGGCTCTTCGCCTCGCTGGTGGGCTTCATCGAGCCGGGGCCCTTCACCGTGGCGGCATCGATCATGATGTACCTGATGGTGGTGGTCGGCGGGCCCGGCTACTTCTTCGGGCCGGTGCTGGGCGCAGCCGTGGGCGTGGTGGTGCCCGAATGGCTGCGCGATGTGCCGGGCGTGGCCAACTGGTACCTGCCGCTCTTCGGCGCGGCGGTGGTGCTGATGATGGTGTGGCTGCCCGACGGCCTGTTGTCGATCCCGGATCGCCTGAAGGCGCGGCGCGAGGCGCGCGAGGCTTCGGCGGCGCGTTCTGCGGCGGCGCGGCAGGTGGAGGTTGCCTTATGAGCGCAGCGCTGCTCAAGGTCAGCGACCTGCGCAAGGCCTATGGCGCGATCCGCGCTGTCGACGGCGTCAGCTTCGAGGTGAGGCCCGGCGAGATCTTCGGCGTGATCGGTCCCAACGGCTCGGGCAAGACCACCCTGTTCAACAGCATGCTGGGCCAGATCCGGCCCGATGCCGGGCGCATCGAACTCAAGGGCGAGGACGTCACGCACCTGGGCCCCTTGCAGCTCAATCGGCGCGGCGTGGGCCGCACCTTCCAGACCCTGCAGGTCTTCGGCAGGATGAGCGTGCGCGACAACCTGATCGCCGCGGCGCAGGAGCACCAAGGGTCCATGTGGTCGCGCCTGTTCGCGCCCGGCGACTGCGGTCTTGGTCCGCGGGCCGATGCGCTGATCGACCAGTTCCGCATCCGCCAGGTGGCCGACAAGAAGGCCGGAACGCTCTCTTACGGCCAGCAGAAGCTGGTGGATATCGGCATGGCCTTCATGAGCGAGCCCGACCTGGTGCTGCTCGACGAGCCCTGCGCCGGCGTCAACCCCAGCCTGGTCGGCGGCCTGTCGCGACTGCTCAAGGAACTCAACAAGACGAGGCAGGGCAGCTTCGTGGTGATCGAGCACAACATGGATTTCGTGATGGACCTGTGCCACCGCATCATGGTGATGGTGGAGGGCAGGGTGATGGCCATCGGCACGCCGGCGCAGATCCGGTCGAACAAGGAGGTGCTCGATGCCTACCTCGGCAGCTGAAGACACCTGCATCCGCTTCGAAGGCGTGCTGGCCGGCTACAAGGATTTCATGGTCCTCAACGAGTTGAGCTTCTCGGCCCGGCGCGGCGCCATCACCTTGCTGCTGGGGCCCAACGGCGCGGGCAAGTCCACCGTGCTCAAGACCCTGTTCGGCCTGCTCAAGCCCAAGGCCGGGCGCATCCTGCTCGACGGCACGGACATCACCGGCGCCACGCAGAAGGCGCTGCTGGCGCGCGGCGTGGCTTTCGTGCCGCAGGGGCGCAACCTCTTCGGCCAGCTCACCGTCTGGCAGAACCTGGAGTTGGGCGGCATCACGCTGGGCATGAAGAAGACGCACGAGCGCATCTCGCAAGTGCTGGAACTCTTTCCACGCGTGAAGGAGCGCATGCACAGCATGGCCTCCTCGCTCTCGGGCGGCGAGCAGAAGCAGCTCGAAGTGGCTCGCGCGCTGCTGCTGGCGCCCAAGGTGCTCCTGATCGACGAGCCTTCCATCGGCCTGTCGCCGCTGGTGGTGCAGGACGTCTTTCGCCTGCTGCGCCGCCTCGCCGACGAGGGATGCACGGTGCTGATGGTCGAGCAGAACGTGAAGAGCGCCCTCAAGTATTCCGACGAGGCCATTGCGCTCGAATCCGGCCGCCTGGTGCTGCAGCGCAGGGCGCAGGAGCTGCTGGCCGATCCGCAAATCGAGCGGCTGTTCCTCGGCGCTGCGGTGCCGCTGCAGTCCGCCTGACCATTTCAAAAAGGGACGTTTGATCATGAGCATTTTCGAAGGCTTTCTCTCCACGCCGGAGGTGCTGGACGCCTTCAGCGACCACCATTTCGTCGACGCCATGCTTCGCTTCGAGGCGGCGCTGGCCCGCTCGCAGGCCCAACTCGGGCTGATCCCCGAGTCGGCGGCGCACTCCATCGTCGGCAGCTGCAAGGTCGAACTGTTCGACGTGGCCAAGATCGTGCGCGACAGCGCGCGCGCCGGCAGCGTGGCGATCCCGCTGGTCAAGAGCCTGAAGGAGGCGGTGGGCCTGTTCAATGCCGACGCCGTGCCCTTCGTGCATTTCGGCAGTACCAGCCAGGACGTGATCGACAGCGCGATGGCGCTGGTCACGCGCAATGCGGTGAAGCTGATCGATGCCGACATGGGCCGCGCCATCGAGGCGCTGCTTTTGCACGCCACCCGCCATGCCACCACGCCGATGCTGGCGCGCACCCTGATGCAGCCGGCCTCGGTCACCAGCTTCGGCCTCAAGTGCGTGGGCTGGGCGGCGCCGCTGGTGCGCGGCCGCGTGCGCCTGGCCGATGCCGCTTCGCATGCGCTCAAGGTGCAACTGGGCGGCGCCGTTGGCACGCTGGCGCAGATGAAGGACCTGGGCCCCGCCGTGCGTCAGCGCATGGCGCAGGAGCTGGGCCTGGCCGACGCCGCCGGTGCCTGGCACACGCAGCGCGACGAATGGGTGGCGCTGGGCTGCGAACTCGGCATCCTGGTCGGCAGCCTGGGCAAGATCGCCGGCGACATCGCGCTCATGGGCCAATACGAAGTGGGCGAGCTGGCCGAGCCGAGCGAACCCGGGCGCGGCGGTTCCTCGGCCATGCCGCACAAGCGCAACCCGGTGGCCTCGATGGTGGCGCTGGCCGCCGCGCAGCGCGCACCGCAGCGTGTCGCGGCGCTGCTGGCTGCCATGCCGCAGGAGCACGAGCGTGCACTGGGTGCCTGGCAGGCCGAGCTGGGCGAATGGCCGCAGTTGCTGATGAGCGCGCACGGCAGTGTCCGAGCGCTGGCCGGGGCCTTGCCGGGCCTGCAGATTCATGAGAAACGCATGCGTGCCAACATCGACACCCTGCGCGCCGAACTGCCGCGCGAGGCGGCCGACGAATGGTTCGATCCGGCCCTGGCGCAGCACGCGGGCGCCGTGGCGCTGGCGCAGCTCGAGTCGCTGCGTGCGCAGGCCGGCTCCGCCGCAAAGGAAAGCAATCGATGAACGACAACACCCAACCCCCGAGCGACTACGACGCCGGCATGATCAACCGCCGCCGCGTGCTGGGCGATGCCTGGGTCGACAAGTCGCTGGCCAACCGCAACGCCTTCAACGCCGAGTTCCAGGAACTGATCACGCGCCATGCCTGGAACGACATCTGGGGCCGCCCGGCCCTGGGCGACAAGACGCGCCGCTTCATGGTGCTGTCGATGCTGCTGGGCGTCAAAGCCTTCGAGGAATTCGTGATGCACGTGCGCGCCGCGCTGGACGGCCCGCCGGAATCGCGACTGACGCCCGAGGACATCAAGGAAGTGATCATGATGTCGGCAATCTACGTGGGCGTGCCGGCCGCCAACCATGCCTTCGGCCTGGCCACGGCCGTTCTGCGCGAACAGGGCTTGCTGCCGGACAGCGCCCCGTGAGGCGGGCGAGTTCCCTCGACTTCGCCCTGCTGCTGCCCCTGCTGCTGGCGGCGCAGCCGGTGGCCACCGACAGCTACCTGCCGGCCCTGCCGGCCATCGCGGCCGAACTAGGTTCGGCCAGCAGCAGTCTGACCATGTTCGTGCTGGCCTTCGGCATCGCGCAGATTCCCGCGGGCAGCCTGGCCGACCGCATCGGCCGGCGGCCGGTGCTGCTGGGCGGACTGGCTGTCTACATCGTGGCCTCGCTGGCTGGTGCATTGGCGCCCAGCGCGGACATGCTGGCCGCGGTGCGCGCACTGCAAGGCGGCGCCATGGCTGCCTTGCTGGTATGCGCGCGGGCGGCTGTGCGCGACCTCTATCCGGCCCACGAGGGCATGCATGTCATGGCGCGCGGCCTCACAGGCCTTGGCATCGTTGCGCTGGTCGCGCCGGTGCTGGGCGCCGCGATCGTGCAGTGGGCCGGCTGGCGCTGGGTGCTGGCGCTGATGGCGCTCTACGCGCTGATCCTGCTGGCGATGTGCTGGCATTCCTTTGGCGAGACGCGGGTTCCCGATACGGCGCAATCGTCGCCGAAGGGCGGCGTGCGCGAGGTCTTCGCGAGCAGGAGCTTTCGCGTCTGGTCCGCGCTGTCGGCCGCCACCTATGGCGGACTGTTCTGCTTCCTGCTCTTGTCGCCGATGGTCTACATCGGCTACCTGGGTTTTTCGCCCGCGCTCTACGGCTGGATTCCCGCCGGCGGCTCGGCCATCTACATCTTCAGCACCACCATGTGCCGCAAGCTGCTGCGCCGACATGGGCCGCTGCGCACCGTTCGCATCGGCGCGGTGCTGAGCATCACCGGCGCGCTGATCCAGGGCCTGGGCTGCTGGCTGCTGCCGACCAGCGCCTGGCCGCTGCTGCTGGGCCACGCGGTGTTCTGCCTGGGCCACGGCATCCACCAGCCCTGCGGCCAGGCCGGCGCGGTGGGCGAGCTGCCGCAACTGGCCGGCCGCGCCGTCTCGTGGTCGGGCTTTCTCATGATGGCCGTCGCCTTTTGCACCGGGCAGGTGGCGGCGCGCTTCGTCGATGCGGCCTACAGTCATGGCGCATGGCCGATGGTGGTGCCGATGCTGCTGGCCGGCGTGGCACTGATCCTCATCGCTTTCGCGTGGCTGCCCACGCTTGCTCAAACCAAGGAGAAGACATGACCCGACTCAAGGTACTGCGTGAAGGGCAGGGCCCGATGGTCGTGCTCAGCCACGCGCTGGGCTGCGACCTGCAGATGTGGGACAGCGTGGCGGCGCTGCTGGCGCAAACGCACACTGTGCTGCGCTACGACCATCGCAACCATGGCGGCTCGGAAGTGGTGGCTGGCCCGCTCGCCATGGAAACCCTGGCCGGGGACGCGGCCGAATTGATCGAGCGCGAGGCGGCCGGAACGCCGGTGCATTTCGTCGGCCTGTCGATGGGCGGCATGACGGCGCAGGCCCTGGCCGTGGCGCGGCCGGACTTGCTTGCCAGCGTGGTGATCGCCAACTCCTCGGCCCACTACCCGGACCAGGCACCCTGGCAGGCGCGCGTGACCACGGTTCGCACGCAAGGCATCGCGGCGATCGCGGCCGGCGCTGTGGCGCGCTGGCTCACGCCCGAATATGCCGCCACGCCCGAAGGCGCGGTACGCGCGAAGGCCTTGCACGACACGCTGGTCGCCACCGATGCAGAGGGCTACATCGCCGCCTGCAACGGCGTGGCCGCGATCGATTTTCGCGAAAGCAACCGCCGCCATTCCCGGCCGACGCTGGTGATTGCCGGCACGCGCGACGAGGCCACGCCGCCCGCCATGTCCGAGGCCATGGTGGCCGCCATTCCCGGCGCGCGCCTGGCGACCATCGAGGCGGCGCACCTCAGCGCGGTGGAGCGGCCGGCCGATTTCGTGCGGCTACTGCGGGGCTTCATCCCTGCCTAGCGCAAAGGGAAAAACCGCGCGCTGGCCGCGTCCGCGCCCCGGGAGGAGAATGGGGCCATGACCATCTCCAAGCCCTCATCGCAGCTGCGTATCGATTTCGTCTCGGACGTCTCCTGCCCTTGGTGCGCCGTCGGCCTGGGCGCCCTCGAACAGGCCCTGGAGCGCGTCGCGCCCGAGATCCAGGCGGAGCTGCATTTCCAGCCCTTCGAGCTCAACCCGCAGATGCCGCGCGAAGGGCAGGATTCGATCGAGCACCTCACCGAGAAATACGGCATCAGCGAGGCCCAGGTGCGCGCCAACGGCGACGTCATCCGAGAGCGCGGCGCCTCCGTGGGCTTCGACTTCAGCCTGGACCGGCGCAAGCGCGTCTGGAACACTTTCGATGCGCACCGCCTCCTGCACTGGGCCGAACTGGAAGACGTCAACAAGCAGCGCCAGCTCAAGAAGGCGCTGTTCAAGGCCTACTTCACCGATGGCCTCAACCCCTCGGACGCCGACCTGCTGATCCGCCTGGCCGGCAAAGCGGGCCTGGACACGGTGCGCGCCAGCGAGATCCTGGCGAGCGATGACTACGCCGCCGAGACGCGCGAACGGGAGCAGCTCTACACCGGCGCCGGCATCCATTCGGTGCCGGCCATCATCATCGACAACAAGCACCTGATTTCCGGCGGCCAGCCGGCCGAGATTTTCGAGCGCGCGCTGCGCCAGATCGCGGGCGTGCAGGCGCCGGCGACGGCGGAGGCCTGAGGTGTCGATCGCCGATCTCTTCCGCACCAGGTGGCCGATCATCCAGGCGCCGATGGCTGGCGCGCAGGGCAGCGCCATGGCCATCGCGGTCAGCAATGCCGGCGCGCTGGGTTCGCTGCCCTGCGCCATGCTCACGCCCGACGCCATGCGCGCCGAACTGCGCGCGATCCAGGCCGCCACCGGCGGCAAGCCCTATAACGTCAACTTCTTCTGCCACACGCCGCCGGTGCCCAACCCGGACCACGAGACGCGTTGGCGCGCGGCGCTGGCACCCTACTACGCCGAGTTCGGCATCGACCCGGCAGGGATTGCCACCGGCGCCGGCCGCAATCCCTTCAGCGACGAGACGGCCGCCGTGCTGGAGGAATTCAAGCCACCGGTCGTGAGCTTTCACTTCGGCCTGCCGTCTGAAGAATTGCTGGCGCGGGTGCGCGCCTGGGGTGCCAAGGTGCTGTCGTCCGCCACCACGGTGGAAGAGGCGCAATGGCTGGCCGCGCGCGGCGTCGACGCCGTCATTGCGCAGGGCCTGGAGGCGGGCGGCCACCGCGGTCATTTCCTCTCGCACGACCTGACGCGCCAGATGGGTACCTTCGCGCTGCTGCCGCAGATCCTGAAGGCGGTGGATGTGCCGGTGATCGCGGCCGGCGGCATTGTCGATGCGTCAGGCGTAGCGGCCGCGCTGGCCCTGGGCGCCGCTGGCGTGCAGGTCGGCACCAGCTACCTGCTGTGCCCGGAAGCGACCATCAGCGCGCCGCACCGCGCGGCGTTGGCCGGCAGCGATGCGCATCACCGTCACACCGCGCTGACCAACCTCTTCACCGGCCGCCCGGCGCGCGGCATCATGAACCGGCTGATGCGAGAGCTGGGCCCGCTCGGCGAAGCACCGCCCGAGTTCCCGCTGGCAACAGCAGCCATCGCGCCGCTGCGCGCCAAGGCGGAAGGGCAGGGCAGCGGGGAATTTTCTCCGCTGTGGTCGGGTCAGAACGCCAGCGGCTGCAAGCCCATCCCCGCGGCGGAACTGACGCGGGCACTGGCGGCCAGTCTTCCCTGAACAGCAATCAAGCAAGAAAAGAAAGGACCTGCCTACATGCCCGAACGCGACTTCAAGGAGTTCAGGCCCGTGCGCGAGTCGTCCGTGTGGACGGCCGTCATCCTGGTGCTCGTGCTGCTGGTCGCCGGCGCCCTCTGGTGGCGCTGGTCGCAGACCCAGGCGCCGGCAACGCCGGTGGCCGTGACGCCGCCGCCGGCCGCTGCCCCGGATGCGCCGGCCGAGGTGCCGCCACCTGCGCCGTCCGCGGCGGCCGAGCCGCAGAACCCCATCGACACGGCGCCCGACGCCAACCTGCCGCAACTGTCCGACTCCGATGCCAGGGTCACGGCCGCGCTCAACGAGCTGCTGGGCCGCAAGAACGTGGCCGGCTTCCTGAACGTCGACGGCTTCGTGCGCCGCTTCGTCGCCACGGTGGACAACCTGCCGCGCGAGCATGCCGTGCCGCGCATGTGGCCGGTGCAGCCGACGGCCCCCAAGTTCACGGTGAGCGGCAGCGGTGAGCAACAGGCCATCAGTGCCGACAACGGCGCGCGCTACACGCCGCTGGTGCTGATGGCCGAGCAGGTGAACCCGACGGCGGCGGCCAGTGCCTATTTCAAGCTCTACCCGCTGTTCCAGCAGGCCTATGAAGAGCTGGGCTATCCCGGCAAGTACTTCAACGACCGCCTGGTGGCTGTCATCGACCACCTGCTCGCCGCCCCCGAGCCGCAGGCTTCGCCGCGCGTCAAGCTGGTCGAGGTCAAGGGTGACACGCCGCTGGCCCAGCCCTGGGCGCACTACGAGTACGCCGATCCGCAACTGGAGGCCATGTCGGCCGGGCAGAAGATGATGGTGCGCGTCGGCCTGGTCAACGAGCGGCGCCTGAAGGCGCAGCTCAAGGCCTTCCGCGCTCAGGTGGTGGCCGGCGCGGCGTCGACGGCGAAGAAGTAGCGCCCAGGCTCTGGCGCGGGGTCGTCCTGGAGCGCGTGCCAGAATCTCGCCTTCGCATGAGCCACAACGCACCCGTCCGTGTGGCCGACATCGGCAGCTTCGATACCCTGATCGACGCCCGCTCGCCGGCCGAATTCGCACTCGATCACATCCCTGGCGCCATCAATTGCCCGGCGCTGGACGATGAGGAGCGCCGCATCGTCGGCACCTTGTACAAGCAGCAGGGCGCCTTCGAGGCGCGTCGCGTCGGCGGTGCCATGGTGGCGGCCAACCTGGCGCGCCATCTGCGCGAGCGCTTTGCCGACCAGCCTGCGAACTGGAAGCCGCTGGTCTATTGCTGGCGCGGTGGCCTGCGCAGCGGTTCGATGGTGAGTTGGCTGCGCCTGGTGGGCTGGGACGCGCAGCAACTGGCCGGCGGCTACAAGAGCTTCAGGCAACACGTGATCGTGCAGCTCGATGCGATGTGCCCGCGCCTGGACCTGCGCGTGGTCTGCGGCGCCACCGGCAGTGCCAAGACGCGCGTGCTGCAGGCAATGGCCGAGCAGGGCGCGCAGGTGCTGGACCTGGAAGACCTGGCGCGCCACAAGGGCTCGCTGCTGGGCGGCCTGCCGGGCATCGAGCAGCCTTCGCAAAAGGGTTTCGAGACGCAGATCGCCACCGTGCTCGGCAGGCTGGAGCTTTCCAAGCCCGTGTACCTGGAAGGCGAGAGCCCGCGCATCGGCCGCCTGTCGTTGCCCTTGGCGCTGGTGGCGCGCATGC